>CAIKXM010000001.1 GCA_903831405.1 uncultured bacterium
AGCACCAATAGTATGCTTGTTGGGCTGGTTGTTTCGTGGTACTATTCAACAGCATTATACGCACCATCATTGTGGCAAAAACCATCATAGATGCTCTTGCGGTCATAGTTGTAAAGATTCTGCTAATGAGCATACTCAAGATACGGCTACAGAGAAAAGAGATGATAACGCTCCTAATGAGCCTATAGATATAGAATAATAATTTTTTTGAAAGTTTTAAAAATATGAATACTAAGGTTGCTCGCAATGATGAGTGGAAGAGTTGGATACTTTTTGTTATCGGTTGCATTATCATGATTGCTGTTTCGATAAATTTTATTATTAACGCAATAATACTTTTTATTGGGGTTATTTTTGTAAATGCAGGATTAAAGTTGCAACATCGACCCGAATTGAGTTATTATATTTCACAGGTACCTGTTCTTTCGAGTATCTTTGATGCGTTCTTTGCCCTTTTTAGACAGTAATTTTTTTGCAGATGTGTTATCTTGATTATGATGATGAACGGCAATAAAAAACGCTTACTTTGTATAAGCCTCTTGTTATTTTGAAATTTTAACGGACCGCTAGCTCAATTGGCAGAGCAACAGACTCTTAATCTGTGGGTTGTTGGTTCGATTCCAACGCGGTCCACCAGTCTTCGCATAAAGCTTCGACTGGCACAGCCATACTTCGCCAACTTGTACTTCGAAGCTTTAGCGAAGAAGTAAGCTTCGTATGGCGAGCCTGCCCTGCATAGCTCGTTTAGAGCGTCGCAAGGGCCATTTTTCTTAATGAATTTAACATTAAAGACAGCAATAATTTTATTATTTAAAAGCGAAGTATGCCCTTCGTAGCTAGCTGCAGAAGGCAGCTGCGTAGTAGGGCTGATTTTTATGTTTTACGTATATTTTCTTAAATCTTTACAAGATCCATCAAAAAAATATATTGGCTATACAATAGATGTTGCACAAAGAATCGAAAAGCATAATGCTGGCGGATCTGCGCATACTAAACAATATAAGCCATGGACATTAGTTACCTATGTTGCTTTTGATTCTCAAGAAAAAGCATTAGCTTTTGAAAAATATGTAAAAAGTGGTTCTGGTTATGCTTTTGCAAAAAAAAGGCTTTGGTAAAAGTTTTGCAAATCTAGTGTTCGCTGGGCACATTTTCCTCTGATGTTACTGTTTCTGTTTTTATATGTTTTTTCTCGAGTCGCGATAATTCCACTCTGTTTTTATACTGCCAGATAGCAAGAGTTATTGCTGCTATAAATGCTATTGCTGCGCCAAAAATAAACGGTGCACGCGGCGATAGGGCTGACCACAGTCCACCTGCAATAATCGATGCAATCATAACGCTGAATCCGCTCAGCGTGTAATACAGTCCAAATGATGTAGCCATAACCTCTGGCTTAACCAGTCGTGAAATATAGCTTGGCGCCATGCCATCAGTCAGGCCAAAAAACATACCATAGAGTGGAAAGATGATAAACAATGTTGCGTAGCCAGAGGTAAACGCACATAACAAATAAATACAGGCAAAAAGAAAGTAACCGCTCATCAATATTATGGGTTCACCATGTTTTTTGGCAGTAATACCACTGACAAAAGAAAACAGAGAGTAAAACGTGTGTTGTAGTGAGTGTAACAATAAAAGTATAATGACTGATGCGCCAGCAGACTGGGCTCGCAAAAATAAAAATGCATCAGAACTGTTTGCAAGATTAAAGAAGGTGGTCAATCCAAGAAACCAGAAAAAAGATCTGCTATAGCAATGATTTTTATTACAGGTGCTGGAATTTTGAAAAATTGTAGGGACAGGTTTTTGCGCAGCAGTCTCTTTAACAAATAAAACAAGCAACACTATACCAATAAGAGAGGGGATGATAGCAATAAAAAATAAGCTACGAATCGATATTTTGAAATAGTGTACAAGCACTATGCCAATCAGTGGCCCGATGACGGCACCCATACTATCAAGACTACGATGAATGCCAAAAGCACTGCTGCGCATTTTTGATGTTGAACTTTCGGCTAATATAGCGTCACGAGCTGCCGTGCGCACACCTTTACCCATACGATCACTGACGCGTGAAGTAAACGCACCTACCCAGGTATAGGCAAAGCCCATCATTCCCTTTGAGAATGCTGACAAGATGTAGCCAATAATAACGAATATTTTACGCTTTTGTAGACGGTCTGATAGCCATCCAGAGCCAACCTTGAGTATATTTGATAGCCCATCAGCAAGTCCCATAGTAATGCCAATAATATATACGGGTGCATTGAGCATGGAGCTCATAAATATGGGAATAAGGGGCGTGGTCATATCAGAGGATATGTCGTTGAACAGGCTAACAAGTCCCGTCATTATTACGTTGCGTGAGATGCCATTGCGCAGGGTGTTTTTTTTTATTTTTTCCACTTTTATTTCCCTCTTTTTTATTTTTATAACAGGATTCTTTTAGTTATATAAAAATGTATGCATAAAAATAGTTTGCCAATGGCAGGTAACTAGTAAGTAAAAATCTGCACAACTTGGTAAATATTGCTATATTTTCTCCAAAAAATTTGTGTAGCTTTTCTTTTTCTCAATCTTTTTCACTGTATAGATTTGCTATGACAAAAGTCTACGAATCTCCAAAGACATCAATATTGGTAGAAAAAAATAATTATTGTTCCCCTGGTTTTATTTGTTGTATGGTAAGCCTGCAAAAGCAAAAACATGAACCGTTATTGTACGGCCTTTTTTTATCAAAACAACTGTTCATGGTATGTTTTTGTTCATTGCAGCGTGCTGCATAGGTTAATTGAAGTGGCAAGAGGTGAGAGTAGTAAAAAAAAGGAGAATAGCGCATGTCTCAACAATATCGATTTTTTATGGTAATAGTTGCTTTATTTTTGGTTAGTACGTTAATGCTGCAGGGACAGGTGCAGTACACCGCATCACAGTTCTTACTCAGTTACCCTGCTATTAGCGATAATACTGACATTGTTCTTGATGTACCCTTTGTTATTGCCGTTGAAGAACCGTTTGTTTTTACTGGCAACTATACGCTCTCTTTTCATACAGATCCAAACAATCCTTCTAATGCACGTGTCGAGCTTGGCTCTGGCGCGGTGCTAAATCTGCGCGTTCCAACGCTTACCAATACCAATAGAGTTATAGCATTTTATGATAGTGTTCGCTTTAGCGCACTGCCTGCAACAAAGATTATTATTGGTGACGGGGTAAGCGCACAGCATGGACGATTAGCATTTTATGGTACCAGCTCATTTGTTCAAGTAGGAGGAGTGCAATAATGGTATTATATGGTATAGATACTTTCTGTAATTTTTGCAGGATATACAAAGCAAAAAAAACAGTTCGCATTATGCATATTGATTGTGCAAAAAATATATGTTCTATGAATAGCAGGTATACAAAAAAGACCTACATGCAGGCGATATGTGCCTATGGTTTTTTTGTATTTTGTATGGGCGCTCTCTCAGACGTGCATGCATTGCCCTATTATCGTCAACAACGATATAGAGCTCTTTCCATAGGCTGCCCTGGGTTGCAGTGTAGCATTGAAGGCTCTCTGTATCGACAGGTCGCCAAGCGTGCATATGATGATAATGGAGATATGTTGCGTAATGGTTCTATCCCTGCACTAGTTTTTTCTCGAGAATCTTTTTTAGCATCAGATGTTCTTGCAAACAGCGCTGTTGCAACATTTACCAATCCCTGGCTTACTATCTCGCGATTCTCACCTCGACTCTATCATCACGAGTGGAATATTACGCCGTATATTGATTGTGCCTATGTATCAGCATGCAGGCCTCTCAAGGTTGGCGTTCGTTTTGAGGCGCCCTATCGAATGGTAAAGAGATGTGCTCAGAAGCCTTTTAACGATTATTCATGCCATGGTAGTGGACGACTTGGTACTATCACGACGGCTGATGTGCTGCGCTCTAACCTTGATGGCAGTTTTGCATATCGTCTTGATATTCTCTCGCGCTTTCCCTACGACATAGCGGCTCCAGGAAATACGGTACCTCTGATTAATTAT
This sequence comes from uncultured bacterium, assembly GCA_903831405.1. Lineage (GTDB taxonomy): Bacteria > Babelota > Babeliae > Babelales > Babelaceae > GWE2-41-16. Next base: position 4,037 of record CAIKXM010000001.1, read on the forward strand.
TATGATGATACGTTTAACGGTAATCCGCTCACTATATCCAATCAAGATTGTACTGACACTGGCGGCAACCCGGTTATTGTTGCACCTGCCAACTGCTCGCCATCAACACCGTATGGTATAAGTGAGAGCGCGGCTGCGAGTGCACCAATTCTTCCCGCTAATGGCGTAGGATATACAAATAATAAGCAACGTTTTGGCTCAGATATCAATTACACACCGCTTGGCAATACTATTGCTAATCAGTCTGTGCTCTGGGTCGAGCCTGCTATTGATGCGTCAACCGGCATTCCCGTTGCTTCTGCACGGATCATTCGCACCCATGTTGCTGAATTGATCGAAGAGTTTGGCAGCAGTGCCGAAGATTTTTTTACCCGTAATGGTTTTTCATTTGACTCGGTAAAAAAGCATGGCTTCTCTGATGGTATGGCTGAGCTGTATGCAACCTACCGTGGAGATGATTGGTGCAGCATTGAGGCTGGAGTGCGTTGTGGTTTTCCCTTTGCAAAAAGAAGTAACCCGTATCAGGTATTTGATATTTCTCTTGGTACCAATGGGCATTATCAGGGCGGCGTTGTGTTGCGCACACAACTGCAACAATCATGTTTTGTCCTGCTTGGCTGCGCTGAATTATTGCATGTTTTTGGTGCGCGTGAGTGCATAGCAATACCATTTGCCGGCAGCAGGGCTCTTGCTCTGAGCACCATGGCAGATGTACGTGTCTCCTATGATTGGTACCGACTTGCACTGCAGGGTGGCTTTAATACAGAGCATTTTGCATTGCAACCGCTCTATGAATTGTCTGCAACATCGCTGCCAGATGTTTGTGCAAAAAACAATGAATATGCTGATCTCTTTGGTGTAATGCATGAGGCAGACTTTTCGCTCTATGCACACAATGCCATGCAGATAGCACATACCGTTGGCTGTATGGCGCGTATGCAGAATATATGCATTCCTGCAATCAACAGCATATTGCAGGGCGAGGTTGGTGTGCGTGGTATTGTTGCAGGTCGCAATGTTGAGATATTCACTACCTGGTATGCATCTCTAGCACTGCAATTTTAGATGCAAAAAATACAGAGAAGAGTAACGTCAGTTATATAAAAAAATAAAAAAGGGTATGAGTATATGAAAATAGCCAAGAGTTTTGCCTCTATACGTAATAGAGTTTTTCAGGGGTGTATAGTCTTGTTGTGTGTAGTATCATTGTGCATTATTCCACTCTGTGGTAGCGAAGTAATAACTGATGGGTTTGTATCGTTGCTTGTTCCGCCATCGCTCAAGGCAACTACGGTTGTCCCCGCACGTCCAGGACAACGCCTCTTTAATGTATATTTGCCTGCAGGTTATGATCCTGCTCGAGCAGAGGGGTATCCGGTTGCCTATTTTCTCCACGGACTTGGTGGCGACTTTCAAACCTATGACGGGATTATCGAAAATTTTATGAATGCACTGCTTGAGCGTGGCGAACTCTTGCCCATGATTATTATCAAGATTGATGCAAGTGAGCCGAATTTGCCCGGAGATGATGGTGAACACCGCCTTGGTGGCACCTGGTATGTTGACTCAACCTATCCTGATAGTGGTGACTTTGAGCAGTATATAGTAAGTGAGCTTATTCCCTATGTTGATAACACCTACCACACTATTGCGGATCGTAATTATCGCGGAATATTTGGCCAGTCTATGGGTGGTTATGGATCGCTTTACTTAGGACTTAAGCATCCCGAATTATTTGTAACGATGGCATCAGATAGCGGCACTCCCTTTTGGACCTTTGTGACCACGCTTGCTACCAGCCAAATTCCACCTACTATTCCTGATTCAGGATTACCCAATCCAGCCTATGTTGCCTATAATAATCCGATTGGCAAGTTTGTGCTTGATGTACTGCCAGAGGCTGCTGCGAATAGTGGCATTATAACATCAGGTGATTCGTCGAGTCGAGGAGAGAGTGATAGCGCTATCTCGTATGGACATGCATTTAGTCCTGACCCACTACAGCCAACGGGAGCTGTTTTCCCTTTTGTGACAAATATAGTGGGCAGTGATCAGGTTTTGCCACTGGTAGGTGGCACGTATGAGATGCAAGTTAATAATCCTGTTATAGCGCTGTGGGAGCAAAAAGATCCCTACAAGATGTTGCAAGATAATGTCAGCGATATGCAGCAATCAGCAAAAACACAGACGATATATCTTGATGGTGGCGATCTTGAGCCGCAAAACGCGGTTGGTGCTCGCATACTCTCTGACGCTTTTACATCCTACAATATTGACCATGAATACCTATTGTACGAAGGTGAACACGTATCACATCTTGAGGGTGAATTCTCGCGACTTGCGACCAATATACGTAGATTCTCTGCGCAGTGTGGTGCTATTGGTAAGTCGTTACCAGATTCACGAGTGCGTATTATCGGTATGGTTGATATTGAGTTGCATGATAGTGCCCAGTGGAATATAGAGGCAGCTGCGATAACTAATATTGCAACCGATCCAACACTGCTCGCCCCTATTATTACAACAGATGTTGGGATTAGTTTGTTTGATAGTGCTTCTATGAGTATTAATAACGGGGTGTTTGAGATTGGTAATCAGCGCACCAAAGTACAAGACGTTCAGTATGCAGGCAATAGTATCGCTGCAAATCTAATTATCAATGGTCCCGCTGCTACACTGCAGATAGGCTCACAGGGAATGCTTGGCTTTGCAGTTGGTATCGAGGGTAAACGCTTACATGAACCAAACTTTTGGGCAGTGAGTGGACTCTTTGATGTATCAACCATTCATCTCAATGTATTGCAGGGCTTCTTTAAGCATACCCATGTTGCTAGTGGAACCGAGGAGCATGCAGCTCTCTTTGCACTAGGCAATGTGCCGCTGTACCACTTTGAGCTTGCTTCACAGGGCGCATACTGTGTTGGCGGTGGCAATACCGTGTCTATTAATGATGGATATTATATGCACCCACTAACAACGAGCTACTATCTTCCTGATTATATTCCACAAGATATTGAGTCTGACTATATCTACGATATACATCCAAAAAAAGTGGTGGGGCAGTCGTATGATACTGATGGATTTATTGGGGTTTCTCAGCAATCTCTCTACTATGTTACTGATCAACTGCATTGCGGGGTGATGGCATCAAATACGGGTATTTTTGATCGAGCTCATCCAATACATGTATCAGGTAATTATACGCAGAATGAGCTGTTTGATCAGATTGTACTGTTGTCATATCAGGACCAGCGGTTTAAGCAAGCACAGGTTGAGCAAAATGGCGATATTAACATTGTGTATCCTGCACTCGTACAACATATAAGTACTGACCCAGATGATGCAGTATATTATCAAGTTGCGCTGATTCGTCAGACTATTGGATCAGTCTATCATGTTTCCAAGTATCTCAATATTGATAGAGTACTTGCTCGTGGGGCCATTGGTATCAAATTAATTATGGAAAATGGTCAGCCGCGTATTTTGCGTGCGTATGAACTTGATCCATTATAGTACATTTTTTAACTCTTTATGAGACCATATCTTTTCTCTTGTGCTGTTTTTAAGGCATACTAGGGTATGGCTTAGATAATTAGAGAACGGCTAATATAAAAAAACAGAAAAGGATGTAATCATGATCGCACGTATACTTGCGCGTCTTTTTGGTACGGCAAACCAGAGATTATTGCAACGTCTCCTGCCGCTTGTTGCAAAAATTAATGCGTATGAGCCTGCAATGAAAAAGCTTACTGATGCTCAATTTGCAGAGAAAACAAACTATTTTAGAGAATTGCTTATGAGCAAGGGCAAGACGCTTGATGATATATTGCCAGAAGCGTTTGCACTGGTGCGCGAAGCGTCTATGCGTACGATTAATCAGCGCCATTTTGATGTGCAGCTCATGGGTGGCGTTGTACTGCACCAGGGAAAAATTGCTGAGATGAAGACTGGTGAAGGTAAAAGTTTAACCGCAACCCTAGCACTGTATTTGAATGCACTTAATGGTCGCGGTGTTCATTTGGTAACGGTGAACGATTATCTAGCACGCCGTGACGCACAGTTCTTTGCCCCACTCTACGCTCTTCTGGGACTAACGGTTGCCGTGCTGCAGAATGATATGTCAGACGAGGACCGCAAAGCCGCATACGGAGCAGATATTTTGTATGCAACCAACAATGAGCTAGGGTTTGATTATCTGCGTGATAATATGAAGTTTCGCCTCGAAGACTATGTGCAAAGAGATTTGCATTACGCCATTGTTGATGAGGTTGACTCTATATTGATTGACGAGGCACGAACGCCGCTTATTATTTCGGGCTCTTCTGATGCATCAAGCGAGTTATACGTTAAGGCAAACAATGCAATGTTGCAGCTTGTCGAAGCTGTTGACTACGAAGTTGATCATAAAGACAGGGTCGTTCATTTTACCGAGTCTGGTATGGATAAGATCGAAGCAGCACTTGGTATTAAAAATTTGTATGCCCCAGAAAACATTACGTATTTGCACCATGCGCAGACCGCTCTCAAGGCGCATGCGATATTCAAAAGAGATGTTGATTATATGGTGCGCAATGATGAGGTGTTAATCGTTGATGAGTTTACCGGTCGTGTGCTTGCAGGCCGCCGCTATAGTGATGGACTGCATCAGGCACTTGAGGCAAAAGAAGGGGTAACTCTTGAGCGCGAGTCGCAAACACTTGCCTCGATCACGTTGCAAAATTACTTTAGATTATACAAAAAGCTTGCGGGCATGACGGGTACCGCGGCAACAGAGGCCGAAGAATTTTTCCGTGTTTATCATCTTGATGTGGCAAGTGTGCCAACGCATATGCCCATGATACGGGATGACAAGTCAGATCTTATTTTCTTGAGCAAGAGTGCAAAATATCGTGCTATTGTGCAGGACATCAAAGAACGCTACAAAAAGAAACAACCAATACTTATTGGTACCATCTCGGTTGAGACGTCTGAATTGCTGAGCGGTATTCTGACGGCCAATGGTATCAAGCACGAAGTACTTAATGCAAAGCAGCATGAGCGCGAGAGTGATATTATTACCTTTGCCGGACAGCCAGGCAGGGTAACTATTGCAACCAATATGGCTGGTCGTGGCACTGATATCAAGCTTGGCGTTGAGTCGGTTGAGGCTGGTGGTCTGTATGTACTGGGCACAGAGCGTCATGAGAGTCGACGTATTGATAATCAGCTGCGTGGTCGCTCGGGGCGCCAAGGCGATCCTGGTGAATCACGCTTTTATATATCGCTTGAGGACGAGTTGATTCGCAATTTTGCCGGTGACAAAGTTAAGAACATCATGATGAGTTGGGCAAAGATGTCTGAGGATGACACTATTGAGTCAAGCGCGATATCAAAGCGTATTGAGTATGCCCAAGAAATGGTCGAAAAGCGTAATGCCGAAATTCGTAAACATATCTTAGAGTATGATGATGTGCTCAATCAACAGCGTATTGTGGTCTATGCATACAGAAGGTCAGTGCTCGAAGGATCAAAAGCTATCTTTGACCTGGTAAAAGATTTCCTCTCAGCTGCCGTACAAGATATCTGCTCGCAAACAATTGCCTCCCGTTCTGTTTCTCCTGCTGAGCGCGAATCGTTGTATGAGCGTATGAGTACACTGCTTAATATAAAAAAATGTGAACTTGATGAGCAAAAGTTTAGTACGGTAGAGTCTACACTGCAATCTGACCTGGTAAATTATGTGCTTATGCGCTACCAATTGTTTATGCACTATGATAGCAAAAAAAATGGTACACCAATTGATTGTTCTGATGATACGCAAGAGAGTGTTGTACAAGAGGGCGAGATAACCCAAACGCAAGATCAAATTAAGTCTGATCTGCTGCAAGGCGCACAAAAATGGTTAATGCTTGAGATTATTGATGAGTCGTGGAAGCAGCATATGCTTAACCTTGATCAGCTCAAAGAAGGTATAGGCTTGCGCGGATGGGGTCAAAAGAATCCATTAATTGAGTACAAAAAAGAAGCCTTTGCTATGTTTGCCGGCATGATGCGCCATATTAGATGGGAAATTGCCTACAATATATTTAGACTTGATGTGCAACGCTTTGATGAGCATGCATTTGAGGTTAAGCGTATGCGCGAGCTTGAGCAAATCAATCTTAATCTGAGTGGTGGCGAAGGGGACGAAAAGGTAAATAGAGCGTCACGAGCAGAGCGAAGACGCAAGAAAAAATAGTAGAGCATGTTTTAAATAGGTATCAATAAAAGAGCTTTCTTTAATTAAGAAAATATAATTGGTACTATATAAAATAAGACCACTATATACAAAAACCAATCAGAGCACCGACCCGCACTATATGGGTCGGTGTTCTGATTGGTTTTTGCGCGTTGATTGTTAGAATTTTGCCCTTATTGTTGTGATCTTTGTGTAACTTTTCCCCTCGCTCCTCCCTTTTTTTCTACTATTAAAATTACCTCTGGGTAGCTCTTTTTACTTGCTCAAGGGCACTAAGATTTCCGCCCAGAGAATGCTTCTATTTTTGAGTTCTGGACAAAAATAAATAATCGACACTAGAGTAACTGTTGTTGTTTAGTTTTATTTTTTCCAAAAAATTTTAAAAAAAAGAGGTAGGTATGAAACAGTTTCCACCAAAAGTTTTTATGCAGTATACACGTATGATTATGCTTGTACTGCTCTGTATGAATATATTATCTGTATACAGTGCAGAATATAATACAGAAAATGGTACAGATAATGGTGTAGGCGCAGATGCACAAACCCTGCGAAGCAGTGTTTCGCTTGATACCATCAAGCAATCTCTTGAGCGTATCTATGGGCTAGATGCAAAGAGCTGTGACAAAATTTCTGTACTCATTGAGCAGATCAAATCCCAGCTTGCAGAGCATCCAGACTATATCTCGATTGATAAAAAACGTTCGTGCGACGCCTATATGCAGGCAATGGATACATTGCAAAATAATCATGACGGTATTGGAGAGAACAAAGAATTGCAAGAATTGGTGCAAGCTATC
>CAIKXM010000002.1 GCA_903831405.1 uncultured bacterium
TACTATTTTGATAAGCTCTAAGCTTTTAGACGTAATTATATGTATATTATTTTTTTTAAATTTTATTAAGGATACTTATTATGAAAAAACAATTATTAGTTGCCCTCTGTGCACTAACACTTGCATGTACACCAGTGACCATGCGCGCTCTCCCTCTAGACCCAAGCTATTTAAATGATGCAAAACTTATTGCATGCGTATCCCTTACTGCAGCAACCGCATACTTTGCTCATGCAAAAAAATGCAGCGTACTGAAATGTGTTGTTATCGCTGCAATTACTCACTCTATTGTTCGTAGTTTTGTAGCAATAGACAAAGAAGGCAAGCTTACGTATAAAGGAGAAATGCCGCTTCCTAACGTACATCGCCCATTAATTCCATTAAAATACACATCAGATATTATTGCACAAATGCAAAAATCTATAACTGAAGCTAAAGCAGTTAATGATGCAAAAAATATTCTTGCATTATATGCAGCTCTCGCATAAAGCTGTATCAAAATAAGCAAATAATAAGGCGTATTGTTGTAATAAACAATACGCCTTATTTGTAAAAGGGCTGCATAATACAACAGCAGTATTGTAAAAACAATGCATACAAAAATGCGCACAACTATAATTGTATACGTATTGACAAATAAAAAATTTCAAATAGACTAATTATAGTTTTAATTATCATATAAATAAAATATAAAAAAATGCGAGGATTAAAAAAATGAAAAAATTATCAGCAATCTTTTTATCTGTGCTTCTTGCAATTGCAACATGTACACCACAAAAAACATCCGCAAACATTCTGCTAGACACAGCAAAATCAGCTTCAACAATCGCTGGCTTTGGTCTTGGATCAATAACCCTCTTTGCGGGAATACTATCCTACAGATACTCTTATGATAACCCTAGCCAGGGAAAACGTGCTACCTGCATGAGACTAACTATATTAGGTTTGGCAGCAGCGGGCCTTGCTGCCTCAGGTTGCCTGATAGCAATGGGCGACAGAGAAATGGCAGAAAAAATACTGGGCGATATTATTACAAAACGATAAAAAATCAAAGGAATATATATATGAAAAAAATATCAGCAATACTATGCACGCTACTTACAATAGTATCATGCGTGCCACAAAACAATTCAGCTAACGCTGGCAATGCCGTTGTTTGTCTTGCTATCGGCAGCGGTCTTGGCATCTTAGGTCTTGGCGTCATACACCCAAAAACAGGGGATTATTGGAATGCATACAGAGCTCCACAAAAAGTCACTAGTTTCTTTGGAGTTCACAACAATTCACCATTGCCTAAAGAGGTAACGTCTTGTTTGGATAAGTATTACAACTGGCGCCTCCCGCTCTCGTTCACCAAAAGACCATTGATCAAAGAATTGTTCACAGGAACAGGCGCAGCTGCCATTGAGCTTAACAAAGATACAGAAAAAGCTGTCTACACCTCTGCTACGCTTGCCGTTACAGAAGTACTGTGCATTCTTATCGGAATACACTTTATACTCAAGGCTGCACGCGTATAATAATTATTAGAGATAACAAAAAAAATAAGCTCAGCAGGTTTTTCCTGCTGAGCTTATTTTTTTTGTTATATAACTACGCACTACATATTGCTTAGAATGTTGAACCTGATGTATATGCAATAAGTCCCATTATGCGTGCTTTTTTTATTTCTTGTGCAACAAGACGTTGATACTGAGAAGCTGTTCCTGAAATACGTATTGGTAAAATTTTACCACGTTCAGTTATAAAATTTCTCAAGAGAGTAACATTTTTGTAATTAATATCACTTGCAGGAATTTCGCCTGAAGTGAAACGGCAACGTTTTTTTGCACCAAAAGAACTACGACGAACTTTTTTACGTAACAGACGGGTGCTTAATTTAATTTTTGACTTTTTCATCATGATTTAGCCTTCGATAGGTGATGATTCTTCTAGAGTTTCTTCAACAAAATCTTCATTTTCAAGGTGCTGAGAAGGTGCAGCATTACTATTTTCTTGACGAGATCCACGCTCTTTTGAGTAATCTCTTGCCTGAACAGGTGCTTCTTCAAGCGATTCTGGTCTTTGGTATTCAAGTGATGCTTTTGGATCAAGTTTACATACTATTGAACGCATAATAAGATCGTTCAATTTTATCTTATACAGCATATCAACTTCTTTTAACAACTGCTCAACATTATTATCTGATTCAAAACGAACAAGAAAATAAATGCCATAGGCATTACGATTAATTTCGTATGCAAGCTTGTATTTGCCCCATCTTTCATATGAAAGAACTCGTCCTTCATTGCTTGCAATGGTCTTGGTAATGGTCTTCTCTATTTTTTGACTTTCGTCAGAGGTAAGATAAGGCCCGGTCAAAAATAACATTTCATAACGACGTAACATCTAGAACTCCTGTACTAACTGGAAGTGTATAATAAAAAAATAACACTATATAAAACATTCTTTCACGGGATGAAAAAAGCTTTATATTGTAGTAATAAAACAATACTTTTAGTATAAAATAAACGAAATAAAAAGAAAGTTTTTGCGCTATATAAACATGCTGCTTGGGGAAAATAGTAATGCTATTTTACTATATGTGCATGTCTTGGTGAAGCGTGCTATAAAATATATAAAAACATAAAAATTCTCACAAAAAAAGTGGTTCAAAAAATTAATTGAACCACTTTTTTTATTTTTATATCAAGAACAATGCGCTTGATGACAAAAAACATTTAATTGGGTAAGCAGTGTTACTCAGTAAAATGTTGATGACGAGAAACAATACGACCAATAATACGGAAATGGTCTTTGCCGCGAACAAGAGCGATTGGTGTTTGCTTGTAATTAACTGACTCAAGGACAACAAAATCATCAGTATAGGTGATCTTCATAATTGCTTTGAGCAATGTTTCATTACCATACTCAACAGCAGCGGTGTCACCTGATCGTGTCCATGTTTCGGGAGAAACAATAAGAAGATCATTTTTTTCGAATGTTGGTGCAAGCGTGTTGTTTGTAAGCTTAAGAGCAAACATGTTTGGATCTGTACAGTTTATCACCGGAACAAACATATCTTGGCAACCGGTTGTAATTTGCATTAACTGGTTGTTGTATGGTGATGGGTTTGAAGGAATATCGCCAACCATAGGAATTGCATTGACATGAATTTTTATGTCTGCTTTTTCTGGTATATTGATAGTACTTTGTATATTGTCAGTACGTTGCTTTTGTTGTGAAAAAAGATCTACTGGGCTAATTTCAAAAGCTTTTGCAAGCTTACGCAATGAATCTTCATTCCAGCGACGCGTACCGTTTTTAATATGGGTAAGGTAGCTTTCTGACATGCCTGTTTTTTCTGCTAAGACTTTTGTTGTCCAGCCTTTTTCTCGCAATAATTCTTTTACACGAAGTGTTGTTAATATCATTTTTAGGAATCCTTTCCTTAGTGTTCAGGTGAATAATTTTGTATTATACTTCAAGTTGATAACTATTATAAGTGTAAACGAAGCAATCTTTTTGTCAAATAGAAACGATAGGATTTTATGACTCTCTTATGTTGCACTGTTTTAAAAAAAGATGAGTTCGAACGACAGGCATGGGAAAATAACCAGTTTCTTGTCGGTATTGACGAAGTTGGACGCGGATGCTTAGCAGGTCCCCTTGTCGCAGCCTGCTGTATTATTCCAATCGGAACAGAATGTCCATTGCTTAAAGATTCAAAAACTCTAAGCGAACTGCAACGCGAAAAAGCCTATGCGTGGCTTGCTGCACACGCATGGTTCTCCTGTGGCATTATTGATTCTTATTGCATAGATCAGTCTTCAATTGTGGCCGCAACAAAAAAAGCCATGGTGAAAAGCGTTAACCAACTGTTTACTATTATTTCTACACAGCAAAAAAATAGTATTGCAGGAATTGTTGTTGATGCCGTTCAATTGGAAATGCAATCATTTAACGGTTCAATTATATCTTTTTGTCATGGTGAAGATTATTCTTCGTCTATTGCTGCAGCATCTATTGTTGCAAAAGTAACACGAGATCGTTTGATGAAGAATATTGATTGCGTATTTCCAAGCTATGGATTTGCATCTCATAAGGGCTATGGAACAGCAAAACACTATGCGGGAATAGACACTACTGACATATCAATTATTCATCGTAAAACATTTTTAAAAAATAAGTACAACAGTATATGATATCTCATTGTGGTGAAGTCGTAGAAAGTTCTCTGATACACGTTGTTTGTGTATGTTGGCATGAGCCATGTCCCGTTTTTTTTGGGAACCTTGTCTATATTGTATCTGAAAACAAGACCTTTGTTGGCATTGTGTACGAACTATCCGTTTCATCAATACAAAAAGACCGCCTTGTGCATGTGTTCAAAAAATCTATTGCAGAGCTGCGCCTACAGCAACCACAAATATTTCTATTTATGCATACTTATTTCTCTGTCTATCTTATAGGAGAAGAAACAGAGTCCGGGTATAGGGAAGGATTACAAAGAGCACCGCTATTGCATGCAAATATAGCTATCGTCGAGCGCACACACTACATGAAGTATCTGCAAGGAGATTTTTTGCTACGAGTCGTATATTCACATGCATCTGAGTTTGTTCGCATACAATTACTCAAAAAAATCTTTGCCTATATAAGCACAACAGGAGAAGCTCTTGCTATTGAGCGCTATATTACTATATTACTTGATATCTCAAATAACGACATCGCGCTAATACGTGCAATCTGCGAATAACAATAAAAACAAAAAATCTTGCTATAGTAGTATTAAAAAATATGAACTGTTAAAAACTTTTATTAAAAAGAAAGACATATCTCTATGTTTTCATTATTCAAAACAGTGTATGAAAAATTACATACTGTAGTAGCACAAAAAATAGCATCACTTTTTGGTCGCGCATCTATTGATCAGGCAACCCTTGATGAGTTAGAACGTTTGCTCATTGTTGCTGATGTTGGCACAACAATGACAAAAAATATTATTAAACGCTTGCAAAAGAATGTAGAAGCAGGAACGATTGTCTCAGGTACTGATTTGCATGCTGAACTTGCACACATAGTACGTGAGTCATTGCAAGCATTGCCATACACACCAATACAAAATGGCGTTATTGTACTTATAGGCGTCAACGGTAGTGGTAAAACATCAAGTGCTGCAAAGCTTGCGTACAGATATAAAAAAATGGGCAAAAAAGTCTTGCTGGTAGCTGCAGATACATTCCGTGCAGCAGCTGTCGAACAACTTGCAACCTGGGCAGAGCGCATTGATGTTGATATCGTACGCGGCAACGAAAAACAAGATCCTGCCGCTGTTGTCTTTGTTGGATGCGAGCAATTTCGTTCTGGCAATTATGATGTCATAATTGTTGATACCGCTGGACGACTACAAAACAAAGTTAACTTAATGAGCGAGCTTGCAAAGGTGCGCCGTGTTATTGATAAACAAATAAACACTGTCAAAACGCCAGCAGATAATAATAACAATATACCTATCCATACGCTCTTGACCGTTGATAGCATGCTTGGACAAAATTCATTCGAGCAGGCAAAAATCTTTGGCGAAGCTGCTCCGCTAGATGGCATTATTTTGACCAAAATGGATGGCTCAGCAAAAGGGGGCATGATTCTTGCAATAGGCAGCGAACTGTCCGTTCCTATTGCGTATGTATCGTTTGGTGAACAAATTGAGATGATTAAAGAATTTGATATTGATGAATTTGTGAATGGTTTGCTTGGTGAATAACAAAATTCACTATTTTAAAACTACTACCGAAAAAACGGTGCCATTGTATGAAAAAAATAAGTGAAGCTCGCTATGAAAAATATATCGCAGAAGAGGGGTTAATATACAAATATATTAACCCCTCTTATTTATAACAAGATTTACTAAGCTGTGCAGATTTTTTCTCAATAGTTACGCACAGGAAAAACTATTTTAATGCATACGTTTTTGCCGTATCTAAAAGAATCCAGCTGTATAATCTTACAAAACAGTTCCTATAAACATACAGCTTTAAGAATAAAGCGAACGCCAACAAGTACACATACTGATTCAATTATGGCAAGAGTTTTACCGCTATAGGGAGACGATTTGCTCTTTTTATCAGCGGTAAAAAATTTTGCAACCCTTCCTAAACCATTTTCAACAGACAAACGTTGTTTGTCTGTAATTGGAAGCTGCCACGCATAATACTTATTTAAGAAAGATTTTACAGGGTCAGGCAAAATTGAACCTTCAACCTTTTTGCTATACTTTTTCCAATGCACTGTTGTCTTTGGATGTACAATACCAAGACCAACAAGGCTGCATGCTCCTCCAATAGCAAGGCATGCGAGGGCTCCTGCTGAAGATTTTTGTGGAATACATGACCCTATAACAAGCAAGCTGAGTAATAATACTGATATCTTTTTCATATATAATTCCTTTATGTACCTAATTTTTTATATTATATCGTCTACAAACTATTTTATTATTCTATCTGAAAATATTTATTTGTCAATATATAGTAAATAAAAGAACAATTATTGGAGCATAAACAACAACTGTTCTTTTTGCTTTATTTGCCACTACAAAGATTATTTTATGCTATCATTACACTTATTTAAAAATATTTAAAAAACCATTTACTTTTACAAATAGAATTATATAGACTGTTTCTTATACCTGTAAAAACAACAGTATAATGAATTTCTTAAAGAAACAATCTTGCTTTAAAGAGGAGTCACGTAGTATGAAATCACGCTATATAACAATTCTCACGCTACTATTATTGCATAGCAGTATGCCTGCAATGGAACAACGACCTGCCACAGGCCCTGCCACTGCAGCAGCAATTACAAGATCTACTGTTCCAGCAGAAAGAACGTCAACACAACAAGCAGATATCGATGATCCTGTTGTTTTGCCCGCAGATCTACCCGAGTTACCACCAATATTTATTGCGCGAGACCAAGAACAAGATACTCCACAGTTTTCTATTGATGGCAGCGCCGTTGTATATTCAAGAACACTGCAAACAATGAGAGAAGTAGTGGGTGACGCAACAAATCAATTATATCCTATACAACAATACTCTGGTCAACAATTAGATTTTATTGCAAACTTACTTAACTTTTTATACAGAGAACAACAAAAAACAGGCTCAATAAATAATGATCGGATTATTGCATTTATTACCACTCATACAAATAGCTATAGAGCAATATCATTTGATCAAACACTAGAGCTGATTAATTTTTTTGATATCCCCGATGCTTTTGCTGCTATAACATCAGTCCAGCCATTGCCGCTACCAATGACACCTGCCAGCGAAAATGAGTACAACAAACAACTTGCATATGTATTCTATCTTGCGCGAACAACAACATACAGAGAGGATGGTATTGTTGTTGGCAGTGAACAATTATGGCAACTCTTTGGTCGTATGCTCTATCCTAACTGCACCAAGTATCCAGAAATTGCGCAAATGATTAATTTTATTACCGCACAGCGCGGTGGAAAGTTTGTACAAACAGTACGCAAAGTGGGTCAAAGAATTGGCTCTTGGCTCGGCGCACCAAAACCATCTGAACGCATTGTGCAAAAAAACATTGAAGATATCGTACTTAGTGCATATATGCAACAACATCCAGAACTTTACACACATATATTAAGAACAATTGCACATGCTGATAGGCCTGTATTTAGCCCTGATGGAAAAACAATTGCAATAGAGAGATATGGCAATGTTATTTTAATCAATATACATGATGGCACCACGATTAGAAAAATTACAAGGGCTTGTCGTCCTAAATTTAGCTCTGATGGAAAAATGATTGCAATAGCGAAAGATGACAATGTTATTTTAATCAATATCCATGATGGCAATACTGTTAGAACAATTGCAGGTGCTGATGGGCATGTATTTAGCCCTGATGGAAAAATAATTGCAATATGGGAAAACGATAGTGTTTATTTAATCAATATACGTGATGGCACCAGGATTAGAACATTTACAAATGCTTATATTCCTGCATTTAGCCCTGATGGAAACACACTTGCGATATGGAGAGATGACAATGTTATTTTAATCAATATACATGATGGTACTACTATTGGAACGATTGCAAAAGCTAATTCTCTTGTATTAAGCCCTGATGGAAAAATAATTGCAATATGGAGAGTTGGCGGTGGTGTTTATTTAATCAATATACCTGATGGCACCACGATTAGAATATTTACAAATGCTAATAATCCTGCATTTAGCCCTGATGGAAATACCCTTGCAATAACGAAAGATGACAATGTTATTTTAATCAATATACATGATGGTACTACTATTGGAACAATTGCAAAAGCTTTTAATCCTGTATTTAGCCCTGATGGAAACACCTTTGCCTCAATATCATTGAAGAAGAAGCGTGATAGTGCCATTCAACTAGGTGGATATCAATCGTTGCGCGAAGCTCTAAACAACCCAATATAAACAACTTTCTTCATCTCTCGCGCCCAAACGACGGGCAACAATATAATCAAAACACCTGCTGATAAAGCAATTATCAGCAGGTGTTTAAAAAAACAAATAATCTTGTACACAATTATTTTGCTACAACGCCCGTTACTTGCTCGCTGCGTGTTTTCAACTTCTCAAACTGCTTCTTATAAGCGGCAATGGTATCGCCGTCATCAAGCAAAATACAATTCTCTTGATTTTGGTGATGAGCACTATAGGTAAAATTAAGAGAACCTGTCCACAAAAAAGCTCTACCATCTATCGACTCATCAAAGATCATAAACTTATCATGCATGAGCGGTATTTTTTTGTTTGGATCTTCTACGCTAACCATTGGGTACAGGCATGGGTACAGATACACATCTACCTTTGCCTTGCAAATAGACTCAAGCACACTCGAGAATCCATCAAGTGCACCAGAGTCAGCAACAATTTCAATATGCACACCACGATTATATGCTTTGATCAATTCTGTTGCGTATGCTTTTTCGGTAATACGAAATGCAGCAACGAGTATTTGCTTCTTTTCATTCGCTATTAACTCTATCAATGTGTTCTTGATACGATCATCGGGAGCAAAAAAGCTATATATATGCTTGGAACTATCAAGAACAACAGCAGGTTTTGGTGCTCCACAAGCAGTAAAAAATAAACAAAAAATTAGTGATAAAAAAGCATATTTCTGAGAATGATTATACATGTATGTAGCAATCCTCTGTAAAAAAATAATAAAAATTTTAAGCAATCAAACAACACTACACTAACAAGATATTTAAAAATTTGCGCATAAATATGTGTCACTACATTTTACGTACTGTTTTTCTCATTGCCCTCTACATTCTGTGCAAGAAAATATTGTTCGATAGTTTTTGTACACGAAATTTTTAACAAAACTTAGTTATAGCAAATTTCACTTGGTTTTATACAATGGCCCGATGTTAAAAATACGTTACTCTGAAGCTCAATGCTATTTTTATATATGTATATGTCTTAAAAAAATATGCCATAAGACAGCTTATATCTTATAACGCAGCCACCATATGATAAATGCATCAATCTGTATTTCTGAACATAAACCCTGTTTAAACAAACAATCAATATCATACATACGCTGATATGCTATACGTAACTGAACAGAAGAATATTGTTGCCAATCTTTTTTAATAAAAGAGAATGGCAGGCGAGAAGGTGGCGGATTCTGCCCCAACGATCGCTTAGCGACAAATACATATGCTTGCCAGAGCTGACTTAAAAAGAACACGGTCCAGAATTCTATGCCATACTGTGCTCGCATCTCATGCCATTGCTCAAGCATATATGCATCACGGGCAAAAAATGCAGAACTTAATGAGAACAGTGTTTTTTTACCAGCAAAAACTCTCCCCGACCACTGCTCAAAAAACTCATCAGCTGAACGCCCGACAACCTGCTGATACATAGCTGCAACACACATGCGCTCAAGCGTAAGAGCGTACTTATTGTGCATATAGGTATCAAAAAACAATCGACTCTGTCGCTGCAGACGCTCATCAAGATCAACTTTTTTTGTTAAAAATCCAATAATATCTACGTATTCACTATATTGCGGTGTCGCTGTTTCGCCACAGCAATATAATCGATTGTCTTGCGCACTTTCATTGCACACTATAGGATCTTCTGCTACATCTCTGATGCAGAGTATGCCATGCGGACCAGTATAGTTTTGCAAAAAAGAAATAATCTTTTTTTTGATCACTGCTGAATAATCAGCCAAATATATAACACATAGTTTATGTGAATCAAAAAGTGTTACCTGACCAAGTACATGTATAATTTCATCATAATTATCACAGTCAGAATCAAGCACAATCGTAGGTATTCCGCGTACGCTAGCAACAAACTGTTGAATCAGCGCACCAAGCAGAACGGGTCTTTCTTTGGTATGTAAAAAAAAGACCCGAGATGATAAATCACCTCGGGATATATATTGAAAAAAAGTATGTATCGTCATAGATTCTCGTTAAAAATCATCCAAAGCACGCATATCAAGTGATGGTCTAAACATATGCTCTCTTTTCATTGTTGGCTTATACAAATTGTCATCGTAAAAGCTAAACAATCTCTTTGATCCAATAAGAGCCGTACGCTGTATATCTTCGTATGATTCCCAAGTAATTGGACGTTTTTCAGCAGAGCCTTGTATTTCGACAACGCCGCCAGAACGAGTAATTACAAAATTAAAATCAGAATCAGTCATACTGTCTTCGGTAAAATCCATATCAAGAAGCGTTCCACGATCACCGGTGCCAACAGAAATAGCAGCAAGCTCATCACGAAGGAACAATTCTGAGATATCACCAGAGTTATACCAGGTTACCTGTGCTGCACGCAACGCAAGGTATGCACCAATAATACTTGCAGTACGAGTTCCACCATCAGCTTGCAAGACGTCGCAATCAATAAAAATTGTTTTTTCGTTGAAAACATCAAGGCGTACAACTGATCGCAGAGCTCTTCCTATAAGACGTGATATTTCAATGTTGCGTCCATTGCGCTTGTTTGTTGTACTTTCACGAACAGTGCGCGTTGGTGTTGAGGTGGGAAGCAATGCATATTCTGCAGTTAGCCAACCAGAACGTTTGCCACGCAGGAAATGGGGAACACCATTTTGAAGCGTTACCGCACACAAAATCTTGGTATTACCAATTTCAAAGAGTACCGATCCACCGGCATATGGGAAAATATCATATGTTACTTTAAGGTCACGCAGATCATCCAGAGCGCGATTTCCGCTTCGTGCCAATTGGCTCGTTGGAGTAAATTTATTAAACATATCTCACCTTTTCTATTTTCTGCTTCTTGAGGTTTAGTTATTTTCACTCTCTACGATTTTTAATCGTATTCTGCCATTCATTGTATCATAATCCATAACACGTACCAACACGTCATCATCATTTTTATAATGTTCCATGAAAGCTTGCTGATCATTACGTGATACTGTTGAAACATGGACAAGACCATCAAGACCTGGAGCTAGCTCAACAAAATAACCAAATTCAGCTTGACGACGTATCTTTCCATTATACACATCGCCAACAACAATTTTGCCACCAAGCAATTCAACTAAACGTACTGCTTGATCTAATTTTTCACCAGGTTGACCAAATATTTTTACCAAACCATCATCCCCAATATCAATTGAGGTTCCTGTTCGTTCAATAATTTCTTTAATAATTTTTCCGCCAGATCCTATAATTGCACCAATCTTATCAGTAGGAACGCGAACTATAACATTTTTTGGAACAAGACTAGACATCTCTTTGCGCGGCTCGCTCATTACTTTGCGCATTTCTTCCAAAATATGCAACCTACCACGACGTGCTTGAGTAAGCGCATCAATAAAGATTTGACGAGATAATCCACTCTTATACTTTATATCAAGTTGAATAGCTGTTACACCAGTATCAGTTCCTGCAACTTTAAAGTCCATCAGACCATAGGCATCTTCAAATCCAGACATATCGGTTAACACTTGGAACTTGCCTTCTGATGAATGCAGCAATCCCATAGCAATTCCACTGACCATTTTATCGATAGGTACGCCAGCATCCATTAATGCAAGTGTTGATCCGCAAACTGTTGCCATCGATGAAGAGCCATCACTCTCAAGAGCATCCGCTACAATACGAATAGTGTAGGGGAAAACTTCTTTTTGAGGTAAAACTTTTTCAATAGCGGATAACGCAAGATGACCATGACCTACACTGCGCCTACTAGGCCCACGATCGGCACGAACTTCACCAACACTAAAGCTAGGGAAATTATAGTGCAACATAACTGCCTTGTCAGTTTCATCTCCACGGAAGCTATCAACTCTCATCTCGTCTTGCCCGCTGCCAAGGGTGACGCTGGTAAGCATTTGTGTACGACCACGCTTAAACAACGAAGAGCCATGACAAAAGGGCAATAAACCAACTTCACTAGCAATTGGACGTATAGTTTCAAAGTCACGCAAATCAATGCGCTGCTTGCGTATAAACATACGATCAGTAATTTTTTGTTTTAATACATAATCAAAAATGTAGCTCAAGAATTTTCGTTCTTTTGCAATCAGCTCTGCTTCTGTTGCATATTGCACAAAGAAATCTGCTGTAAGCTCATTGAACCCTTTTGATCGTTCTACTTTGTCCGTAATAAATAATGCGTCAATTTTTTCTTCAGTTAAGAAATCATCAGCATATTTTTTCCACTCAGCCCAATCAAAAGAATCAACAACGGTCATTTTTTCTACCGCATGGTCTGCTACAATATCTCTTTGCCATGCAATTTGCTTCTTAATAGTTTCATGCGCTTTAAAGAACACATCAACAAGATCAGCTTCATCAACTTCGCTACATGCAGCTTCAACCATAACAATACCATCATCATTTCCAACAACAAGTAATCGTGCATCAGAAACAAGCGTTTGCTCGTACGTTGGGTTGTATGTCCATACGCCACCAACACGTGCTATTTCGCATGCACCAATAGGACCCATAAACGGTATTTTTGATGTTGATAATGCAAGTGACATTGCAACAACGGCAAGAGGTTGCAGAAGACTAACCTTGTCAACCGAATATACCGTTGCAACAGCTTGAATTTGATCAAAAAAATTGTGTGGAAAGAGAGGTCTTACTGCACGATCAATAATTCTTCCGGTAAGGACTTCGCGATCACTTGCTTTGCCTTCTCGCTTAAAATATCCTCCAGGAATTTTACCTGCAGCTGAAAACAACTCTCGATAGTCAACTGTTAAAGGGAAAAAACCAAGAAAATCAGTCGATGGTGCTGTAACAACTGTTGCCAAAATAACGGTTCCACCTTGCTTTAACCATGCCGCTCCACTCGCCTGCCCCGCAAATTTACCAAGAGTAACCTCATAACCAAACTCGGGCAATGTATACGTTTTTTCCATTTTTGCAGAATCCTATCTGTAAGAGTAATTATTTTCTTATGTGTAAGCGTTCAATAATCGATTGGTAACCTGCTTCAGAATTACGCTTGAGATATGCTAAAAAGCTACGACGCTGGCCAACAAGCTTAATCAAGCCGTGACGAGCTGACATATCTTTTGGAAATTTGCTCAAATGATTTTGGTTTAAATCATTAATTCTGTTTGTTAAAACAGCTATCTGAATTTCAATTGAACCTCTATCAGTATCATGTAAACGATATTCTTTAATTATTGAATTCTTTACTTCATTATTCATATATACAACCTCTTTAAAAATTTTTTTACTCTTTTAACAATCTTGGTAGGCGCGAGCGGAATCGGACCGCTGACCCTTGCTACGTCAAAGCAATGCTCTACCCCTGAGCTACGCGCCTATTGTATTACTATTTCAAACTAACAACTTACATGCCGAGATATTTTTTTCTAAATGATGCTATTCCTGTTCCGGCTGGTATAAGTCTTCCTATTATAACATTTTCTTTTAATCCGTAAAGATAATCAGAGTCTCCTGCAATAGCTGCCTTAGCTAATATTCTCGTAGTTTCTTGGAACGATGCTGCTGAGAAGAAACTTTCTGTTCCAAGCGATGCTATAGTGATACCCATAAGAACAGGTCGTGATGCTGCTGGTTTTTTGCCATCTGATACCAAAGACTCGTTAACATCTTTAAGATGAACCTTGTCAACGCGATCACCGATTAAGAAATCAGTATCACCTGGATCAACGATACGAACTTTGCGCGTCATTTGACGAACAATTAATTCTATATGGCGATCGTTAATATCAACACCTTGTAGACGATAAATTTCCTGTATCTGGTCAACAATATAACGCTGCGCAACTTCTGCACCCAAAATACGCATTATATCATGAGGCACAGAGCTACCGATCGTTAACATATCGCCAGCGCTTACTCTATCACCATGATTTATATTTAATTGTTTACCACGTGGAACAAAATAATCATAAGAAACTTCTCCGCTAACGACAGATATCTTTCTTGAACCACGAACTAAACCACCAAATATTACATCACCATCAATATCAGAAAGTATAGCTGCATCTTTTGGTAAACGTGCTTCAAACAACTCAGCGATACGTGGCAGACCACCGGTAATATCTTTTGTCTTTGAAGTTTCACGAGGAATCTTAACTAAAATATCGCCAGGGATTGCCTGCTGATCATTATCAACAACAACATACGCACCCGTAGGCAAGAAGTACTGTGCTAATTCTTCTTCATTATCATCAACAATTATTATTGATGGCTGATATTTATCACCTTTATGCTCAACAAGCATTCTCATCGATCTTTGTGTAACTTCGTCAAAGCGCTCTTGCACCGTAACATTTTCTACAAAATCAACAAATCGAACGCGACCAGCAAACTCAGTAAGCAATACTTTACTATTACTATCCCATTCAACAAGAATATCGCCTGGGTTAATTTTATTGCCATCTTCTACATTAAGATATGAACCATATTCCAAATCATAACGCTTTAATTCACGACCATCATCGGAGAGAATAAGTAAGCGTGATTTTCGACTAAGAATTATAACCCTACCTTCGGCATTCTTTGCCGAGCGAACACCCTGTAATTTAATTAATCCACCGACTTTTGCCACAATCGATGATTGATCGGTCAAGCTTGCCGTACCACCAATGTGGAACGTTCTCATGGTAAGCTGTGTTCCTGGTTCACCAATTGACTGCGCAGCAATAATACCAACAGTAGAGCCAATATCAGCAAGCTCACCCTTTGATAAATCCATACCGTAACACTTTGCACAAACGCCGCGTTTAATTTGGCAGGTAAGTGTAGAGCGAACGCGTATTTTAGTGACAGAAGAATTCTTAATACGCTCAACTTCAGCACGTCCAATAAGATTTCCTTGCACAACAAGTAGTTCGTCAGTAATTGGATCTTTGATATCTTCAGCAGCTATACGACCATAGGATCGTAATGCTAATTCGTATAATACATCACCAGATTCCTGCAAACTCTCAAGTTCGATAAAACCAAGAGTTTTACAATCATCAGTGGTTACAATAACATCATGTGCAACGTCAACCAAACGACGAGTCAGATACCCTGAGTTTGCCGTCTTCAATGCCGTATCAGCCTGACCTTTACGAGCACCGTGGGTGGAAATAAAGTATTCAAAAACGCTTAAGCCATCTTTGAAGTTACTTTTAACCGGCGTCTCCATAATTTCACCTGAAGGCTTTGCCATCAGACCACGCATACCAACAAGCTGCTTTACCTGATCTTTAGTACCACGAGCCCCAGAGTCAAGCATCATAAAAATAGGATTAAAGGGACTAAACACTCTATCTTTATTTAGATATGCTTCACTATCCTGTGATTCAAGTTCTTTTTCCATTTCAGAAGCAACTTGTGAGGTAGTATGAGACCATGCGTTAATAATTTTATTATATCGCTCACCATCAGTTATAACACTGTCACGATAAAGGCCTTCAATTTTTAAAACTTCTTTTTCTGTTTTCTTTATTAAGGCTTCACGTTTTTGAGGCACGATAAGCGAGTCAAGACCAATTGAAATACCTGAAGAAGTTGCCATAGTGTAGCCAAGGCTTTTAATCTTATCCAAGAATATTACTGTTTTATCGCTACCAAACGTAATATAGACACGATCTATCAACTGACCTAAATCTTTTTTACGAATAATTTTATTAATCCAATCAAAATCTGAACCAATAGGCAGGGCATCATATAATAAGACGCGGCCAACACTTGTTTCTACAATAGTTTTGTCCGCAATACGAACCTTAATTTTTGCATGCAAATTAACAGCTTTTAACTGATAGGCAGTAATAACTTCCTGCATTGAGGAAAAGACTACACCTTCACCAAGAGCACCACAACGCAGCTTACTAATATAGTGAAGTCCTAAAACTATTTCCTGAGAAGGAACCATTGAAGGCTTGCCTTGAGCAGCAGAAAGAATGTTTCTTGATGAACGAATTAATGACTTTGCTTCTTCGCGAGCAGCACGACACAGAGGAATATGTACCGCCATCTGGTCACCATCAAAGTCAGCGTTAAACGATCCACATACGAGTGGATGTATTTTTATTGCTTTTCCATCAACAAGCACTGGATAAAATGCTTGAATACCAAGTCTATGGAGAGTAGGAGCACGATTGAGCAGTACTGGGTGACCAGTTACTACGTCTTCGAGCACGTCCCATACTTCGGGCTCAAGGTCATCTACCATACGCTTTGCAGCGCGTAAATTTGGAGCAAATTCTCGTTCAATAAGAGCTGCATACACATGGGCCTTGAAAAGTTCTAGCGCCATCAACTTTGGCAATCCGCATTGATCAATGCGTAATTCGGGATCAACAACGATAACCGAACGACCTGAGTAATCAACACGTTTACCAAGAAGATTTTGTCTAAAGCGACCTTGTTTACCACGTAGCATTTCGCTCAATGATTTTAATGGTCGTTTGTTTGAACCACGAACCGGCTGACCGCGACGACCATTATCAAGAAGCGCATCAACAGATTCTTGAAGCATGCGTTTTTCATTTTTAATAATAACGTCAGGTGCTTCAATTTCTATCAATCTTTGCAATCGAATATTTCTGTTCAGAACGCGTCGGTACAACTCATTAAGATCGGATGACGCAAAACGGCCACCTTCAAGAGGTACAAGCGGACGCAAATCTGGTGGCAATACAGGCAATATTTGTAAAATCATCCATTCAGGACGCATATTTGCTTGTAATAAACCTACTAATACCTTCATGCGACGCATAATTTTGTGTCGTATTGCAGCAGAAGATGTCTTTGAATGATTCTCTTTTAATACTTCAATTTCAAGAGATAGATCCATCTCAGATAAAATCTGAAGAATTGCTTGTGCGCCAGTTTCAACAGAGAATTCCATATCTTCGGGATGCAGTTCAAGATATTTCTCATACTCATTCGAGGTAAGAAGCATTTTGCGCGCGTATGGAGATTTTCCCGAATTTATAACTAAATAAGAGTCAAAATATACGATACGTTCAAGATCCTTTACCGGCATGTCCATAATTTGACTTAAATAACTTGGAATACCCTTAAGGTACCAAATATGACATACTGGCGCAATGAGATTTATATGACCCATACGTTCACGACGAACGCGTGCTTGAATAACTTCAACACCACATTTTTCACACGTAATACCACGATGCTTCATGCGTTTATATTTACCGCAATTACATTCCCAATCTTTTACCGGACCGAAAATGCGTGCGCAAAATAAACCATCTCGCTCTGGCTTAAGCGTGCGATAATTTATCGTTTCTATTTTTTTCACTTCTCCATAGGAAAGTGATTTTATTTTTTCTGGAGAAGCCAGTCCAACGCGTAAAGCGTTGAACTGACTTGCTTGAATGTATTCTCTAAAACGCTCAAATATATAATTACTCACTGACGTCCTCCTTGGCACTCTTGAATAGATCTACACGCAGACCCAAGCTTTGGAATTCTTTTATCAAAACATTGAAGGATTCAGGTAGTCCTGGATCAGGAATTTCTTCACCACGAACTATCGCGTCGTATACTTTATGTCGACCGCCTACATCATCTGATTTATAGGTCAACATTTCACGCAATGAATACGCTGCACCATATGCTTCCAATGCCCATACTTCCATTTCACCAAAACGCTGTCCACCCATTTGAGCTTTGCCGCCTAATGGTTGCTGCGTAACAAGAGAATATGGTCCAACAGAGCGAGCATGCAACTTATCATCTACCATGTGGTTCAATTTCATCATATAAATGACACCAACGGTAACCGGTTGATCAAAGTATTCGCCGGTTCGACCATCACGAATATAATAAGCGCCAGTTTCTGACAAACCATTACTTTTCAAAATTGGAAGGATGTCGCTTTGGAAATCTGCGCCATCAAATACCGGCGTTCGGTAAAAAATACCGCAACGAGCACTTTTTTGAACAAGTAATTCAAGACCTTCAATACCATATAAGCGTTCATATTCTGTAATGAAATCATCACCATATGCATCTCTTAATATGTCGTAAATGGCTTTTTTATTTTGAGCTTTATAGGCTGCATCAATTTTATCACCAACCACTTTACCTACGTACCCGAGAACTGTTTCCAATATTTGACCAACGTTCATACGGGAAGGTACACCAAGAGGATTAAGGACAACATCAACCGCGGTACCATCGTCAAGATATGGCATATCTTCACGAGGAACAATAGTAGAAATAACACCCTTGTTTCCATGGCGACCTGCAATTTTATCACCGACCTGAATTGGTCGTTTCATTGCGACGTATACTTTTACCTTCTTAATAACACCAGAAGGCAATGGGTCACCTTTTTTGAGCACATTAATACGTTCTTCATGAAGACCATTAAGAACTCTTATCTGACTCTCAAATAAATGGCCAAGATGATCAATCTCTTGTTGAGCTTTTTTATCAGTAGTTTTTAAGAGAATTAATTCTTCAAACAACAATGCCTGTAAAAGTTCTTTTTCAAAAACAGTTTCACCAACACCCTGCTTCTGAGTTTTAACGCTCGGTTTTTTTCTATCAAGCAGCGCAACCGCTTTTTCAAAAATTTCTTTTTGCAAAATAGCAACTTGCATATCAAGTTCTACTTTTAAACGAGCTGTTTCTTGAGCAACAATTTCTTTATAACGGCTATCTTTACGAACGCCGCTTCGCGAAAACACTTTGACATCAATAATTGTTCCGCTAACTCCTGGCGGTACTCGCAGAGAAGTATCACGAACTTCACGGGATTTTTCACCAAAAATAGCACGCAAAAGTTTTTCTTCGGGAGATGTTTGCACATCGCCTTTAAGAGTAACTTTTCCAACCAAGATATCTCCAGGTTTAACACGTGTTCCTATGCGAACAATACCATCTTCGTCTAAACCTTCAAGAGCCGTTTCGCTTACATTTGGTATATCTTTAGTTATTTCTTCAGGCCCGAGCTTTGTATCTCGTGCATCTGCTTCGTACTCTTCTATATGAACAGAGGTTAAAACGTCTTCAGCAACTAATCGCTTATTAAGCACAATTGCGTCTTCAAAGTTATATCCACGCCATGGCATAAATGCAACAAGAAGATTGGTTCCAAGTGCCAATTCACCTTCAAGAACTGAAGCGCTATTGGTAAGCATTTGACCTTTTTTAACAACTTCACCAGCTTTAACGATAGGGGTTTGATGAACCCATGTTCTATGACTTGAGCGTTGGAATTTTTTAAGGTGATAAATTTGTACACCTTGAGAAACCCAATCATCAAACGTCTCAAACTCATCTTGATCTATGCGAATAACAATACATTCAGAAGATACATACTCAACAACACCATTCATCCGTGCTGTAACAGAAGTTCCGGATGCACGTGCAATTTCGAACTCCATACCTGTACCAACAATAGGTTGCTGCATACGTACAAGCGGTACCGCTTGACGCTGCATGTTTGCACCCATCAATGCACGAGATGCGTCATCATGCTCTAAGAATGGTATCAATGCTGTTGCAACAGAAACAAGCTGTTTTGGAGAAAGATCTATATAGTCAATACGATCAGACTCAACATACATATAGTTTCCGCTGTGGCGAGCCCACACCAGATCATCTTTAAGCTTATTGTTACCAGAAACTACACTGTCAGCTTGAGCAATATACTTATCTGATTCTTCAAAGGCATCAAGGAAAATAACGTCATTCTTTACCACACCTTTTTGCACAGGGTGATATGCGGTTTCAATAAAACCAAGATCATTCACTGTGGCATAGGTAGCGAGAGAAGAAATAAGACCAATAGTCTGACCTTCTGGTGTTTCGATAGGACAAATACGACCATAGTGCGATTGGTGAACGTCTCGAACTTCATATGTTGCTCGATCTTTTG
This sequence comes from uncultured bacterium, assembly GCA_903831405.1. Lineage (GTDB taxonomy): Bacteria > Babelota > Babeliae > Babelales > Babelaceae > GWE2-41-16. Next base: position 20,394 of record CAIKXM010000002.1, read on the forward strand.
TCACACCACCGGGCCCTAGGGCTGAGAGGCGACGCTTATGAGCTATTTCAGAGAGAGGATTTGTTTGATCCATAAACTGTGAAAGCTGTCCTGTGCTAAAAAATTCACGAACAACAGCAGAAAGAGGCTTCACATTAAGAAAGTCTTGAGGCATGAGTGCGCCAGTAGCTTCTTGAAGACGTAAACGCTCACGAGCTATACGTTCAACGCGAAGCATACCCATATACATTTGGTTTGCAAGTAATTCGCCAACCAAGCGCACACGACGGTTTCCCAAGTGATCAATGTCATCAATTTCACCTTCACCGCGTTCACGAAGTCCGATTAAATAGCGAATAGTAGCAAAAATATCTTCTCGTGTTAAGGCAAACCAACCCTCATCAATCGACAATCCCAGTTTACGATTTAAACGTACACGACCAACACGCGTTAAATCATAAAAACGCGGATTAAACAGTACATTTTCTAAACGTTCTTTAATTTCATCAACCGATGCATTATCGCCAGGCCATATTTTTGCATGGACCTCGCGAAGTGCATCCTCTTGCAAGAAGCAACGATCCTGCGTTAATGCATGAGGAATTACTGGCTGAATAACGCAACCACTGTTTGAGATTAATTTCACAACAAAACCATCAATTTGGCTTATTTGATCATAAACAAGATCATCAATAAGATGGCCATGTTCTGCAATAATTTCACCAGTTTTTGGATGTATTATATCAGCGCCAATGATACGGTTAAGCATCTTTACTTTTGATAAAAGTAAACGATCAACGCCTGCTGCTTGCAGCTTTACCAAAACTTCTGCAGTAAGACGTTTGCTTATATACTTCTTTTCTATTGATTCATCAAGCATGTCTTTTTCTATACGAATGCCAATCAATGATTTATCAAGTTTTTGATAAAAGAATCCATTTTCACAGAAGACTTCATCAAACTGATAAAAAAGCGGAATTATTTCATCACGACTTACCCCAAGGGCTTGCAGGAATGTCGTAACTAAAATTTTCTTTTTCTTATCGAGACGTGCATATAAAAAATCATTTGAATCAAATTCGAAATCAATCCAAGAACCACGCATAGGAATAATACGCGAAATAAACGCGTCTTTTCCGCGAGGATCCTTCATTTTTTTATTTTGAGCAAAAACAACACCAGGCGAACGATGCAACTGACTTACAATAACCCGGTCTATACCGTTTATAAGAAAGGTTGCAAGACTGCCAAGTTTATATTGTCCACCTTCTTCGAATAAATCAGCCATAACAGGAACGTCAGCAAAAAAGATATCTTGTTCTTTAATATCGCGAACAAAACGTTCTCCATTCTGATCAACATCCCAATTTGTTAATTGAATTTTTACTCGCAGAGGCATAGTAAATGACTGTCCAGCAGTACGAGCTTCATCAAGCGTAAAGGGTAACTTAATACCAACGCGTGATAAACAATTAGGACAGGTTATATAGCGACGTGTTTTTTTTTCATTGTCAATGCGAGAACAACCAGTTTCATTGGTTTCTTTATTTACCCATGTATACCGATTTTCTATGCCTGATAATTTACCACAAATACACGTCCACAAGCCAAGCTCGTAACTTACATATTCTAATGATATTTTATCTCCATAATCTATAGGAAAAATATCACGAAAAACTTTTTCTAAACCAACAATTTGACGCTCTTGAGGTAAGAAATCAAGCTGAGCAAAGTCATTAAAAGATTTTGATTGCACTTCAATCAAGTTAGGGACCGACACAACATGCTTAATCTTTCCAAAAGATTTTCGCACGATTTCCCCACCAGGACAACACAGGCTCGACATACCACTCGCTCCTTACGCATTCGAAATTTTTTATATCTTTTTATATCTTCTTGTCAGCCACTATATACAGATAATTACCAAGTCTATTAATTTCATATTATGCTTCTTTTAACACGCAAGCGGTTGCAACAAAAGTTGCAACCGCATAAATGCGTTTCTACGTTCTTTAAAAATGGTTATGCAAGCAAATTAAGAAATCTTAACTTTTGCTCCAGCATTTTCCATAGTAGCTTTCATAGCTTCAGCTTCTTCTTTAGTTGCTGCTTCAGCTATAACAAAAGGAGCTTCTTCAACTGCCTTCTTTGCATCACCAAGACTAATGTCTTTTTTTACTTGACGAAGAGCTTTGATAGCACTGATTTTATTTGAGCCACCATCAATAAGTTCAACTTTAAATTCTGTTTTTTCTTCAACAACTACGGCTGCTGCTGCAGGAGCGCCTGAAGACATCATATTAGCAGAAACACCGAACTTTTCTTCTAATGACTTTGCAAGATCAGCACATTCCATAACACTCATTGTGCTGATTATATCTACTATTTCTTGAATCTTTGACATAAAAACTCCAAACTATTTTACGTGTTTTCAACTACTAATTTTCTTTAACATTCGAAAGAACATATGCTACTCGAATAAGCGATGATTTAAGAGCACCACAAATACGTGCGATCAAAACATCCTTTGATGGCAATGTTGCTATATAAGCGAATGTTGCTTTATCAATTACTTGTTGCTCAAAAGTGCCAGCAACAAGCGTCATTTTTTCATTTTCTTTAGCAAAATCATAAATAATTTTTGCAGCAATTGTTGCGTTTTTTGGAACGGTAACAACAGCAATTTGCTCTTTAAAAAATCGAGTCAAATCAGAAATCGTAGGGATACCAACAACTGCTTTTTTAAGCAGTGTATTTTTAACTACGCGAACTGATCCACCAGCAGAGCGAATGCCTTTGCGCAAAGTTTCTGATTGCTCAACCGTTAATCCCTGCACTCCAATAAGAAAAACTGCTTCACTTTCTTGCAAGTCTTTTTTAAATGCTTGAGCACAATCTATTTTTTCCTGACGATTCATATCAAAACCTCACATTTTCCGGGTAATTATGCTATATCGCCAGATATTTGAATACCAGGCCCCATTGTTGAAGAAATGGTGATTTTTTTCAAAAAGACACCTTTAGCTGCAGAGGGTTTAACCGCTGCAAGGGCTTTGAGAAAGCTCGCTATATTTTCTTTAAGTTTGTCAGCAGGAAGAGACACTTTACCAAAGGTAAAGTTAACAGAACCGCTCTTATCATTCTTAAAGAACAGTCGGCCTTGCTTTAATTCAGCAATAACCGGCGCGAGGTCAAAGGTAACGGTACCAAGTTTTTTATTTGGCAACAAGCCTTTGGGCCCCAATATTTTTGCTACTTTACCAACCATTCCCATTAAGTCTGGTGTTGCAAGAGCATTGGTAAAATCCATCCAACCTGCATTGATTTTTTCAATCAAGTCTTCTGCACCAACATAATCAGCACCAGCTTCACGAGCCTTATCTGCATATTCACCTTTTGCGAATACGGCAATAACGACTTTTTTGCCAATACTATTAGGTAATGTAACCGATCCACGAACAATTTGTTCGCCTTTTGTAGGGTCTATACCAAGAAGCACATTAACATCAATTGATTCGTCGAACTTTGCATATGCACGTTCTTTAACCAGAGTGATGCCCTCCTGAAAAGTATACGTTTGACCTCTTTTCAGTGAATCATGTGCTTTTGTATATTTTTTTGCATGCTTAATCATACACATCCTTTAATTATAAACGGGCACTCATCTTAAACTACATCTATACCCATGCTGCGAGCTGTTCCAGCAATAATAGCTTTTGCTTGTTCAATAGAAGTTGCATTTAAATCAGCCATTTTTACTTTTGCAATATCTTCAACATCTGCCCAGGTAAGCTGCGCAACTTTGATAGTATTAGGGCGGGCAGAGCCTTTTTCTACTTTTGCTTTTTTCTTTATTAATTCAGAAGCTGGTGCTGTTTTTATAACAAAATCAAACTTCTTATCGGTGTACACCGTAATAACCACAGGAACAGTTTGCCCACGACGGTCAGCCGTTTTTGCATTAAACTGTTTGCAGAAATCCATAATATTTACACCTTGTTGACCAAGAGCAGAACCAACTGGAGGTGCTGGGGTTGCTGCGCCACCTGCTATTTGCAGGCGAATTTTTGCTTTTATTGGCTTTGCCATTAACAATTCCTTTTAAATATATAACTATCTCTTAATCTGATCAAAGCGTAGTTCAACGGGAGTCATACGACCAAATATACTAACCATAACAACCAACCGTTGAGACTGTTCATCAATAGAATCAATCACCCCAGAGAAGCCAATAAATGGACCATCCTTTATCTCAACATCTTTTCCTGCCTCTAAACCATGCTCTTCACTAGTCACGACAAAGCCGCCACTCATTTGATTCATGATTCTGTCAATTTCTTTTTGACTTAAAGCAACAGGATCCTTGCCGCCAAGAAAACGCATGACGCGATTAGTTTTTGTTATCAAACGAATTGCTGCCGTTTGCGCATCCATTTCAACAAGCAAGTAACCGGGAAACATTTGTTGATTTTGCAATGCATCTGCTGCATCGAAGAAGTGGCGCATTTTTGCTGAAGGGATCAAAATCTGTCCAAACAAATCTTCTGAATTTGTTTCTTTTATTTTTTGTTCTAAGTCACGCTTAACCATATCTTCATAGCCAGCAAAAACTTGAATTACATACCATCGTTTCATTTATAATAACCTTTTATTTTTGCAATGGTCTCTTTTTTCACCAGCTACGCATCCTACAAACTATAATTAAAAATAACTTTAAGAAGGGCTTGCAATGATCGGTCTACCAAAAAAAAGTATATCGTAAATAACACCACAACAAACAAAACAACTCGTGTTGCACCTAGCCATTCTGTAATCGAAGGCCATTCAACACGAGAAAACTCAACACGAACTTCTTGCAGAAATTGTACAACTTTATTCATGCGTGTTCACTCCTAAAAAGTTACTGGCAGGCCAGGAGGGACTCGAACCCCCAACAGGCAGATTTGGAGTCTGCTGCTCTACCATTGGAGCTACTGGCCTTTCAAATTTTTAAAGACCAAAATTTTATTTTGTCTCTTTGTACATAACATGTTTTCGTACGACAGGGTCATACTTCTTCAATTCTATGCGTCCAGTTGTGTTTACTTTGTTTTTCATTGTTGTATAGGTATGGGGGCTTGCGCTGCTGCGAAGCGTTATTATCATACGGTTTTCTTTTGCCATTGTGTAATACTCTCTATCATTAAAGCTATTATATTATAATTTCCCAAAGCATTATTTTTGGAGCCCGCGACCGGGATTGAACCGGTGACCTCTCCCTTACCAAGGGAGTGCTCTGCCACTGAGCTACGAGGGCATTAATCCATTTAATTAAAATGGAGCTGGCGATTGGACTTGAACCAACGACCTGCTGATTACAAATCAGCTGCTCTACCAACTGAGCTACGCCAGCAACACATTTTTTTTATCTACTGGAGCGGGAAACGGGACTCGAACCCGCAACCTACAGCTTGGAAGGCTGTCGCTCTAGCCAATTGAGCTATTCCCGCCTTCTTTATTTTTATGGTGGTGAGGGTAGGATTCGAACCTACGAAGACAATTGCCAACGGATTTACAGTCCGTCCCCTTTGGCCACTCGGGAACCTCACCAATAATTCTCACATGTCAAAAAGTTTCTAATCAGTATATAAGTTTCAGCAAAGATATCAAGGAGATACCACTGCGAATTATAAATCTTTTTATTAGTGTATAGCCTATTACAGAAACAGTAAAATAAGTAAAACATTTATACAGACTTTATATGCAAAAAAATTACTTTTTACATCAAAAAACAATGTATA
>CAIKXM010000003.1 GCA_903831405.1 uncultured bacterium
CGGTACCAATTCAGGTGCCACACTGCTTAACAAACGTATGATAGTCTCGGTAGGTGGTGCTATGGTTGAAGCTGCAGCACTCACTGATGGACAACTCTTTATTGGATCTACGGGCAATGCATCAGTTGCATCAACAATTACCCAGTCATCAGCGAACCAAGTTATTGTAACTAACGGCGCTGGATCAATTACTCTATCTCTGCCACAGAATATTCACAGTGCGGCTACCCCAACGTTTGCTAGCGAAATACTCAGCGCAACAAGCAATCAGCTCACCCTGGGATCAGCAAACACCACAACGATTAATGCAATGACTCCGACGGCATCACGTACATACACGATTACTGATACAGGGATCAATGGTAATTTTGTGATGACTAATTCATCGACTGGACAAACAATTGGTGGAGGCGTAACGCTCTCGGGCACTACAACACTCTCATCATTTGCCAGTGAAGGTGCTGTGATGAATAGCGCAGGTGGCGCCCTCTCAACAAGAGCACTGACAGATGGACAAATATTTATTGGATCAACCGGCGCTATTCCTACCGCAGGAACCATTAGTGGAACTAATATTACCGTTAACTCAACAGCAGGAGCAATCTCTCTGGTGGTCCCACAAAGTGTCGCTACCAGCGCTACTCCAACATTCGCCAGTGAAACACTCAACGCTAGCAGCAATCAATTAATCCTGGGCAACACAAACACAACAACCCTTTCTGCACCAACTACCGGCACATCGCGCACCTATACCATTCCTGATACTGGCAATACAAGTAGCAGCTTTGTGATGGCTAACTCAGCAGCAGGACAAACAATTGCTGGAGGTGTAACACTCTCGGGAACAACAACACTCTCATCATTTGCAACAGCAGGTGTTGTGATGAATAGCGCAGGTGGCGCCCTCTCAACAAGAGCACTAACAGATGGACAAATATTTATTGGATCAACCGGCGCTATTCCTACCGCAGGAACCATTAGTGGAACCAATATTACCGTTAACTCAACAGCAGGAGCAATCTCTCTGGTAGTCCCACAAAGTGTCGCTACCAGCGCAAGCCCAACATTCGCATCTCTCGCACTGACTAACGCAACCAATCAGTTAACACTTGGCAACACAAACACAACAACCCTATCTGCACCAACTACTGGCACGTCGCGCACCTATACCATTCCTGATACCGGCGGCACAAGCAGCAGCTTTGTGATGACTAATTCATCTGCTGAGCAAACAATTGCTGGAGGGGTAACACTCTCGGGGACAACAACGCTTAGCGGAGCAACCGTAGCAACAAACTCTATTACACTGAACGCAACAAACCCGTTGCGCTTTGCAGATACTGACTCGAGTAACTATGTAGCGTTTCGATCAGCAGGAGTTGTTACAAGCAATGTTACCTGGACGCTGCCGGCAACTGATGGAACAATTGATCAATCACTGGTAACTAATGGCACTGGCACTTTAGGTTGGAAAACAGTCACGCCTCCAGGTATAGAAACCCGTGACTATACACCAAGGCCAACCGGTATATTTATCTATACAGCCGTTAGCACGACCGCTCCTGCAACCTTTGCTGGAGGTGTGTATACACTTACAAGTGACGTCACATTTAGTAAAGTAGTATTTCGCACGAACAACATTACGGGTGCAGGACAACCTTCTCTATACTTTTATCAAACACCAGATGGAACGGCCAGTTCATCAACACGTCCTGCAAATCGTATCGGCGGCATCACCAATTCGGCAGCAGCAAGTCCTAATGCTACTAACGCTATAACCATAGATGGCGGAACGCCAATAACACTAAAAGCGGGCATTGTCTACGTATTATGGGGCCTTGCAAGTGGTACGTCCGTGCAAATACGCTGTTATACGGGTGGAACTTTTGATGTATTAACCGCAAACCTTTTTGCCGGAACATATCCAACAACATTTACTACGGCAATTTCTGCAGCTACAACGCCAGCAACTTTTGATGGATCAACACAAGCAACAACCTCAACCGGAAATCTCATGCCTATTATACGATTGATAAACTTCTAAACACATACGTCTGATTAGCATTAGTATGGATGGAGTCTTTTGAAAAGACTCCATCCATAATCTCTTCTGATAGTTTTTGTTGCACCCACGTATCGATCACCAAGAACTGCGCATGCATCGCATACACTAAACATAAAAAAAATAACTATAAAAATCTCCAACAGATGTTTTTGCAAAAATAATCATTTTTTTCCAGTTGCAAAAAAATGAATTTAAGACTAAAAGAATACATACGCTACAATGCTTAATGCTTTTAGTCTTAAAATTCGACCTCTAGCAAAAAAAGGGAATTACCTATATGAAATGGCACATCAAAATAAAACAATGTTTCTACTTTTTTAGTTTTGTTTGCATTACATACTCACACTTCTCACAATCCGTTATTATAACTTCAGAAAGGGCTATAAGGCCACAACATTCACAATGGACCACAGCATCATTTGCAGAAGTCCCCTATATAACTCAAATACCAAAAGACTTAACAGTCAGTGGAACAATCACGGCACTTGGAGAAGTAATTGCTCAAAACGGTTTAACCGTTATCGGATCAATAAATGTTGAAGGTGGCGGTGGAACTATTGAGGGTAATCTCATAGGCGCCGCATCAGAAAACGTTTTAAAAGTTGGCGACACTATGACCGGTGATCTCATACTTGCAAACGGTAGCGCTATTACTCTGCAACAACCAACAAGCGAAGGTGTCTATGGCACCAGTATTCAATCACCAGACGCACTTCCCTCAGATATAACATTAACACTCCCTCACAATGCACCAACAGCTGGTTATTTTTTGCAAACCGATGATAATGGTAATCTTACCTGGGCGGTTTTGAGCGGATCAGGAACAGTCGACTATGGTGATCCGGGCAAATTAGCTCTCTATAGCAACAATCCACTGAGAAATGTTATTGCCGACCACACAACGATCAATGCAAAAACGGTCACTGTTGTTATTGCAGAGCCAAGTGCTACGGATCGTGTATATACCATTCCTGATTCAGGTGAAAACAGTACCTTTATTATGAGTGAGGGCAATCAAAGTATCGATGGAGATAAAACATTTTCTACGATCATTGTTGGCAACAGTGCACTCAATGTTCCCGGCACTATAGAATTTGTAGAAGGAAGTGGTACTGATCATATCATTATACAAGCACCTCCAAGCATTGCAGGCAATATTACGCTTACACTGCCATCAATCACCCCTATCAATGGCTATTTTTTGCAAACAGATGGCAGCGGTAATTTAACGTGGAATATGCTCACTGGATCAGGAACCGTTGATTACGGGACGGCGGGAAGAGTTGCGCTGTACAGCAATGATCCATTACAAAACGTTATAGCTGAAAGTACAACCTTAAACAGCAAAACAGCTGCTATAGCAATCGCAGAACCAAGCACGACAAATCGCATATACACCGTACCTGACTCAGGAGTAAATAGTAACTTTATTATGAGCACCTCAGCGAGCGGGCAAACAATTGCCGGGGACATCACACTGAGCGGAACAACAACAGCCATAACGGGCAATGCAACTATTACTGGCACACTAACAGATGCAGCAATGTTCAACCAAGCATATGGCAGTGCTGGCACAGGTGAAATTCGTGGCTTATTTATAGATAGCGCTGGTTTAATAGGAGCAATGGCCTCATCATCACGTCGATACAAAAAGAATATAGAACCAATAGAGCATGAATCAGAAAAAATTCTCAACCTGCAGCCTGTTTCATTTGTGTATAAAAATGACCCGGCAGAGAAAAAACAATACGGTCTGATTGCCGAAGAAGCATACGAAGTATATCCAGAAATGGTCAGTCTTAATAGTGAAGGAAACCCGGAGAGTGTATGCATCCCCAGAGAATTGACCTATATGATGCTCAATGAGATCCAAAAAAATCATAGAACAATTGCAGCTCTCGAAGTAGAACTTGCCACCATAAAAAAAATACTAACAAAGCATGATTTGTTATAAAAACAAATTAATCAAAAAACAAGATTTTTCGCATATATAAAACTGTTCGAAAAATCTTGTTTTTTTTAACTTACTGTTTATGCAATTCAAACATAACTCTTATCAATAACTAGATCTTGATAGCTATAAAAATGGCGCTTCTGTAAAAATAATATCTAAAAGCTCATTGAGCAACGCACTCCTACCTCGCCACTACTAGTACATATTGGATCAATATCAAAATCACATAATCGATTGCACTCATCCTGATACGTGCGATATGCAGCGAGAGCATATATAACCCCAAGTCCAGCTCCAGCAAAAAGCTGCGACACATAATGACGATTGCCCACTACAAAATCAGCTGCCATCACAGCACCAAAAATAGAAATAGGAACGGCGAACACCGGGCCACCAACCAGTCCCCAATACACACCTGCAAAGGTAATTTCCATCATATGTCCTGAAGGGCATCCGCCATACCACTTTTTACGCCAGTCAAACTTACCATGCTTTGGTCGCAGACAACCATCATGTTTGATAGATTTAAGCACATTTTTACCAATCCAGGTAAAAGGAATAGCGGTCAGATAAATTTCGGCGGCACGACGCAAATCTTTGCGACAGGGACAAAAAGCAATCACGCCTAGTCCAAAGACAACCCCCAGTCCATAATCTGCACAGTTATGAAACCAATGAGGCAATTGATTGCAATTGCAATGATGGTCCCAGCAAAAAAATGAATCATTAATATGCTGATCAAATTGCCGGGTTACCAAATAATAGGGAACGGTTGCTCCGACACATATAAGCGATTCTTTGGTAAAGCAATACCGATTAAAATCAACGACGTAATGACCAAAACGATGCAAAAAACGATCACTACACTCGGATCCCAAAAGAATACTGTTCGCAAAAAGTATAGCCAAGAGGAAAGAATAACTCTTTCTCTTGGCTATACACGTTATTGAACAGCAGGTTTTATACTGCAATTCCATTTTCTCTACCCCTTTTTTTACTACGTATGCCCCTATTTTTTGTAACTTGTTGGCATATAGGTATGCCAAGGCGTTACATTTTCGTACGCATACCCAGTTTGATACAAAAGGGCCTCACTAAACAATGGTCCCATAAGTTGAAAACCTATCGGCAATCCTGATTGCGTAAAACCGCAAGGAATCGCAATAGCAGGAATACCAGTGAGCGTTGCAGGAGCAGAAAAGTAGTCCTGCAAATCCATTTGCAAACGATCTTGGTCAAAGGCATGCAATTTAAACGCAGGAATAGGTGAAACAGGCGCAAACAATACATCAACATTTTTGAGCGCTGCAAAAAATTCTTCGCGCATACCAGCTCTCACCGCACATGCTTTTTTGTAATACTGATCAGCATACCCCGCAGATAACACATAGTTGCCAATCATAATGCGACGCTTTACCTCTTTGCCAAACAAATGAGAACGAGTATTGCGATATACTTCAACAAGATCACGCGCTTTGTCGTCACGCGTACCATAACGTATACCATCAAAGCGCGCAAGATTTGATGCAACCTCTGCGCGACTAATCATAATGTACACTGCTGCCGAATCTTCCATGGTAGGCAGAGTAAGGTGAACAATCTCGGCGCCAAGCTTTTGGTACTCTTGCAGAGCTTCTTGCAAACATGTGGTTACCTCAGGATCCATTCCTGCGGTATTGAGTGCATTATCAATGACTCCAATGCGCAATCCAGGTTTGATAGTGCCACTGCATGCTTTTTCATACATTTCTGTTGGATGCTTACTTGATGTTGCATCATGCGCATCATGGCCAGCCATAACACTCATAACGCGTGCATTATCCACTACACTGCGCGAGAATACACCGATTTGATCAAGCGAAGATCCATAGGCAATTAAACCATACCGTGAAACACGTCCATAGGTAGGACGCATACCAACGATACCACACAATGATGCAGGTTGGCGTATAGAGTTACCCGTCTCAGTGCCCAGAGCACAGTCAACAAGCCCAGCCGCAACAGCTGCTGCAGATCCACCACTTGATCCACCAGCAACTCGTGAGGTGTCCCAAGGATTAAGGGTCATTTGGTATGCAGAAGTTTCTGTTGAACTGCCTATAGCAAATTCATCACAATTGGCACGACCAACAAGCAATGCGCCTGCATTCTTGAGACGATCTATTGCAGTAGCATCATAGGGCGCTTTGTACTGTTCTAAAATTTTTGATGCACATGAGGCAATGCGACCATTCTGGCAGATATTATCTTTGACCAGTAGCGTCATATCAGCAAGAGGTCCACTTTCTGAACTTGTTTGCAAAATTGATTCTGCATCAAATATTTCGAGAGCAGAGCCAAGAACGCTATCATGTTGAGCGAATTGAGCAATTGAATGGGCAACTTTTTCTCGACGATTCACCACGTTTATTCCTTTTATATTCTTTAGTATGCGTACACTGTTCTATACGTTATTTTTTATAATCTGTTGGCATATACGTGTGCCAGGGCGTTACCTGTTCATACGCATAACCAGTTTGATACAATAAAGACTCACTAAACAGTGATCCTATCAGCTGAAAGCCTACCGGCAAGCCTTCCCTGGTAAAACCACAGGGAACAACAAGCGCAGGAAGACCGGTTAAGTTTACCGATACAACAAAATAATCTTGGAGCACATCCATCGCTAAACGATCTTGATCAAATACATTAAGCTTGAATGCAGGCGTAGGCGAGACGGGTGAAAATAATACATCAACAGTCTTGAGCGCTGCAAAAAATTCTTCACGCATACCTGCTCTCACTGCACATGCTTTTTTGTAGTACTGATCAGCATATCCCGCAGATAACACATAGTTACCAATCATAATACGATGCTTTACTTCTCTACCAAAGAACGCAGAGCGTGTATTACGATACATCTCAACGATATCCTGGGCATCTTTGTCTCGCATGCCATACTGTATACCATCAAAGCGTGCAAGATTCGATGCAGCTTCAGCACGACTTATCATAAAATATACGGCCGCTGAATCATCCATAGTGGGCAGAGTGAGATGAACAATCTCTGCACCTAATTTTTTATACTCTTGGAGCGCTTCTTGCAGGCGTTGCACGACTTGTGGATCAACACCACTCGCAGATAATGCATTGTCTATTACGCCAATACGCATTCCAGGCTTTATGTGTCCCGTACACGATTTTTCATACTCTTCAACAGGATGTTTGCTTGATGTTGCATCATGCTCGTCATGTCCCGCTATTACACTCATAATACACGCATTATCACGCACGCTACGCGAAAATATACCAATTTGATCAAGCGAAGAACCATAGGCAATAAGACCATAGCGCGAAATACGACCGTACGTAGGCTTCATCCCCACAATACCACACAGTCCTGCAGGTTGGCGTACCGAACCACCGGTATCCGAACCAATAGCACAGTCAACAAACCCGGCTGCAACTGCAGCTGCAGATCCACCGCTTGAGCCGCCCGGTATACAGGTTATGTCCCAGGGGTTAAGCGTGATTTTATATGCAGATGTTTCTGTTGAACCTCCCATAGCAAACTCGTCACAATTTGCCCGACCGACAAGCAATGCGCCTGCGCTTTTGAGACGATCGACTACCGTAGCATCGTAGGGTGCACGATAATTAGCTAAAATATGTGATGCACATGATGCAATGCGTCCCTTCTGGCAAACATTGTCTTTGACCAGTAAAGTCATATGCTCAAGAGGTCCCTCTGGTGAACTTGCGTGTATAATTGATTCTTGATCAAATATTTCGAGCGCAGAGCAAAGGCGTGTATCGTATTGAGCAAATTGAGCACATGCGTCAGCAACTTTTTCTCGACGATTCATAAAGCCTATTCCTTTGCTGTTGTAGTAATAATCGATGGCACAACAAAAAAATCTCCATCACGGCGTGGAGCTTGTTCAAGAATTTTGGATGAGTCAAATGCAACAACAGTATCTGCACGCATATTGCTACACTCTGTAATAGTTGTTGCAACGACAGACTTTGACTGCTGGGCATACGGACTGCTCGAAAGTCTTTCAGCGTAGGTTAGCACCGCTTCAATCTCAGAAACAAGTTCATCTAACTCTTGATCGCTAAAGGTCAAATGAGACATGTCAGCGAGAGCTTTTATATGTTCTTTATCTACTTTTGCCATTGGTATATCATCCCTTCAATTAATATGCTCACGTATTTATTTAGTAGCATCTCTTGCTATCTCAGCAGCTTCTTGCTGCTTGCTAAAGCGCTGTATATATAAACCATATACAAGCCCCATAAGACCATCCGCTATATAAAATGAAATATAAATAACTATAAAATGTGTTACCAAGTTTTGGATAGGAAGCGTTTTCATTACCCATACATAGGGAACAAAAAAGCAGGTGCAGACGAGCAGACGGACAAGCATTACCGTATACACTTTGCCCGCACCACGAAGCGCAGCGGCTAGTATAAGCTGCATCAAATCAAAGAATACAAATATACTTACATAGGGGAATGCTGCAGCAGCAAACTCAGTAAAGACATGCTTTTGATCAAAGAATTGCATAAAGAATGCAGGCTTGAGCGCAAAAACAAATAATATTGAGGCGACCATTACAAAAGCAATTAATAAAATTTTCTTAATATTATTTTTAATTCCCAGCCAATCACCTATGCCATAATTATTACTGACCAAAAACGTAACAATCTGCGCACATGCTATTGCAGGAACAAAAGCAAACTGCTCCATATCTTTAATCACGGTAAAACTTGCAATAGCAACTTTGCCAAGCGGTGCGATCGAAAAAATAAGCCACATTTTCGCAAAAGCAAGCGTTGCTTTGTCAAAGGCAACCGGAACACTGAGCCTGATAAGGCGCAATGAAAATCGACTAGTAAACCCATGCAAAAAACTAATTTTATATTGCTTATACTCTTTGTTGGTCAATATATATACAAGGGCACCAACAGCCATAACGGAGTACTGTATGGCAGAAGCGTATGCTGAACCAAGCAACTTAAGATGAGGAAGCCCAAAGGAGCCAAAAATAAGGGCGTAATCAAAAAAGATAAAAATGACACTACCGACAAGAAAAAACATCATAGGTACTCGTGTATTCTTGACGGCACGCAAAAAGCCTATCAATGAAAAAAATACGCAACTAAAAAAAATACCTATTGCTCGGGCGCGCAAATATTCTGAGCCATACAGTGTTATTTTGGGCGATACACCATACCATCCGTAGATAGTTGTTGCACCAAAAAAAAGAACGCCAGCAACAATAGCGCCGATAAAGCAAGAAACCCAAAAAGACGTAATAAATGCATTGCCCGCCTGTTCATACTCTTTGCGTCCATTATAAAAACCGCACATAATAACCGTTCCAACAGATAGACCCTCAATAGCCTTGGTTACAAATTGTACCAGTGTGCTGCTTAATCCCTGCGCAGCATATAGTGATGTTGATCGCAGGTGTGCTATAAAAAGTGCGTCGACAGCGTTTAAAAGCGTGTACAATATAAATGCCGTTATCAGTTCGGGAACAAGATATCGCATTATTGTGCTATACTGCTCTCCATGCTCATTATCACACACGCCAAGTATATACCGCTTAATAAACGATCCTACCATGACTTTTTGCACTTTCAATTATAGAGGTTGTATATTGTTTTATTTTTCTTCATGTACCGTTGCTGTAGGCATGCCAAAAAAAACTAATTTTCTTTTTCTGCTGCCAACAGTATAACAGCATTTATCAATAATATACTTTTGTTGCAGACTACTACCATCCCATCCGATTGCTGCCCAGTAGACAAGCTTTGCCTTTTTGTACGGCGAGGCACCTTTGAACATGCGCAGAAGCTCGTCAACGTCAAGCGAAGCACGTGCACATACGTAATAAGCAGAATAATCTATATCAAGAGATTCTCCTGCTTTTCTTAGAAACGTACGATAATCGAGACGAGATACCGTAAAATTTTCAAAAGAAAGCTCTCGCGCAATTGCTTCTAAAAAATCAGCCTTTTTATTATTTACTTCGATAGCAGTAACGTGAAGATGAGGGTACGCGATTTTGAGCGGCAAACTTGGAAAGCCTGCACCACTGCCAACATCAACAATACCTGCAATCTTGGTCATATCAGCACAATTGCTCAGGGCGAGCGAATCAGCAAAATGGTATGCCAACACCGATTCAATATCGAGAATTGTAGTCAGATTAAAATCAGCATTTTTTTGAACAAGTTCGTTATACACATGTATAAACTGTTCAAGCTGAGAGAGAGAAAGCGAATATTGCTTTGCAAAATTTTTCCATAAAACAGCTTCAATTTTTTGTTCCACGAATCACCCTATACATCAATATTATAAAGCACTATTAGCTAGAGGTATTAGGGTATCATGATAGAGGAAAAAAAGCACGCAAACTCCATGAGCTTTTTTGTAGTATTTTTTTTAAAAAACAACACTATGCGAGCGGACAAAAACCTATTAGTGCTACAATCTGCTGAATAATATCTACAGACAATTCATCAGATGTATTAAAAAATTCATATACAAATAAACCTTCATTGCCATGCTTAAGCGGTATCGTGCAAACCTGATGAGAAGGCATATGTAAATGCTCAGCAATTTTTGCAAAAACAGTGCTATCATTTTTTTCACACGCCACACATTCTATCGCACAGGTTGTGGCATGAAATAAAGATTGTTCAAAAAAATTGATAACATCAGCTTCATTTTTTACTATCAGAGAATCTTCGCGAGCCTCATAACCAACAACTCCACGACACCATTTAAAATCTGGGTTGTTGACCAAAAATGCTGCCTTTTTTAAACCGAAACAATTTTTTGAACACAGTTCATAGATAACCAATTTTGCCATATTATCAACATATTCTTGCTGATACCAGGACAAAATTTTATAGGGAATCGTTGCTGCTACGCTAAGCATACAATGTTTTTGAGATAGTTGCGATGAGCCGTTCATAACCATTTCCTTTTTTACTAAACACTTCAAAACTGCAAGCTTCCCCTACACTAGCAAAGAAGGAGAGGTTTATGCAACCTCTCCTTCTTGAAGAGAAAAAAATCTGTGTATTTCTTAAAACTAGTATTGTATACTTTGCTCTTTTGTCTTATTTATTGCAGACATTTTTATCTGTAATAATGTGATTTTTTAAAAAATCTTCTTGTCATATGATCGCCTAATTAGGAAGAGGCGCAGAAGGAGAAGCTGTTGCACTGCCTACTTGCATAGACCGAATATCTCTCAAATCACAAATATGTCGACGACGCAATTCTTGCGAAATAATTTCCATAGTATGATTAATTTCTCTATTAATATCGTTTTCATCTTTAGAATAATGATTAAAAACTATTAAACTATTCACCTGATCAGAAAGAGTAAGAACAATGTGAACGAGCGGGTTTTCTGTATTCTTTCTACCTCTAAAACTTTCCATATCTTCAATATCTTCATCAAAACCAAAAAACTTTTTATAATAATTTTTACGTAAAAAATAAAAATTTTGATTGACAGCTTGAATACTTGCCCTTAAAGCTGCTTTTTTATTGCTAGATAGTGTTGGCTTTAATTGATATGGCCTAAAAGATCTTTCTGTCTCAAAATGAGGAAAATCACGAAAATACTTATGATCTCTAATAGTTATAATTTTTCGACCATATTTTTGTCTTTCCAGTTCCAAAGCAGTTTCTTGAGCAAAATTTAAAGCTTGGTCGACGTCTTGAAAGCTTATATGTTCAACAGAATTATTTTCTCCAACATCGTGCATTGCTATATATTGCTCAAGAGGCTGAGTAAAAAGACGGTTCTCTTCTTTGTTTTTTGATTCATTTCGACGCAATACTCGAGGTACAATCGATTTAAAAGGTATTTCGACCCATATTAAAAACGGTTTTTTTTGCAATTCTTTACAAATATTCTCATACATCTCATTGCTTGCAATAGCAATATCACAAAAAACACAATTCGGTTTTTTGCATTTTGCTAAAATTTCTTTATAAAATATTTCCAAAGCTGTATCATCATCTAAAGCTGTACCATCTTTTGCCTTCATCGAATCTAACGAAATAACAGCCTTATTGAATCGCTCAGAGAAAGCTTTTGCTATCGTCGACTTACCGCTTGACGATATACCACCAAAAATTACAACAGAACACTTAGGAAGAAGGGGCACATCCATCGACATACTATGTAAAGCAACAGAACACAAAAGAAACATGCTCATTACTATTTTTACTATTTTCATCTGAACAACCTTCCTTTCTTATTTTGCATCTCTTATTTTTTCATCATTTTCTACATTATTTTTGATGATTTTTTTTGATACAATTTTTTTTATACGATACAATTTTTTTTATACATAGATAAACACTCTCTTAATATATACTACAATAAAACCGACTAAAAAAACAATATTTGTCACACATGTTATATTATTATGTATCATAATACACAAATCATATAATAAAAACTAACTCAATAAAAAAGTTTGTTATATCTTTTTATACATAAAATATTGTATTGTATGGTATACTATTGTCTAAATAAAAATAATAAAAACAATAAACCTCATTCATGGAGATGTATATGATACCATTTTTACTGCTTCTTGCATGCACAACACTCCTCATGCCTATTGCTAGAGCCATGGAACAACCTTTTATTCCGACAGTAAACCAAACAACAGCTATCATTGATAGCGCCGACGAAGCCACGGAAGACAATGCAGTACACCTTTCTTCAACTATCAATCCTGATATGCCTGCAAGTATTATTACACCTGCAGCAATACAGTATTCAACAGTGCTTAAGACAATGGTAACTCTTGCTGAAAACAGTGTTGGAGAAAAAAATAAAATAGAACTTAATTTTCCTCATGATCATATTGAATGCATCGTACAAATACTCCAACATATAGAGTTTTTTCGACAACAAAACAGCTCTCTGCCAACAATAGAAGATTGCAAACGCATTATTATTTTTCATACAAAAAATTTTGGCATACTATCTTTTTTTGATACGCTCAAAATGGTTAATTTTTTTGACATTCCCCCTGTGTTTGATGCATTACTTGCCATACAAACACCTCTATCTTTCCCAAGAACTCCATCTGAAGAAGTTGAACGCAATGGACAGCTTCAATACCTGTTCAACATTGCTCACCAAAGTTCATTAAACGAAACTCACATCGGCTCTCAAGCCATTTGGCAACTTTTTGGTCGCATGCTCTACCCAAACTGTTTGCATTATAAAAAAATATTCCGCATGATCAGCACGATGACGGGACAATATATCGATCCTGTATATGAAAAAATTATACCAACAACAAGTATTCCTAAAAATAAAAAAAATATACTTGCAACTATTGATCAAATAGTGCTTGGCGCATACATGCAAGAATACCCAGAGCTGTATAAAAACTGTGTAAAAATATTTAATAAAAACATCAGTACCATCAAGGCGATCATACCATATTCGCGCCAAAATATTATGATTGCAACAGAGCATAATAACCAAGTAATACAGGTAAAAACGGGTAAAATTAAACAGCTCAGACCCACTGCAGACTACATTAATGTTGTTGCATTGAGCCCTAATGGCACATTGAGCGCATCAGGACTTGAAGCTAACGACGCTATAAAAATATCTACTATGCAAAGCGGTGCATCACAATTATTAGAAGGCCATCATGGAGCTATAGCAGCACTCGCATTTAATGCAAATGCAAAATTGATTGCCTCAGGATCATGGGACAATACCCTTCGCCTCTGGGATGTCGAAAAAGGTTCACTTTTGCATATATTTGATGCGCATACCGATACTATTGATGCGGTAGCATTTAATCCAAGCAGCACCATCCTTGCATCAGGATCACGCGACAATACCGTTCATCTATGGGATATACGTACAAAATCATGCATCAGCACATTCACCTGTCCTGACTATATTTATGCTCTTTCCTTTAACAATGATGGTTCATTGCTTGCAGCCGGCTGCAACGATGGAACTATTATACTATGGAATGTTTTTGATGGTTCAGTCGCACATCACATCAAAGCCCATGATGATCGTATTACTTCCATTGCATTTAGTCCTAATAACAATCTTCTTATTGCAGGCTCATACGATAGATCTATAAGCATATTGAATAGTGCCTCTGGCTTACTTGTTCAACGAATTGATAATGCACATACTGATTTCATTTCATCTGTTTTATTCAGCTCTGATGGTACCTATATCATGTCAGCAGGATGGGATAATGCCGTTCGATTGTACGGCCAACTATCTTTGCTGCAAGCATTAATGAACCCACCTGCAACGCCACCTGAAACTACAGATGGCAGCTCTGCCGCTCCATCAGCAATGCCAACTCCAGTAAGCACGCCCGCGCCTCGATAAACAATGTTTAAAAAAATACCTACACAAAAAGCATATATGCAAACACATATATGCTTTTTGTGTATAAACAAATAATTTGAAAAACTCTTATATCTTTTTTCTTTTTTTATTAACAACGTATCGCAAAGCTTCTTCGAATGTATGCTTTGAGTCCATAACTATACGCTCAGTTAAGCCGGCAAGCATCTGTGCTTGCTGTGGAGTGTATGAAAAGTTCAGTGTATTCATATAATGACCTAGTGGCATCTCTTTAACCGGGTTAAAAGTCGTCGAATATGCGGGATAATTCACCAGAGGAATAATGATAACAACGGGAGCATTAACGCCCTCTCTTGGATAAAAAGCGGTACAAATATCGGTACTTGCTCGCCGATAATCTATTGCCGGAAAAGTTACCCCCATACTTCCTGCTATTTCCTCTACCTGTCTAAATAATGCTACATCAGACTCTTGATTACATTGGTATGAAAAAAGAACGAGCATATCAATGTGACGATCTTTATGGAGCAGCGGCGGAATAGGCATATTACAACTATAACCACCATCAGCAACCGTCAAATCACTTCGCTCGCCGAGGGGCGATTCAGGCAAATTTACTAAAAAGTTAGGATATGATGCGCCAAACAGGCGGTTATAGGCAAACTCAGGCAATTGCTCATCTGGCATAAGAGTAAACCCAGATTGTTTAAAGGCGTCTTTGAGTGACATGCTCATAGCAGACCCCCAAATACCCATCATAAACCCTGTTGTAAGGGGGAAGACATTATTAGTAGACAATCCATTGGAGAACTTTCTGCCCAATGCCCATGCCGGCACCGCGCCTCTACCATAATTAGTTATTACTTCATAGGGTGTATACTCCATCCATGCATACTGCTTTAAAACAAGGGATGTGTTGTCAATAATAGACGTGTAAATAGGAAAAGGATATCGGTCGGGATACTGTTCTAATGCTACCTTTTGCTCATGCAATCCAACTTGATCGACTCCAGCAAGCAATGGTGTTACGTTACGTAAAAATTTATTGGATAAATACACCCCATAAAAATCAATAAACGGGGTAAAATCTTCTTTGCTTATAATTTTCTTTGCTATCAAATCAACAAATCGAGGAGTACTCTCAACCGTTTTTCTCATCTCGCCTACATTATCGTGAAAGCGTATTAACAACCGTTTTGCCAATTCAGATATTGGTAACATCGAATGGACCCATGCAGTAAGAGCCCATGTTGATCCTGATAATGTTGCCATATATGAAACCGCATCAAGAAGGCCTATCTTTTCTGCGCCACGCAATGATCCCAGTGTACCTGTTGCAGCACGCATGCCACCACCAGTACAGCATAAAGCAACAACAGGAACTTCATGATCTTGCAGACGCTCACGTAATAATTTTTCAATAGCTTTTTTAGTCGTAACAAAACGTTTTGCTATAAATTCTTTTTCCTCTTGTCCTTGTCTAAACACCCCTCCAGGCAGTAGTCGTATATGCGCAGATTCTTTGGCAAATGGTGAATACTTCGTTGAATAACCACGCACTTTAAGCCATGTATACGCTGTTGCTGTCATTATAGTTTTGTACCAATCTTTGCCTTTTTCTGCAATAGGATTTATTATTTTCCGTTGAAAAACAGTACTTCCTACAAGCACGCCACTCTCATTAATGGTTATATAGAATGTTGATCCATCAGTTGTGCCAATAGGAATGTACATCAGATTTGATGCTTCGTCATGATTAAGAGAAGCTTTTAAAACATCCGAACTGCGCGTGCAATACAGACGCCGATTAGTACTTATACGCTCAAAAAATCCAGAGTCAGGACGCTCTATATTTCCCGCTGTTTGTGAAGCTATAGTAACAATAGTGCTCTGAAGTTTAGCCGCCTGACTTCCCAGTCTCGCTTTTTTATATGGCGCACAATATACCGTATCATTTGTTTGATTATAAATAGTAAGCGTATCAGCAAATATATGTGTACCAAAAAGCACTGCTACTAATAGCATTATCACTAACTTAAACTTATTCATATGAGCACCCATTTTTTTAACCAGTGAGCTAAAACTCTTTTTTTATACAGCATAAAAATACACACTCAACATAAACATCTTGACAAGAAAATGTGAATAGTTTTTTCTATATCTTTTTTTGCCTTATGTATTGTCCTATGATAAGGTAAACATGCAATCATCAAAAAAATGCAAGAGTGGCGAAATGGCAGACGCGCTGGACTTAGGATCCAGTCCCAGAAATGGGGTGGAGGTTCGACTCCTCTCTCTTGCACCAAAAAAAAGGAGTTCATGATGCCTTGCGATATCTCTTCTGTGTTCACTTTTGGATACAGAGATCCATCAACTATTTCAATACATATTGATCATACAATCGTGCAGCCTATTTACGACTATGTGATTTACAATCAAAAAAAAACAATGACAACGCAAGGCTTTCGAAAAGGCACCGTTTCGACGTCATATATTGAAAAAGCATGCAAACAAAATATTAATAATCACCTCAAAGAGCTCCTTTTCAATCATTGCATCATTAATTATTTATGCTCACAAATTTATCAAAATCATTTGCTTATGATTGATGATCCAGAGCTACTTGATGTTTCTATTGATCCATCAAAATACGCCGAATTTAATTTTAACTTTAACCCAATCGTAGCTAAAGTTCCTTCTGAATGGCACAAGTTGCACTTCAAGCAACCGACGCGCAAAGGGTATAAAGATCTCGACAAACAAGCTTTGGCTTTTATCGATATCGAATCTAAAAAAGCAAAAGAAAAAGCTTCCTCCTGTATAGCACCAAACGATTGGATACGGTTTTCGATACGCATAGATCTGCAAAGCGCCTCATCTCAAAATAGCTGCCCTCTTAATTATTACGACATTTTATGGCTAAAGATTGAGAATGAACCAATCGATCAAACTTTTTCAAATCTTTTCCTTGGTAAAAAGCGAAACGATTCCTTTTCTACCACCTATGATTTTTTTCAACAATACGTATGCAACAAGCTCAATACAAAATACACCTTTATTATCACCATTATTGATATTTTGCCCCATGCACAGTTTTCATTTGATCTTTTTAAACATTCTTTTTTTCTTGAAACTAAAGAAGATATTCATAGCAAACTTATCGAAATACTTTCAACAAGAAATGATATAACCCAGCGCAGAGAAATAGTATCAACCATTTTTCACACGCTCATTAACCACTCAATTATCCCCATAGCGCCCAGCTTAATCGCACGCAAAGAAGAAGCAATTTTAAAAAATTTACGTGAAAATCCTGATTATATTATTTTTCGCATGCAACCAAACTTCAAGGAAATGGTTAGATCTCTCGCCGAGACGCAACTCAAAGAAGCGATAATTATTGATTCGATAGCATATAATGAAAATATTACGATCGATCAGGTCGATATTTGTGCATACCTTAACCTTCTGCAACGCCAACGAACAAAAGCATTTATCTACCATAATTCACCAGCCACTCAAATGTACAGTCAAGAAATTCCACTGCCAGAAGAATACCTCAAGAGATTTTGTCTACGTGAAAAAACACTTAACTACATTATTTATGAGCTAACCAGAAGATAGAGTAGATACTATAATGCTTTTTTTTAAAAAATTTGTTTATTGTGTGCTTATTGCAAACAGTATGCTTTTACACACTCTCCTAGACTCTCGTGTTCCACTTTTTGATACCTATCCAAAAATGACATCAAACATTCCATATACAAGCCTTGGTAATTACCCAACGCCTCTATACAAAATTGAAAGTCTTGGTAAAAAATTGAGAGTAAAAGCTATATACATCAAGGATGACGGATATAGCAACGATACAAAAAGCCTAACGGGCAACAAAATGAGAAAATTGGAATTTCTGTTAGCAGATGCTAAAGAAAAAGGGTATGCAACCGTATGTACAGTTGGCAGTGCAGGATCAAATCATGCGCTCGAAACTGCCGTATGCGCAAAAATGGTAGGAATGAACGCGGTACTTGTGTTGAATGATCAATATCAAACAAGTGCTGTAATTCGCAACCTTAAACTAATGGTATATTTTGGATCAGATATTATATATGCGCCGACATACTATGATTCCAATGAAAAAATGGAAGAGCTTGCCCAAGAAATTTGTGCAAAAAATGGTTATTATTTTATACCAACAGGCGGTTCTAATGAAATTGGATCAGTAGGATATGTAAATGCGGTTTTTGAATTAAAAGAACAATTAAAAAAAATGGGACTCAAAGATCCTGACATTATATATATAACGCTTGGCAGCGTCGGAACAGCTGCTGGAATTTTAGTTGGAGCAAAAGCTGCAGGACTAACTAGTACAATAGTTCCCGTTCGTATCAGCTATACCCCAGAGTACAAAACACAACATCTTTGTGATCTGGTAAATAAAACTGGTGCGTATCTAAAAAGAATAGATGAAGCTTTTGATTTTGAAGAAGCCCATTTGTACCAAGAAGACACCCAAATAACAATTTCTGGACTAGATATCGCAATAAATCATAATTGCGCAGGAAATGGTTATGCAGCGACAACTCCAAGTAGTGCCAATGCTATTGCGATATTGCATAGCACGACTGGCATAAAGCTTGAGTCAACGTATACGGGAAAAACATTATCAGCCCTGATTGATGATGCAAATAATGGCATTCTTACAGACAAAGTGGTTCTTTTTTGGAATACCTTTAGTTATGGAACCTTCGAAGAATGTACCGCACAGGTCTCAGACGAACAATGTCTTAAAAGTCTGCCAACCGAGTTAATTCATTATTTAACCGATCCATTACAACCAGATGATCAAGGAATCTAAAAAAACCAGGAGCTTTGTACCCCTGTCCAATTAGCCTGAACATATCACTTCATAGAAGCAAGTAATCCAAAGTAGTGACTATACAAAAGAAAACTCTTCCAGCAAACTAATACTGCTTAACTATTTGTTTAGATATATTTATACAAAAGAGAAAAATATGAAGAAAAGTACAGCACTCCAAAAAAGTTTTTCCCGATTAACAATATCCCACATGACAAAACTCTATCTAACAACAATCTGCATAATAATACTCTGTATGACACAAATCACCCGCCCAATGGAATCAATAATCGCTCCTACCATGCAGCTAACAGCGGGACAGCCGACACAATTATTACTCAGATTTCTTTCCGCTGACTTCGAAAATCAAATCAAAAGAAACCTCATCGCAACACGCGCTGCCTGGCAAGCTACGCTAGATCCTCAGCTACGAATAGATAGCATAGTTTTTGGCGAAGGTGTCAGATTATTAAAAAATGAAAAAAAATTATTACCTCTCAGTGTATGCTTTGCGATCATTAATCATATAATGAGCAACCTAGAGGCAAATACCACGATAGACAACGTTGCAAGCAAAGCTTTTGCACTAGCGCAACAAGGGCCAGACACATCTCGAATGAACGCTGTTTGTGCAGCAAAAAGTGCCGTTATGTACTATTTGCAATCACCACAATAAGCAGCAAAAAAAATTTAAAAACACAAAAAAACTGGTATAAGCACTGATAATAATTAGCAAAAAATAGTACCTGTTTTTTCACTACTATGCATAGGGCATCTGTATTATGATCTCAAAGAACAACTTTGCAGAACTCTATCAAGAATCAATAAGCGCTTCCGATACATTTTGGCTGGAGCAAGCAAAACAAAACCTTGCTTGGATTACGCAGCCAACGCTTGCATGCAGATGTAATTGGAATGCCAATCAAGGGCCTATATACACCCAATGGTTTACTGACGGTATTTTAAATGTATCGTATAATTGCCTTGATAGGCATGTAGCAAAAACGCCAAACAAAACAGCTCTTATCTGGCAAGGCGAACAAGAAGACAACGTCATCACCTACACCTATAGCGAGCTGCTGCATGAAGTTTGTGCATGCGCTCATATGCTCAAAAAATGTAGTGTTCAAAAAGGCAGCCGCGTTGCAATCTTTCTTCCCATGATTCCTGCAAGCGTTATTACCATGCTCGCCTGTGCACGTATTGGCGCAATTCATATTGTTATTTTTAGCGGTATTAGCGCACAAGCTCTCGCTCTGCGTCTTGCAGATGTTAATCCTGATCTACTCATAACAGCAACACACGCCCTGCACAATGGCAAAACCATTCAGCTGTATAAAACAGTGACTGATGCATACAAAATTATAATAACACAACCAAAAACGTTGGTTATTGAGCATGACTTGGCACCAGGCACCATAACAACACCTATTGCAGAGAATCATCTACGCTGGCATGAGCGCATAAAAGGTTGCCCATCATTTTACGACTGCAAGCCGATGGCCGCCGAAGATACGCTTTTTATATTGCATACATCAGGATCAACCGGCAAGCCAAAGGGCTTGGTACACACCTCTGCTGGCTATCTGTTATATGCAGCACTTACTACCAAGTGGGCATTTGATCTGCAACCGACCGATATTTTTTGGTGTACTGCTGATATTGGATGGATTACCGGACACACCTATGGAGTGTACGGACCCCTTGCCAATGGTGCAACGATTCTTATGTACGAAAGCACACCGCTTTATCCTGCCCCAAGTCGTTGTGCGCATATTATTCACAAATTTGGTGTCACTACTCTCTATACCGCGCCAACACTGATACGACTTCTTGCAACGCACAAAGACACCCATGGCTTTGATGCAAACACAAGCGCATCGCTGCGTATTTTGGGCTCAGTTGGCGAAGTTCTTGATAGCGCAAGCGCGCAATGGTATACAAAAGTAATAGGCAACAACCACTGCTCGCTTGTGAATACCTGGTGGCAAACAGAAACCGGCGGTATCATGCTTGCGCCGCTTCCTATCATACATACAGCGCAGTCGCACATAGACAACCAATCTGAGAATCTTCCTGATATTCACGAAGCAAACCTGCCCGTAGAAAATCTCAGCAAAGCTTCAGCAAATACTGTCGACAAAAAGCTCTTTGGCATTGCAGAGGACACTCACAACACACCCGTATCAGAAGAACAATGTAGTAATAGTTCATCAGATACAGTAGGCCTCCCATTCTTTGGCACCACACCCGTGCTTGTCAAAGCAACTAAAGAAAGCTCTATAGCACAATTATGCTTTTCGCAACCATGGCCAGGCGTTGCCCGCACGATATATAACGATCATGCCTGCTATATCAATACCTATTTTGCTCCAAATACTGGTCTATACACATCCGGCGATGGAGCCTATCAAGACAGCGAGCATAACTTTTATATCACTGGGCGCATTGACGATGTCATTAATGTCTCAGGCCATCGTATAAGCGCTGCAGAGGTTGAAGCTGCAATACTGCAACACCAAGCATGTAGCGAGGCTGCAGTTGTCGGAGCACCACATGCAATTAAAGGCTCATGCCTATATGCATTTATTATCACTAATACACCAATAGCTGATATAGAATTATTTGAGAAAGAAGTGCAAAGTACTATTCGCACGATTATTGGACCAATAGCTAAGCTTGATTATATACACGTCATCACTGAGCTACCAAAAACACGCAGCGGCAAGATCATGCGTCGCATATTGCGCAAGATAGTTGAAGGTTGTGGATCTATAATAGAGCTTGGCGATCTGTCAACAATAGTTAACCAAGAGTGTATTGCAACAATTATCACAGAACGTAAAAATACATAGAACATGCAATATAAAAATATAAAGCCACATAAAAAACTATTTTAAATAGAATACTTTCAAGATCTTATCTCGTAAGTACTTATTTTTATACAGCTACATTTCTTTTAAAAATTCCAACATTTCCTTCCATGACTGTTCAATTGCATAAGCATTGCCCTGGGGTGTACCACCGAGAAGACTCCATCCAGAAGCCATAGGTACCGGCAAATCAATTGAGGGGGCATAAGGAAAGGTAAATAAATAATGTCCAGCATGTGGATAATTACTATGCCTCTTTTTAATTATTGAGCCATGTGCATCTAATCGCTCCATAATACGCTTTCCAAACACAGCAGACGGCCACATTGCATCATCATCACCAGAAATAATCAGAAGGGGACAACGTATATTCTCGACCGGAATTGCTGCCTTTTTCATCATGTTATTATATTTTTTCATATTTATGCCATACAAAAATGTTTGTGCATCTCGAAATGGATCTTTAATAGTCCCGCTATGGCCAATAATATGTCCCGCTTTTATTGCTTCAAATATTTCCTGATCAGTCACATAGGGCATACATGGTATTGGTATATTTTTGTACGTCCACGCAGATTTCTTTTCGGGCGAAAAGTCACCATAGACAAGAGAAGGACCAGAGACAGCAATAACGCCAGCCATTTCACCAGGAAACAAAGAAGCGAGCAAGAGTACAACTTCGGCCCCTCGAGAATGCCCCATAAGGGCAATTTTACCACTCTCTACTTGTGGCTGCTTTTTTAACCAACGCATTGCGTTTTGGAAATATTCTAACGGGATCAGTGAAAGACTTTTAGGCAATCCCTCTGCGCCAAAATATGCTAATGCAAGCACTGTATATCCATGGGATGCAATAAACTGAGATATAGATTCAGGAATCATACCCCCAGAACCAGGAATCGTTATCAGCCCTGGACTCTTTTTCATATTTTTTGGATAAAACAGTGTGCCAACAATACCTTCTTCACGAATATCTTTTTTTTCTACATCGGGCGAAAAAAACAGCCGACGAATTATTTTTTGTGCTCGAAGCGTACCTTTAGAAGAAACAGATAGCAACACTTCACACAAATTCACGGTACCTCGCGACATAAAGGTATTCTTGGAAGAATCTGTATCTATTGGTGCCATTGACCAAAATAATCCCATTGGATCTATGCCTTTGTACGACCCGCAAAGAGGGGCTTGCTTAGTTACATTAATAACGCCTTTGTTATTAGCTTGAAACGTTGCATGAGACTTCCATATACCACCATCTGCATCTTTGCTTGAGAGCTCAAGCAAGAGCTGTTCATTAGCTAAAAGATTGGATATAGAAATATCAATAGGCTCATCAAGCAAAGCTTTTTCGGGGTTCACAACAATGAGTAAATCGTCTACAGTTATGTGCCGTTTATTGCAAGAACTCAATAGCATAGTATAGGAATGCAATATGAGCAGACAGCCAAAGCACAATAACAATCTTTTCATACTATTTTTTCTTTCTTTGTATTAACACGTAACAAAACAACAAATATTATTATTACAAAACAATACTATTGGTTACACACAAAAGATACATATTTTTATAAAAAAACACAGAAGCAATATCTTAGCTGATAGATTGAAATGATTAACCCTCTCTACAATATACAGGAGACCCAAAACCTGGTGGAATTGGTTTGCTTTTTAGAAGATACTTTTAGTAATTTTTTTCTTACAACAACTCACGCGACTGACTAGTTACGCAATAGGCTTATGGTACGTAAAACTCGACTTTTTAGACAATCTCGACTTTTTAGACGTGCAAATTCGACATTTACCTGGTGCAAATTCGACTTTTAGCTCTTATAAATTCGATATTTATATGGTACAAATTCGATATCTATCCCTTGAAAATTCGATATCATTATGATATAATTAACTGATCTGTAAAAGTGAAGCCTTAACTTTCTAATGGTTTTTAAAAGGAGCTATTTTTATGTATATAAATCGAATGTTAGAAAAAGATATTTTAGAAGGTGCACGTTACTTTCCTGTTGTCGCCATTCTCGGACCTCGTCAGTCTGGAAAGACCACACTGGCAAAAAAAATATTTGATACACATACCTACGTATCTCTTGAGGATATTGATAAACGAACGGCTGCTATTGCAGACCCGCGCACGTTTCTTCAGCTACATAGTAATCAGTTTGGACTCATTATCGATGAATTTCAGTACGCGCCAGATTTATTATCATACATACAAACAACAGTTGATGAGCAGAAACGACAGGGTTTTTTTATTTTAACCGGCTCTCAAAATTTTTTGATGAATCAATCTATTTCTCAGTCTTTAGCGGGAAGAGTTTCGTTGCATACTTTACTGCCTCTTTGCAGCAAAGAACTTGCAGATGCTGGATTGTTGCCAGAAGAACTAGAACCTATTTTGTTCCAAGGTCTTTACCCAGCCATATACACCAAAAAAACTCCACCAGAACGTTTATATAGTCAATATGTTCGTACGTATATAGAGCGTGATGTGCGCCAACTCTCACACGTTGGAGATTTATCAACGTTTCAGATTTTTTTGACAATGTGTGCTGAGCGGGTTGGTCAACGAGTAAATATGAGCGAATTTGCACGCGAGTGTCGTATCAGCGATCAAACGGTTCGTCGATGGTTATCTATTTTAGAAGCAAGTTATGTTATATTTTTATTAGGACCATACGAAAAAACATTAAGCAAACGTCTTATTAAGTCAGCAAAGCTTTATTTTTATGATCCAGGACTCGTCTGTTATTTGCTAAAATTGAATCAAATGGATTTGACAACTGATGCAAGACGAGGAAGTATTTTTGAATCCTTCGTTATTACTGAAATCATCAAAGAATTCTACAATAATGGCCGTGAACCATCAGTATATTTTTGGCAAGACAAAGCAAAGCACGAGGTTGACTGTATCGTTGACTTAGGCAAGCGTGTCATTGCTATCGAAGTTAAGTCTGGCAGAACAGTAAATACAAGTTTTTTTACTGGACTATCTCGTTGGAAGGAAGTCGCGCCACAAAATAATACTACCGAAACGTATGTGGTGTATGGTGGGAATAAAAAACAGGTTACTGGCTATAAAAATGTGGTGAGTTGGCAATCAATTACGGATGAGATACATATGATGTAGGTAGCCCTGAACAAAAAACCCGAGGTGACTGTTGACGCTTCTCTCGCAAGACGCTTGTTCCACATTTTTATAGATTTTGAAACAATAACTATACCAAGTGTAAAGTCATTTTAACACCTGGAGACTCCAAGTGTAATATTGACATTACACTTGGCATAAATTTCGCACTATTTTAAACTAATGATTGGCAAAAAACACAGCCGCAATAGCGAAGAAGTTTTGAAAATTTTTCAACCTATCTTTGCTTTTATAAGTTCTGCAATAAGATCCCCAGGACTTACAAAGAAAATAGAAAGCTCTTCATATTGTCTTTTGATAGATGTATCTATATTATTGGCTACCACAAAGTTATTTCCCTGAGGATATAGACGGCGAAATGCTTTAAAGTTCTTTGCAAGAGCTGCCATTGCTGAATCATCTTGATGAGTAAAAAATTTGCATTCTATAGCAGTTATTGAATTATCTTTTTTATTTCGAAGGATAAAGTCAATCTCATGCCCCGCCCTATCTCGCCAGTACTGTATTGAGCGTGTTTGCAGCTGTCCCTGTATTTCGTTTAGAACGCAATGCTCCCACATAAATCCTACATCTTCTGCTCTTAGTTCTGATATTCCTTTTGCATGACATACGAATCCCGTATCAAAGCCATAGACTTTGGGAGCCATAACAATTTCGGTTGGTCTGTGTGTAGAAAAAGGCCTAATAACATGTACCACAAAAGTTTCTTCAAGCACATCAAGATAATTGGCTATTGTTTGCCTGCTTACCTCGCAGGACACAGAATACCGAGTTGCTTCAAAAAGTCCGCCGCTATTGGCCAGAAGCAATTCCGTAAATTTTTGGAATGCAAATCGTTTACCAACACTAAAAATATCTTGAATATCTTTTGCCCAGAAGGCATCAATCCATTCTTGAAAATACTTTTCAGGCAATTGTTGTGCGGTAAAAAAAGAGGGAAGCCCCCCAAATAAAAATCTATGACGGATGTCTGTATTGCCAAACAATTCCATATCTTGAAACAACATTGGCGGGAGCCAGATTTCGTTTTTTCGACCTGTTAACGTATCTTTAAATTTTGCACTTGCCCCTAATGTTGAGGATCCTGTAGCAATAATCTTTACCCTTGGATAATGGTCAGCTGCTAGTTTTAAAAGTTCTGAAGGATTATCAAGACGATGAATTTCATCAAGAGTAATATATGTATCCTGCTTACTTTCTAAAAACCCTTCGGGGTCTATAAGCAATTGTCGCACCCGGGGGCTTTCGCAGTCAAAGTACTCAATGTTTTCTAAACTTTTGCAAAGGCTTGTCTTTCCAACTCGTCTTATTCCCATGAGCCAGATAATATTTCTCTCTGACCAGGCATCAAAAATCATTTTTTGCCAAAAAGGACGATTAATAAACATAAAAACAGTCTCCCTGTTTTAAAAAAATTATACCAAGTGTAAAGTCATTTTAACACATAGAGACTCCAAGTGTAAAGTTAACCTTACACTTGGTATAAAATCTTCGCATTATTTCAAACTATTGCTTTATTTATTTTCTTTTTGTAATAATTATTAGTTAAATAAAATGTTTTTTGTTTTTAATCGTTTTTTTTAATCGTTTTAATAATATAAAGGGAGTAGTTATAATGAAAAAGTTTTTAATAGTATCAATGCTATTGTTAGCAAGTTCACTATCAGCACAAACAATAAGATTTGTTGTAGATAATCCACGCGATCCTATTAGCGCTGATGCACAAGATACTTATAGCAACATTTTTACAACACTTGAATTATCTTATGACACTATTGATAAAGCAAATATGACGCGTAATACTAAAAATACAACATTAACAGCTCAAGGACCTGAACAGGGAAAGTTTTTTATACTATCAGAACCAAATGACATTACATGGATAACTAATGTTAAACTTTCAGGCAGTTACAATAATAATCCTCGATGGACATGGCCTGAATTAACACCAGAAAATATACGATTATTAGATGCCAAAGGTAAAAATGAGATGCATATTGGCATAACTTGGGATAATAACCTACAAAAAGAATATATAAACAAAATGGTATCAAAAGGCATGGTATTAAGACCCCTTAGACAGCGCTTCAATATATGATCTAAACGTATTTATTATGTTTGCAAACACCGTTATACGTTATTCAATCCAATAAGTATGTATACGCCGCGTATACACTCAATAGATAAGATTAGATTCTTGATGCTGCTTATCTGCAAGCTCTACTGAAACATATTGGCAAAATAACTGTTTAAAATCTTCTGGACATTCAGTTTTTAACAATTCAATAGCCAAGCCCTTTCCTACCCCCAGCTGCTCCAAATACACTTTGAGATGTTTTTTAAAGTACGCCAGCCCACGAGTTGGCCCAAACCAAACAACAGCTGCATCAAGATGCTTAAACAGGGTATCTTGTATATAGTCTGGCGGCATTACCCATGGCGCCCCCACTGACTCTGCAGTCATTTGAGCAAGTATCCATGGCTTACCAAGCAATGCTCTGCCTATCAAAAAGCCATCAACCCCGCTCATTTCGTATACACGCCGCGCATCGGCAAAGCTTGTTATGCCACCAGAGACCATTACTGGTATGCTAACCTGCCGTTTTATCTCGCCAACAAGCGCATAATCTGGCTCACCTTTAAATCCTTGGGTCTGGAGGCGTGGATGTACGCACAGAGCGTCAACCCCTAAGCCTTCGAGCATCTGCGCAACCTGTAGAGCATTATTCTCCTTAAACCCAGCACGCATTTTGACCGTCATAATCCGCCCCGGCAGGCATGATCGAAATCGTTTAATTACTGCCTCAAGTCGCTTAATATCTCCCATAAGGGCAGATCCAGCACCCTTGCTAATCACCGGCCTAGCCGGGCATCCAATATTAATATCAACCATATCAACACCCTGAGCTAATACTCGCTCACAGGCAGCTTCGATAAATGTCTCGTCTGCAGCACTCATCTGAAAGTTTATATAAGGCTCTCCAGCATCGAGCCCCCATACAACTGGTTCGCAGTATACAATCGTATTGCAATGACATATTTCGGTGTACATAAGCGCGCTTGGAGAGAATAAGCGCACCATTGTGCGAAAGGGTTGGTTAGTTATACCATCGAGCGGACTACCGATAAAACGTCCAAATGATGATTTACCAATAATTAAAGAGCTGTTCCAATAGTTCATAATGAGGCACACATAGTTATAATTAAAATATAAAATTTCATACTGTTATAGTATGCCAAAAAAGGGTAAAAATGGTTAGGCGCACTTCAAACCTTTTGGATATCGCAAGTTCAACAATAATTAAAAGTTTATTCTTTCTTTTTGTAGACGCTCTAATTAACGTAATATACCAGCCTTCAAGCGTATTATAGACCAACTTTTAAACGCGTCAGCAGGGGGTATTAATTTTATGAGCTCGCAATTGCCCAATTGGGGATGATCAATTTCTAAAGTGTCTGCGATAACTCTAAACACTCCGCCGTGTGAGATGAATAGGGGCACAGCGCTTTGATGTAATGCGCCATTAATTACCTTGATGATTCTTGCATAAAACTGTTGTGAGCTTTCTCCATTTTCAGGATTAAGTGTTTTAAATTGCTGTGCTTTTTCTTCATGAGATAAATGCCATGGTTTTCCTTGCAAATCACCAAAGTGCCATTCTTTTAGATCATCAAGTACTATTTTGGGACATGTTAAAAGATGGGTAACGATGCATGCCGTTTCTGAAGCGCGTTTGAGTGGGCTGTAAAAAACATGCGTTATTTCATGGTTTTCAATAACAGCATTATTCGCTTCCTGAATTCCAATTTCATTTAATGGAATATCAAGCTGTCCTTGGCAGATCTGTTGCATGTTACTTTCGGTGGTGCCATGTCTCATAAAATAAAATGGTTTATGTGGTAACTTTGTTTCCATTTCAAGTGTTTTTTGTGACTTCATATATCTCCGATTACTTTTTTTTCGCTGAAAACTAAATAAGGTTCAACCTGGCCTTCTTCTATCTGTTGTAATGATACAAGAATACTTTTGATGAATTCGTATGACAAATCAGGATTGTCCTCTGCTATTTTCCCTATTTTTGCC
Source organism: uncultured bacterium (assembly GCA_903831405.1). Taxonomy (GTDB): domain Bacteria; phylum Babelota; class Babeliae; order Babelales; family Babelaceae; genus GWE2-41-16. The sequence goes on from CAIKXM010000003.1 coordinate 29,380, forward strand.
CAATATTCTATTTGTCCCGCTACCGAACGATTAAAAGCTTTTGAACTCATCCTTGTTTTCAATTTTTATCCTTTTATTGTTGGTACAGAGGAAGATGAAACTAACAAATTATGCATTATTTAAATTTTGATAAATATCACCTCTATACCCAATAGCGACAACATAAATTATAATGCGCTCATATTTAATTGAATATACAACTCGAAGATCACCAACTCTTAAACGATACAACTGATTAAGCGATTTAAGTTTTTTAA
>CAIKXM010000004.1 GCA_903831405.1 uncultured bacterium
ATCGGTTCTTTATAGACACTAAAAACCCCGGCGAATGCCGGGATAAATTTGGCTTGCCATTCCACCTGCGCTTTTTATAGCTTCGGTGGACAGGCCATAGCCACGTATGGCGAAGGATTGGTTGCGGGGGCTGGATTTGAACCAGCGGCCTTTGGGTTATGAGCCCAACGAGCTACCAGGCTGCTCTACCCCGCGATTCATATTGTAATAATAATACTCTTTATCAGTTTCGTCAAATAAGTCTTGTACTTTACGCATAAAATCATTTTTTTACTTGAATCGTACGCTCAAATGATTGATCAAGAGATCTATACATGATTGCTTCAGTTACCTGAGCTTCATCTATTATCTCAATACCCTCAATATCAGCAATAGTTCTCGCAACTTTTAATAATTTATGGTACCCACGCATACTTAAACCCATACGCTCAAACGCTTTTTTTACCAATTCTTCAGCTTTTGGCGTCAAAGCACAGTGCACCTGTACGCTCTCTGCAAGCATATGAGCATTACCCATAAGCGATGAGCCAAACCGTTTAAGCTGCGTATTACGCGCACGCATAACACCCTCATACAATTCTTGCGAAGATAAAGATTCTTTTTTGCCTGCATGTGCCGCCTTAATAGTTTCATAATCTACTGCGGGCACACTAACCTGCAGATCAATACGATCAAGCAGAGGTCCTGATAATTTTTCTAAATAGCGCACTATCATCTGACTTGTACAACTACACTTTTTGTACCGATCGCCAAAAAATCCACAGGGACAAGGGTTAAGCGCTGCAACAAGAAGAAACGACGAAGGAAAGTTCATGCTATATTGCGCACGAGCAATCGAGATCTGACGACTCTCAAGAGGCTGGCGCAACAGTTCGATAGTTGATTTTTTAAACTCAGTAAACTCATCCAAAAAAAGCACCCCATGATGCGCAAGACTAATCTCTCCGGGTTGTGGAAATGACCCACCACCAACAAGTCCAACCGGTGAAATCGTATGATGCGGCGCTCTAAATGGTCGCCGTGATACCAGTTCATTGTCAGGCAATTTGCCACAAATAGAATAAATCTTGTTTGTTTCTAATATTTCTTCAAAGGTCATCGGTGGCATTATCGACAAGATACGCTTTGCAAGCATGGTCTTACCTGCTCCCGGCGAGCCTATAAAGAGAATATTGTGCTGCCCAGCGGCAGCTATTTGCATCGTTCGCTTTGCCTGTGCTTGGCCAATAACATCAGCAAAGTCACCCTCACTGCTGCAACGTTTTTGCTCAAGCGGCACTGATGCTGCTGGCTGGATATCTTTCTCGCCCTTGATATAGGCTATCAAGTCGATAAGAGTAGATACTCCAATAACTTCGATACCATAAATCAGGCTTGCCTCAGTGGCATTTTCTTGCGGAACAATTAAACGGGTTTTGCCTAGTCGCGCCATATCGCAGGCAATGGGTAATACGCCCTTTACCTTGCGAATGGTACCGTCAAGTGATAATTCGCCAAGCACAATTGTCTGAGATAAAAAATCTTTGGATATTTCGAGCAACCCAGCGGCACAGAGAATACCAAGTGCGATAGGTAGATCAAAGAGCGTGCCCTCTTTTTTGAGATCAGCAGGTGCAAGATTGATGGTAATTTTACGTTCAGGGATTTTGATGCCACAATGCTTGAGTGCTGTTGCAACGCGCTGTCTGCTTTCTTTGATTGCCGTGTCAGCAAGACCAACGATCATAAAGTTAAGTAGTCCAAACGAGAGATCAACTTCGACTTCGACCAAGTAGGCCTGAACGCCGATAACAGAGGCGGAATAGATTCGTGCATGCATGGGATTAAAACAACCTTTTCAAAAATTATATTTTTACTTTTTAGTTTGGTTGTTTTTTAGAATACTACAGAATAGAGAAAAACAATACTTGTCAGAATTTACGATATTTTTATTACTTATTGTTTCAAAAACATGCTCAGAGAAGAATAATCAACAAAAATTCTATTTCAACATGCCGATACATAGC
>CAIKXM010000005.1 GCA_903831405.1 uncultured bacterium
AATTATATGTCCAACACTTATAAAACACTTTTCTATGCACTTTGCACAATACTTTTTACGCAACCATCATACATACGTTCTATGGAGCAATTGCCCAATTTATGCAATCTTCCTATAGATATTAAAACACGCATAGTTGAACAAGTTGTGGCAACAAGTGATAACTCACTGCAAGCAGCGCAAACGCTTACAGATCTAGCAAGAACATCAAAGCAATATACCTTTTTACGCGCAGCACTTCGCAAAGAACCTTTATCAATTGATCTTGCAAGAATTTTTGCACGCAAAAAAGAAATAGCAAGACAAAAAGTTGTTACCTGCTTGAGCGAAGCGTATCATATAGCACCAGCAAAATATGTTGAACGATGCAACAGAGATAAAGCTATAATTGCACTGTATTATAATGCTTATCGCAACATACAACAAAGACATATAAACGCAAGAGAAAGTATTAACCATTTATACGATGATTTGAATATTCTCATAAAAATATTTATAGATACCACAGACAATCAAGAAAAAACAAGAATAAATAATAACATTACGCTTGATTGCTTTGATGCACTCTTTGAACTATATATTCAAGTAATCAAATATGACAAGGGTCCACTACTACGCTCTTATGAAGGATTCCCATGGCGCTGCAAGGTAACACATTCCGCAGATGTCTTATTGTTCAAATATATAAACCTTCCACATGGCGATAGCAAACGCGTTCAAATAAAAAATTTAATAAACAAGCTGTATCATGAATATGGATTTTTCCCTCGATCAATTGCCTATGAAACCCATCATAAATATATTATTAAAGAAAATGAAGTTCTAGCAAAAAAAATGCAAGCCTTTTTACAGAGTGCCTATTGCTCAAAAGATGATTTTATATTCTTAAAAACCGTTGCGAATGTCGACCACTATTATAAAAGCACAATAAGCAAGGAAGAGTTTTTGTTAAAAAGCTTGGGCATTAGCATACTTGCCTTTATGCCAGTGGCAATAGCAGCAGTGTTATATTATAAGATAACAGATAAATCAAGATATCTTTTTTTGTCTCCAGTCATAAGCTTGCTAATCGGTACAACTGGAACAACAGCATTCTATATACTAGAAAAGCTACAACAAAAACTATACGCATACAAATTGCGTAAAAGAGGCTACACGTTAGAGCCAGACGCAATATTGCCAAAATGATAACGCAAAAATATATCAGAATCTTATTTTCGCAAGTTCAACCAATATCAACTACATACCCAGAATCTATACAACAACGGTATAAGAAAGATAGCCGTAGCAAAAACTGCTACGCTTAGAATAAATCTTTTGCGGAAATCTTTTACGTATACACCTATCAATATTACTACCGCATAAAGACACCAAATATATACCGGTAATTTGACAGCTACTTTGAGCAACTTATAACCAAGAAAACTCAAAAAAATCATGGATGGAACAAAGCCTGCAAAAAGGCTCACCACTATAATATTATTTCTTAACTGCTTTAAATCGATATTACTAAACATTTTTTCCTTTATTCATAACAACTTGATATGCAAATGGAGACAGCATATCTTCTGTTAGATCTTTGAGCTGATACCATTGTGCACCAGCAGAATCTTCAACATGCATATCATGTATTAAACCGCTATCATCATATGCAACAACCATATAGATCATGCCAATGTGATACATGCTTTGATGAACTGTATTATCAGCAGACCACTCAACAGTAATAGTATAGTTGTCAAACAATGCACTCTCACCAATCGTAACACCAGTCTCTTCTGCTACTTCTCTTGCAAGAGCTTGCTGTATGGTTTCACAATATTCAGGGCGACCACCCGGCAAATCTAATCTGCCAATATAGGGACCACGACTTTTGCGTATTAACAAAATTGAAGCATCTTTGAGAATAATGCCGTAAACGCCACTATGAGTTTTACAGGCAATAGCACTATTATTCATACAGCTTTAGCAGCCCAACCAGCATACGCAAGAATAATGCACAAGCATAAGAATAACAAAAGCGGCGAACATACCATACATCTTTATACGAGAATCTTTTATAAAAATAAATAGCAATGAGACTACTGCGTAAAAGCAATACACATAGACCGGCATTTTAAAAAATGCATTAAAGAATGGAGAGAAATCATCTCGAAATGCCCCAAAGAATCTTGTCACAATAACAGGCAATAAGAATGCTACCATCACCACAAAATTAGTGATTATTTTTTTTGCATTATTAAACATAGACTTTCCTACACTTTTTAAAATTTTTATATACAACATATAGTACTGTAATTATACGCTGTCTTAAAAAAATTATAAAAATTTATATCAGGTCTAAAAGGCTACTGCAAGAGACAGATTTACTGCATCAACACCAATTGATCGCTTGCCATTAACCGTCCACTGATAGCCAAGCGATGCGGTATATCTGCTATGACGCCACAACCCAGTAAGATGTAATGTATGTGTTGTCCACTCCTGCACGCTCTGCGCATTCGATGCAACAACCCCATCAAATCGATTGTCATACAGATACAGCGTATCGTCATTCTGTTTGCGGAACTGATATGCAGCAGTCAACTCAAATGTTCTACACAAATTATGCGCACCCATATACAGGGTAAACTGTTGGACTAGACCAGGATCTCTAAATGCTTTTACTTTTTGCAAAAACAACAAATCAGTTTGACGGTTATCAACGCGCACACGCTCTATCGAGCTGCTACCAAATCCATAAATCAATTCGATATCAATACCTGCATGTGCATATGAGGCAAGGTCAACTTCCAGGTCCATACCACCAATAAGTCCAACGCCGCCGTTTAGTCCAAAGGGCTGCGAAAAGACTTCTTTCATATCAGCATTCTTGCCGGTAGGCAGATTAAGACCACCGCGTGCGGCAATCATAACTGAGCGCAACAGCGGACGATACTGATAGTAGCGATTATGCCACCAAAACAATGCTGCCGTATCACCAAAACCAGTGCGACTCCATGAGCACACTGACAGATTAGATAGCTCTTCAAAATTAACTTTTTGCCTGTATTGTGCTTCTTCGAACAGCCCCGTATTCTCTTGCAGCGGAGTCCATTGATTCAGCCTTAACTTCATATGATAGATCGGTATATACAACCCTACAAACCAGCACGGTGAACCATGCCATTGCAGTGCAGCAGAGAACGACTGCAACGATAAATCTCCACAGGGGCGGAAAAATGCATATTCTGCAGCCTCACCCTGCGTATTAAATAACTCATCAAGCGCGCCTATCTCTGAGAGAGGATCTGCTCCACGCAACGCTGCCAAGCCATTCTGGTAATCTTGCCATACTTGCATAACGTTTACTTTGTGCTTTGACGTATCACCATATACATCATCACAACAAACCTGAAAACCTTTGGTATTGGTAGAGACTGATCCCATGCAATTGATATCAAAGCAGCAATTGCGCTCAAGAATTGCACGCTCGTTGACAATGTCATAGGGTGCAAGATTAGAAAAATGACGAATCATTGCATGAGACGAGACAGATACGCTACACAAAATAAAAACAGCCCATATTTTTTTTATCATTATTACCCTACTGATCATATCTTTTGTTACGGTTATACCAATTTTTTTACATACCATATTATTACACACGTTACTTATAGGATGACTATGTATGCATATAACATTACGCATGTATCTCTTTCATACTATTATATTTTCACACTATAGGCGACACATGTGTATATTGTATCAATTTTAATCCCCACAAAACTTATATCAAATTAACAATACACTCATTCATTTGCCATCAGCCTAATCAACCAATACAGTAGAAGAATCTCCATTGCTATACATACCCGTTTCATCAAAGGCAACCGTGTATCCCCATGCAGATACATATCCCATACAATTAAGATAGTTACCATTAAAGTGTATTACTCCATGCATATCGTTTTTAATTGCAGAACTTCTTATCAGTGGTGATACCGATCGACTAACAAAAGGATGCTCATTGATTGATGGATACATACTTCTTCCTACCAGATCAATGCTGTTTGAGCGCATAAAATGTGATCGATACGCTGACCAGATATACCAGAAAGGAAATTTATTTACCTCTATAACCTGCGGCAACTGATCAGCAGATACATCAAGTGCATATAATCGTGCCTGCTCATATCCCACATAACTACTTAATACGCATACAAATGCATTATCCAAAGATTGTGCATAACCAAGATTCTCATTCGAATATACCATAATGCGCGAAATAGCTTTTGCTGACTGTGGCAAATCAACAAGCTGCCAGCCAAAATTTTGCTCACCTGCAGCCTGCGATAATGGCTGCGAGGTTGTCGAGGTAATCAATCCTCTATTTGATCCAATAAGTATTCTCTTGGCATCGGTTGCAAGAGTCGTGAATTGCATAAAGGGGTCACTTAGATTAAGTATACTATTTGCATGTGCGACAATAGTATACGGCGCATGTATTCCCAGGGCACAATTAGCTGCCGTTAATACAACTCGCGCCAAAATATCAGGCGTCAATATATACAAGTACGTACCATCACAGGAAATCCCACGAATGCCTACAAGCGATGTAAGCTGAACAAAGCGCATGTCAGCAGTTAATCCCGTCAAGCCATAGTCCCATCCTGCACCATTGGCCTTGGTTAACAATGCACACCCATCACTACCAGCTATAGCAATCCATCCATAATAATGAGGATCATTGCCATTATTATTATGGCATACGAGCGCACTATTTAAATTTCCACATAATTCAACCACTCCACCACTAATATCAAGAACATTATTTTCAGCTACTAGCCCTGCAAGCGAACCGTTCGTCGATACAAAAGCGTTAGAGCTTGCATATTGTGGAGTAAATACATTGTCAATGTCGCGGCCAGTCTCTACGAGCACACAACGATTCTTTCCTACTGCGATAAAAAATGAAGAGCGTGCCCCTATAGCAGTTTCCATCGACTCAGCTGTCTCAGGCACATCAAAAAACCCTTGCACGCCTGACTGCTGAGGCAAAAACGCTTCATCAAGGTATGTAGCCTGCTTTTTCCATGTAGTTTTTTGCACATCACTACCACTATCAATATACCAATAAGTACCATCTACTATATCTGCTGCAAAGCTACGTATACGACTTGCAGGCACACCAACGCGTCGCCATGCTGTCCATCCCTTGATAGCACCAGTAGAACTGTATAAAGGTTGCGATGAAAATATGCCTGGAGCATACAGCGAATTGGTAAATGCTTTATACAGCTCTCCATCTCTAACATGCGCATGCTTATAGGTATAACCAACTGCTATGTATACGGTATCATTAAAAACCCACATATCCGTTATATCACCAGGTGCAGCAGAGCAGCCAACAATAGCAGGCACATCGGTTGTTGTGTACAAATCACCTATCTGCAAAGCAGGTGTAGTGTATTTACCATTCACTGGAGTGCTCTTCACTGATGCAAGCGTTCCCATATAGCTACTGCTTGGAGAGCTTACCAGGGGCAATGCATATACACTACGAACAACTTCGTCAGGGCTTGTAGTAAATACTCCGCCGTGAACTATCAAATACGCAGCGCCGTTAATGGCATTAAGACTTGCCAGATGTAATGCTGCAGCAGATTGTCCGGGAACAGACGTCCCAATAATTGAATTGTGATCTATCGCACTTGTTGGTGTTATCTCACCTGCACCAAGCAGCACGCTACGCGCACCACTACCAATAGCAGCCGCAGCTTCCACAATAAAACCACTGTACAGAGTTCCTATATGTGCATTGTACTGTAATACCGGCGGAATAGAATATGTATCATTGCTGATAACAACATTATTGCCAATTCGTAGCCCTTGAGAACTATTCGAAATCTCAATAGCCTGTGTTGATGCTATGGTCTGATTCTCTTTTGCTCCGACGAGTGCAGCAACAACAATTCCCGATCCAGCTGCACCAAAATTATCTCCGGCAGCATTTTTGACCAGTGCATACATACGTGCAGAACTTTCATCAACGGCATACGACGTCGCCGTAAAGGCAACAATGCTATGTGCAACCCCGCCTACTGAATCATGCAGTGGAGCTGAAGTAATGATCGATATAGCAGTAGGATCTGTATAGGCGTTATAGTAAAAAAGTTTATTGTCAGGCGAATTAGGCGCAATACTGAGCACACCAGAGGGATGGCCGTTCATCAGGGTAAAAAAACTAATTCCTGCACCATAGATTGGATTTGTCGCATCAGCAACACCGTTAATAATAGCTTTTGCTGGCGCAAGAGGTACCAAATCAGTTTGATTGTAACGACGAGAAGCTATTGCAAAATCATTGTCCGAAACTGCATTCGATGCTGCACTATAGGCTGTTCGCGTCTCCTGATTAACGCTCAAAAAGTCAAAAGAAACTGGAAATGAAACTATAGAAAAACTCCACAAAAACAGGGTACCAAGCAACCAGAAATTCACTCGCTTCATATGAAACACCTCGATCCTTTCATGCATTTCGTACTTATAATCTCTGTGAACAAACTGATACATAGCTATCAAAATAGAGAGCTGTATCATTTTGCAAGACTAGTCTACTGCATTTGCGAGCACTGCTCAAACATAAAGTCGAGATATATTATTCAAAAAGAGTTACCAACTCATAAACAGAGGAAATTGCGCGAATACCTTTTCGTTGTTTGCTCAGCTGTTGACGCGATGATACAACAAAGTCCTCAATGCCAAATCGCTCGGCTTCTTTGATATGAGATTCTATATGTGCTACCGGCTTTATATGACCTGAGAGTGTAATCTCACCAAGGGCAATAATCTTTTCACCAACCGTTTTTTGGAAGAAACTTGAGAGTAGAGCCAGCGCAATTGCTAAGTCACAGCTACTATCTTTGATCTTTAAGCCACCGCTAAGCTTGAAAAATATATCATAGGAGCCAAATGCAATCTTGAGATATTTTTCTAATATTGCGGCAATAAGAATAACCTGGTTGTAATCAACGCCAGTTATCACCCGCTGCGGATTGCCAAATTTTGTTGGATTGACGAGTGCTTGCATCTCAAAGAGCAGCGGCCGTGAACCTTCTTGATAACTCACTAAAACAGAGCCCGGACACGATGCAATGCCTGCAAGCAACTGTTGATTGATATTTGCAACCTCTGTTAATCCACCCTCATCCATACGGAAAAAGCCCAGCTCATTCACGCCACCAAAACGATTTTTTACCGCACGCAATATACGAATATCTCCCTGATCTTCGCCATGCACATACAGTACAACATCAACCATATGCTCAAGTGTCTTTGGTCCCGCCATTGCGCCATCTTTGGTTATATGTCCGGTAACAATCACGGCAATTTGTCTATCTTTGGCAAGACGCATACAGCGATGCGCAAGTTCTCGCAACTGACCAATGGTACCGGGCAGCACATCACTATCAGAAACAAAACAATTTTGTATCGAATCAATAATAATAATATCAGGCTTTCCATTATCAACGGCAGTCACAATATCATCGTACTGTGGCTGATCGCTAAACAACAACCCATCATGCATACAGTTAAGGCGTTGTGCACGCATCTTAACCTGCTGCAGTGACTCTTCAGTTGAGAAATAAAATACGGTATAGCTATCTGCTAACTGCGCAGCAATTTGCAGCAATAACGTTGACTTGCCAACGCCCGGGTCACCCGTCACGATAATAAAAGAGCCCGGAACAATACCGCCCCCAAGAACTCTATCCCACTCAGAGCACGAGCTACAAAGGCGAGTAGCTTCGCTACTACTGACTGATCCAAGAGGAACAAGGGTTGCCTCTTTGGAAAGAAAGCGCTCTGCTGCATCTTTTTTGTGCGCTTTGCTCTCTTTCCACTCAACAAAAGTTTCCCATGCTCTGCAGGCAGGACAGCAACCATACCATTTAGCCGAAGTGTAGCCACATTGTTTGCAACCAAAAGTTGTTGTCTGTTTTGCCATTCTATTTCTACCATCATTTTTTATATATAATTATTTTTTGCATATCACCAAGCACTCTATCACTCATGCATAATACACAGTGTTCAAAAAAGCAAAGAACATATATGCGCTCTAAAAAGTTTATAAAAACACATGCGCTTGCATTTACCCTACGCAGCATTTTTAAAAAACATATTTTTTAAAATTTTACTCATTCAGGACAAGTATAGTGCAGTCTACAGCGAGCCTCATACGATTCTTCACTGCCAACTAAAATAATCGGATCGCTCTTGTGTGCTGGCTGTCCATCAATAAGTCGCTGGCTAAAATGTGCTGGCTCGCCACATACAAAGCAGCAGGCTTGGAGTTTAAGCGTTTCATCAGCGCGTGCAAGTAGCTCGGGAATACAGCCAAAAGGTTCACCGCGAAAATCCATATCAAGACCAGCTACAATAACATGCATACCAGTAGAAACAAGTCCTACTAAAAAAGGTACTATCGATGGTTCAAAGAATTGTACTTCATCAATACCGATAACATTTGCTCGCTCTGTTATACTTAAGCGCATATTAGACTCTATAATTGAGCGCAACAATGGTACTGAACTTGCAGCTACTGCTGGAAAAGCTCCACGGTTATGGGCGCAAATTGATTCACTTGACACTCGAGAACAATCAAAAGCATGTTTAATGGCAAGTACTTTTCTCTTAGCATATCGTGCACGATCAAGACGACGAATAAGTTCACATGATTTGCCCGAGAACATTGACCCGCAAACAACTTCCAGCCTTCCTGCGTGTGTATTGAGTACATGCGAAACACGCTGTATAGACATGTTGCCAAGAGCAACTTCCAATGTTTCTACACTCGCCACTGGCTCAACAATTCCGTGCTCCACCCGTGCCTTTGGCTCCATACTTTCCTGCATAGACATACTATTTGATCCATATATAAAACAAAGTAACAAAAAACTAGTATTAAAAAACGTCTTTATATTCTTCATCAAGTATACCCGCTTCATAAAAATTTTATTATATAGCACACTTTTTTCATTTTATAATTCTTGCCACCAAAATCTTGTTGCTCGCGCAGTAAAAACCCTGCGCTTCTTTTTTTAGTTTCGCACAAAACAACCCAGAGGGAAATCTACTTTTTGCAATTCATTATTAAAAATTTCGCTTATCTTTCACAGCACGTTTTTGACACTTCAAAACAATTCCAACAACGCGTCTGGTAGCGATCGCTCAGTCCAACAATAATTGTTTTTTCGTATAGACAAGCAGATTTTCCGTTCGTAATACGCTGAGTAAAGCGTGCCTTGCCTCCGCACACTTCGCATACTCCTGCTATCTTATGTACCACATCGGCTGATGACAAAAATAGCGGCATACAACCAAACGTATCAGCGCGATAATCAAGATCAAGACCTGCCACAAACACATGCTTGCCACTTTTCACCAGATCAAAACATAGTGTATGCATGGTATAGTCAAAAAATTGGATCTCATCAATAAAAATATCATGGACATCAGGGCGCAGGCTCGAACAGAGAGCAAGCGGGGAATCAATAGACTGCGCTGTATATGAACGCCCAGCGTGTGTCACCACATTTGAACCATCAAAACGATTATCAAGTACATGCTTAAAAACTTGGCAAACATTTCCTCGTGCCGCAGCTTGCTCAACCATATCAATCAATAAACCAGTCTTGCCTGCAAACATAGGACCACAAATAACCTCAAGAACACCCGTAGAATTCATATCTGCTCCCTTTTTTTTAGCATTACAAATACCATTATGTACGCAGCCTTTTTATACCGACATGACTTATACTCACCTAAGCCATTCTTATACTACCCCTACACAACTATGCATTATAAGCACAAACCTACTACAAAAAACAGTTCACTCTTTGTCTATCTATAGCATTTTTATGCCGCTATGCATTATAGGCGCAATTTACTACAAAAAAACAGTTCACTCTTTACCTATAATGTATAAAAAAATCTATACAACTTGTATACAAAACGCATGAGCATCAAAACAATTTTATAGCAGCATAAAACTACTGTTTTAAAAATATAAAACAAACAAACCACTCTTCGCAATTAGCCTGCATTATCGTGATATGCAAACAGTAAATTGTACAGACAAAGCTTTTTTACTTAAAATGAGCGCCAGATCTTGTAGTAATTTTTCTACATAATTACCACACTCATTCTTAGGGCTAGTACAAGTATTATTATACTTATTTAAAATAAGGATTTGTCCCAAATGAAGCAACTATACACTATTCTCACCGCTATCTTGTTAATACCAAATATATATGCAATGGAAAGAGAACGTGACCAAAATTTAATCACTGCAGGTAGCCAAGCAGTATGTTCTCATCAATTATACCTATCACCAAAAATAATTAAGCCTCACGTTCCATTTCAAGCAACCTTTAGCCCTAATGGTACTGTTCTTGCCTCAAATGCCGGCGCTCACTATGAAATGCTGCCTGTTAAGCTGAGAACACATGCAGGAAGGGTTGAGAATGTACAAGTAGATGTCTCAAAAGAAGCCATTCAACTATATACTGTTCGCACGGGTAAAAAATCACACCTATTAATAGGTCATAATGGTTGGATAAAATCTGTCGCATTTAATCCGAGCAGCACCATGCTTGCCTCTGTAGCAGATAGTAATAGTATTTGCCTATGGGACGTTACAAGCGGAACAGAAATACAAACATTAACAACACCCTATACGGGAGCTGCATGCTCTATCGCATTTAGCCCTGACGGAAATACGCTTGCCGCAGCATTCTCCAACAATTTTATTCAATTATGGGATATAAAAACTGCAGAAGAAGCAGTAGAAATAGGCATAGTAACCGGTGATACTACCGGAGCTATTGCATGTAGCCCCGTTGCCAATATATTCGCTTTTGCATCACATGATAACACTATTCAATTATGGGACATGCATACCAAAGCAGTAACAGGTACGTTAACAGGTCACACGAGCAAGATAACCTCTATAGTATTCAGCCTGGATGGAAACACACTTGCGTCAGCATCAGAGGACAATACGCTTCGGCTATGGAACATATACACAGGAATAGAAATAGGTAGATTAACAAGACCTGTTTTTGATGTGTATTCAATGGCGTTTAGCCCTGATGGCAGCATACTTGCAACTACAACGCGCTACAGCAAAAATATTCGACTGTGGGACACGTATACGGGAAAAGAAGTCCTTAGATTGAGAGGCAACTATTTATGTTCCACTGCATTTAACCCCAATGACAGCACACTCCTTACCTCAAGCGCTGAAAACCTCATTGGTATATATGGCTATCAATCATTACGCCAGGTAATAACTGCACCACTAGCCGATGAACATCGAGCAGCTACAGCCGCACCAAGCGCACCAGAGCGTAATACAACACAGCTAACTCCAAGAAAATATCGCACAATGATGCTTGAAGAAGATTCATCAGATGATTCACGAGCAGCTACAGCTTCACCAGATAAATTATCGGACGGCATAACAACACTCAGCGGATCGGCAAGCGACGATCTACGCGATTTGCATTGTTTTTAATGTAGAAAGACACCACTAAACTAAAGAATCAGGAAGATACTAATCAAGAAACAATACATGCAACATGTACGCTTACGATAGACACAACTATAGACGTTTAGAAAAACGCCAAAAAAATAAAAAATACTAGTTGCTCAAGAGTTAAAACCGTACTAAAATAGTGCGCACTGATTTAGCGCTGTTTTAATTCATATTTTTATATATATAAAGGAGTTTCATACTATGAAAAAATATATACTCTTAAGCACACTCGCTTTTGCAGGTTTCTCAATACGCGCAGAAGAAGTAATCGCACCACAACTTGATACACAAGAACAAACAACTGACTCATCAGTAAATACTATCGAAGCATTCTATCAAACACTCTCAACCGAAGACAGTGCAGCTTTTGATGTGTTTATGAAATCGATTAGCGAAACAGAAATAAAGCTTAAAAATGCTATTGCTGCTGCTCAAATCGAATGCGAGCAAGAAGTTACTGACATTATTGAAAGTAGCAAGTTAGTTCTCGAGCAATTAAAAAAGTTCACTGCTCAAGAAACATTGAATGTGCAAATTACTGTTCCGGTAAGTATTAGCAAAGAATTTTAAGAAAAACTTTTTTGCTCGCCACAAGCGGGCTAGAAAACAGTTTTAAATAAACAAACACCCGATAGCAGCATTGCTATCGGGTGTTTGTTTTGTGATATATATTTTTAAGAATTATACCCAGGACTTCTACTCCTGTATTTTTTACCACATTGTACACAATCAAAATATAACCAACTTCTGCTTAGCTTTAACAGAATTCACTGCCCTTTTTAAAATTACTGTTTTTACTCAACCCACATGCCATTTGTATGTGCCATTGCCTGCACGCGTATCGACTGCAGAGCATTAAGCAGCATATGACGCTTGTCAGTTATAAGTCGCTCTCTCTCTGCAATAAGCAACCATTGCGGAGCAGTTGCATCATCAGAGCATTCACGCACAATAGTATCTATAGTATCAAGCGGCAAATACATCCCAACGGTTTTAATAAAGTGTGTATATCGCACAACAAGCGACCATATCACTTGATTTAATCGATCCTCACCAATAATACAGTCGTCATTTTTTAGTGCATATATAGCATTACCAAGTTGTTTGCACGATTCCCATGTCTCTATATCTTCGTGAGGATTCCACACAAGTTTGTCACAGGCACCTTCAACAAGCTTTGCCACATTTTCAGAAATATCAGTGCGTCTGCTACTTTTTTCTTGTTGTATAATTTTGCTTGTAAGTGCGTCGATAAAACTCTCAGGGTTCTTTTTGAGCAGATCAAAGTCAACAAGCAGTGCATCATGTATAACTGATTTAATGTCATTTCTGTATCTGTTATTATTCATAGCAACTAATGCAGGAATATTTTTCTTGAGAATAGAGAGCAGTTCAGCACACGCATAGGGATTAACCCACAAGCTTTCTTTAAGTTTTTGTTCAAACAACGATAAAACGGTACACACATATACAGCCGGATTATCAACATTCTTCATACGAGAGAGGAAATCATCAACGTGTACAAAAGAACAGGGCAAAAAATCTGTTGCGTATTGCTCATGATTGTATCTTTGTTTAAAAAAACAACCGAGTCCACAGCGAGTCAGGTCTACCGGCTTTAAAAAAGATTGCACTAACGAATCTTTTTTGTTACTTTTACCCTCTAGAGATTGCATCGTTGTAGAGGTAGTATCAACAAAAGCTTCGCTTGCATATACCGTATACATAGAGAATATGCATACTGAAAAAATTAGATTAAGCAGTACATATCGCGATTGAAAAACCATACATACTTCCCTTCAGTTAAAAATGATAGCAATCATAACGAGTCAATTTTTTACTATAGCAAGAACAATATTTTGTGATAGTATGTCCACTAGTTTATTATTTTTTTAACACGCTAAAAATTTTAACATGCTAAAAAATAGTATACTAAAGAAATGCTCTATGCTGCACTACAGATAAGCATGAGAAACGCATAAGAAGATATTTAATTACGATTGAGGGCGAAAGTATCATATGCCACTATATTCATATCAAGCCTACTCAAAACAGGGAAAAAAAATAAGCGGCACCATCGACGCCCAGGGTCTTGGCAACGCCAAAGATCTCCTGGTTAAGCGAGGCTTGTATCCCATTAGCATAACGGCAGCCTCTGCAAGCAGCGGAAGCTCTCTCTGGAGCATGTTTACCAGTCGCAGCGTCAGCCAAAAAGATCTCATATTTTTTACCAAACAGCTTGGCATACTTCTCTCATCAGGCATACCACTTTCAAATGCTTTCGATCTATTGGTAGATCAGAGTGAGGGTAAACTCAAAAATATTGTTATGGAAATCAGAGACAATATTCGCGAGGGCAAGTCACTTGCAGAGTCCCTTGCGCAGTATCCAAAAGTATTTGAGAGCATTTATATACAGTTGGTACGCGCGGGAGAGGCAAGTGGCAAGCTCGAAGTTATTCTCAAACGACTACAAGATTATTTAG
Source organism: uncultured bacterium (assembly GCA_903831405.1). Classification (GTDB taxonomy): domain Bacteria; phylum Babelota; class Babeliae; order Babelales; family Babelaceae; genus GWE2-41-16. The sequence goes on from CAIKXM010000005.1 coordinate 14,067, forward strand.
AAAAACGAGCTGAAATAAAGAAGAAAATAGGCGCAGCCATTCGTGGACCGCTCATTCAGTTAGTTATTATCTTTGCAGCAGTTGTAGTCCTACTTGTTTTTGTAGTACCAGGACTTGCCGATATGTTTAAAGGCAAAGCTCTCCCCTGGACTACCCAGTACGTCATGAATGCGTCAAGCTTTATTCAAAGTTATTACCTATATATCATTGTTGCTCTTATTGGTGCATATATAGCCTTTAGATCTTTTATTGCAACAAAAGGCGGCAAAGAAGCGTATGACTCATTCTTGCTCAAAATACCTATTATTGGCTTTTTTACCCGCATGAATGCTATCGTACAATTCTCTCGTACCCTTGGCATGCTCATAGAGGGCGGCGTTAATCTATCCGAAGCGTTAAGTATTGTTACCAATATCACTACTAATATGGTGCTCAAAAAAGCACTTATACAGGCAAAAGAGAATATTATCAAACAGGGTAAAATTGCTGAATATCTGCGACAAACAAATATTTTCCCACCCGTTGCAATTTATCTAATCAATACGGGCGAGCAAAGTGGCAACCTTGATGCTATGCTTACCTCAGTAGGGCAATATTACGAACGAGAACTTGATGACTATGCAACCAGTTTAACTGAAAAAATTAATCCTGCGCTCATGGTTATTATGGCCCTCTCAGTAGGCTTTATATTGCTCTCAATTGTACAACCAATGGCTCAATCAGCACAAGCATTTATGTAAGAAAAAGAAATACAACACAAACTATTATGAAAGGATACCTGTATATGAATATACGCACACAATCGACAACTAACGGCTTCACTATCATTGAGATCACCATAGCTATTGCTATCATGGGTATACTGATGGTTACCCTGGGCTCAGGATTTACCTACGTCCTTAAACGTACAAGAATTTTCGCAACAAACACTACTCTGCGTTCAGTTAAGAATAGTATTCAGCAATTTAATAATGATACCAGTACTTATCCACAAAAACTTGAAGATCTTGTTCGTAGACCAGCGGACCCAAAGATAGCTAAACGTTGGGTCAGCAGCTATATGGAAAAAGAAGAAATGCCCGAAGATGCATGGAAACACCCATTAGTGTACAAGCTTAACGCTAAAGGCGCACAAAACCCTTATGAACTCTATTCATGGGGACCAAATGATGAAGGCAGCCCACAAGAAGAATGGCTGAGTGTTTGGAATTTAGAATAAGGTATTTTACTATGCGTCAAAGCGGTTTTACGATTATAGAACTTGTCATTGTTATTGCCATTATAGGTATTATATCGGCAGTCTCTTTTGGTGGCGGGCTCTTTCGACCAAAGCCGCTTGATGCATTTGTATCAAATCTAAGCTCACTCACTGCATCCGCACGTATCGGCGCAATCTTGGGCAACTCACTGCACCGCGTATACTTTGACTTTAACCGCAATGAAATTAGCATCCAAAAAGAAGAATCTGCAAGTAAAAAAGCTAGTCAAAAATTTGTTCCCGTTGCCATCATCCCCAATGGTACAAAAAGCTCAATGCTCATAGACCCTGCACTCAAAATTACCCAGCTCTTAATTGAGGGTAGAGACGAGCTCACCGGCAAAAAAAATGCATGGTTTTTTATTAGCGCACAAGGCACTGCGCAAAAAATACAGCTCAGTGTCGAGAATATCGAAACAAGGCAGAGAAAGACGTTAGACATTAACCCTTTTATTGCATATTTTGCAGAGCATGATGACACAGAAAAAAACAACTAACCCGATCAAGAACACTTGTATCAAAGATGGTATTATTACCAAGGGTACTAGTAGTACTAACAAGAGTTTTTTTAGTATTACTAAGAAATCTGCCATAGAAAGCTCTACAAATACCAGCGGTTTTACTCTGACCGAGGTAACAATCGCCATGGTTATTATGGGTCTTGGTTTTGGTGCAATATTCAACCTTAATACCATTATTGGCCTGAGCACCGGGCGTGCTATGGAGCGTGTATCAAGAACTACCCATGCCGACTATGTATTATTTGAAGGACGTGTTGCATATATTGCTCAAACAAAGGGACAGAAAGATACCAAAGACCAGACACCATCTGCTCAAAAAGACTTTAGTACAAAAGTTAAGCTTGCTGATGTTGATCAAGAAGCAACGTACAAACGAACACCCATCAAAGACAAAAGTGCACTCAGCGAATATGAGCTAGTAAGAGAAGAAATAATCTTTGAAGGTGGCAAAACATATATCACGTTTATCTCGCCATATCTGCTAGTAACACCAATACAAGATAAAAAAGAAAAAGACGCTCCTGATAATAAATCTGCTGCAACCAAGGGGGCCACTCCATGACGCAACAGAACACTTATCAAAAAAATACCGATGGTTTTACCATCATTGAGCTTGTCGTTGCTGTCACTATTGGATCAATTTTACTGACGGTACTTTATCAAGGCTTTGCAGCTATCCAAAAAAATTATATTGCCTCAACCGCACGCACCAATCTTGTTGCACTACAGGGGCCTGTCATTGAACTGATAACCAATGATTACGCTAGCTGCTGCGTATTAGCAGAAAGAGAAAAAAAAGAGACAGCTAAAACTGCTACAGCAAGTCAGCCAGATAAAAATAAAAAAGACCCTGCACAAACAACAAATCCTGCACAAGCAGCCAATACAGATCAAAAGAAAAAAGAAGATACCAAAGAAAAACAGCAACCACCCTTTTTGCTCTTCTCTGATGGCAAACAAACACGCCTTGCAATCATTACTACTACCAACGTATTTGCAAGTTACAACAACCTGCAACCATTACCCCAACGCGTAATCTATTACCGTACACCAAAAAATTCACTGGTACGCTATGCAAGCAGTGACTACACCACAAAAATTGAGAGCGAAAAAAATGCCCTTGATTTTATAGCAAAACAAAAACTTGAGCCGCTTACCATTTTCGAGTCAATAACTGATTGGTTGGTAGAGGCGATTGTTCTAGGCGAAGAGGGTAAAAAAGGCGATAAAGTAACACTCACTGAATGGTCCGCAGAGAACAAAGAAACAAAGCGTATTATACCTGATGGATGCGTATGGCATATCACCCTCAAGTTGACTACCAGGCCGTATGAACTACTCTTTGCAACACCAATACTGACGAGCGAGCAAAAGCCACTGATACAGACACAGGCAGAGCCCGCTAAAGCAGCTACGAGCAAAAAAGTGGACGACAAAGGAAAAGCTAAGAAACCTCAGGGGTCGCCATGATACATACACAAAATCAACAAAAAGATCATGACAAAAAAATATACATCTGCCACGAACAGCACATACAAGAGAAATTCATGAGAGCATATATGACATATCAATTACCAATTGCTCGCAACAAACAGCACTATACTGAGTTCGTACCCGTTCGACTACATTCGCTAAGAGCTCATTGCGCTTCCATTCGACTACACTCGCCAAGAGCTCGTTTCACTCAGGACGAACGGTATAAAAATAGGGGGAATGCTCATGATTGAACAAAAAACTCAGGGTTTTGTCCTGCTCCTTACCTTTTTGATTATTGGTGCAGCAACACTGCTTATCTCACAACTTGCCAACCATAGCTCCACTGCATATACCCTTGCAACACTCAGCAGCAAAAAGAAACAAGCCCGCTATCTTGCACTGAGCGGTGTGCAAAGTGCTATCGGCATGCTTGCCTCACAGGCAAGTGCAAAAGAGAATGAAAAAGAAGAAAGTAAAAAGTCACAAACAACAGCAAGTCCTCAAAAAGCAGGCCAGCAAACGGCACAAAAAAATAACTCCAGTAAAGATTCTGAGCAAAACAGCCCTCAAAAGCCAAAAGAAATTACTCCGCTTGATAATGCGCTCTTTCAAACAAACATATGGCACACTATAACCCTTGATGACAAAAAAGATGCAATCGATGGCTCAATTACCTTCTATCTGAGCGCTGAGTCTGGCAAGATACCGCTCAACATGCTCATAGACCAGGAAAAGTGGGGACTTTCAGATCAGGGTAAAAAAATAACAACACTTCTCGATGAAAAGCTCAAACAACTACTGCCTGGTCAATCACTCAAAGAGATGATCGAAAAATCTATCAAAATACGCAAAAAACCATTCGATGACGTTTCGCAAATTATTGATGAGAAGAATGCATCAGCAAAAGAGTTAGAAAAAAAATTATACATAACGCCCGAAAATACGTTTGCACTCACTGATCTATTTTCGCTGGAAGAGAGCGCAACTATCAACCCACTTTTTTTGAGTGAATCAGTCATGGCCGCGCTTGGATTCAGTAAAGAAAAGCAAAAAAAAGAACAATCAGCAGACGCTATCAAAGCACTCAAAAAAGAAATCCTCGATCTACTGCATCGACAAAATATCGACTGGAAAACGATTTGGGATAAGGGGGTAGCGCCTCGAGTTGGAAAGCAGTATACTGATATTTCTCAAAGTGTGACGGAACTTTTTTCAAAACGCTTAGAAGATACCACATTCTCTCTGACAGTGCGAGGAACGTATCAAGATGTTCAACAAAGCGTATACGCAATCATAGGTAGCGTGGTTGAAAAAGGTGAAAAAGATACGTCTAAGCGGTTCTTTTATATAAAACGAATATATTGGCTTTAGCGCAAAGGGTATACCTTGTTAATTCGTAAAGAAACAATCGTTGGACTTTTTATCATTGCTGCGATTGGTGTATTTTTTTACATGACGTTTCAGATTGGCACATTTCGCTTTGATCGGCTTCGCTATCAAAGTTATTATGTCTACTTTAACGACATATCGGGTTTGGCCGTCAAGGCTGACGTAAAAATCTCGGGCGTAAAAGTTGGTTGGGTTGAAAGCGTTGAGCTTATCAACAACAATCAACAAGTTCGCGCAAAAGCCATGATTCACAAAAAATATCAGTTGCACTCTGATGCTAACGGCATGGTTCGCCAAGAAGGTGTACTGGGCTCAAAGTATTTAGAAATTATTCCCGGCGATCCACTACTGCCTACCATTCGATCCGGCGGCACATTGATGAAGCCAAGTGGCGATGCATCATCGATTGATCAGTTGCTGCAACAATTCAAAAAGATTACCTCAAATGTTGAAGAAGTAACTATATCGCTCAAAAATGTGTTCGGTGGAGCCGAAGGACAAGAGCGCCTGCAAAACAGTGTCAAGAGCTTTGACAACGCAACCGCGCAGCTTGGACGTATAGCAGAATCGCTTAATCGTATCGTGGTCAATAACCAAGACAATATCAATTCGATACTGGGCGACGTACGCGACTTCTCCAAAGATATTAAGGAGCAGCTGCCAACGCTTATCCATGATATTAGCGCAATGTCACACTCTCTCTCAAACGACTTTAACCACCTTACCTCAAACTTTGACTCAACCAGTAAATCAGTTGGTGACATCACTGACAAGATTAACAATGGCAAAGGTGTTATCAGCAAGCTTATCAACGACCAAGAACTCTCACGCGATATCAAAACATCGGTCGAAGGCATCAAAGAGTACTTGGAGAAAATTCGTCGACTCACTATTGTTGTTGATGGACACACCGAATCATTCCACTCGTTTGTTGAGAAAAACAACTTTAGAAATGCTGCCGGCGAAATTAACGTGCGCATTCACCCAACCGACGACTACTTTTATTTGGTTGGCCTCTACGCCTCACAAAAAGGGTCCTTGGAGCGCATCGAAACCATTCGTCATTGGTATGACGGCTCATGTAACGCTATCGTTCCTGACGACCTTCCTCTTGATCCTCATGACCGGCTTAAATTTGCTGAGCACAAAGAGAAGACGATTCGCCATATGGACAGCTTCCTCTATAACTTGCAGGTTGGTAAAGTATTTGGCAACGTTGGACTGCGTACCGGATTGTTCCAGTCAACTCTTGGTATCGGTGTTGATCTTACCATTCCCTTTGGTCAGAACTTACACTTTGTCAGCTCGCTTGAGGGCTTTGACTTCCGCGGTCGCCAGCGCTGGTGTGATACTCGTCCACACATCAAGTGGATTAACAAAGTATTCTTTACCCCTAACTTGTATATGGTGCTTGGTGCTGATGACTTTGTTAGCCGCCAGAGTAAGAGTGCATTTGTGGGTGTTGGTCTACGCTTTGGTGATGATGATCTTAAGTATCTTGCAAGCAAGATTCCAGGGCTGTCATAATTGAAGTTACATAATTAATAACAAGCTTAATTAGTAAACAAACTAACGGGCTGATTTTTGAACTATCTCAAAAATCAGCCCGTTATAATTAATACAAAAAAATTGTCATAACAATATTCACTACAATTTCATTTCAGCTGCACAATCTAAAAACATTAACCGTCAACATTTTAAAAGCTGTACCAGATATAGCTAGATTTCTTTAGGTGTGTAGATTGTGCTATTCTAACACCTTAAACAAAGATCAGAAAGGATTCCAATGGCATTAAAAATTTTATGAAGCGGCTACAACAGCTTTGCTGATCTAATATTTTATACCGTTCGCCCTGAGCGAAACGAGCTCTTGGCGAGTGTAGTCGAATGGGTACGAACGATTTATGAATCGGCTACGCAAGCTTTAGATGAATTTTGCACACCTAAAGAAATCTAGCTATATAAGTACTATTATTACGTTGTAGAAAAATTTATGATTATACACAAAGAACAAGCTGCAGGAAAATGGTTTACCATCTCTCTTATTGAGCAATTAGCTAATATTGGCAGCGATGTAGAAAGAACAATAAAGTGGAAAAACGTTGGCAATCATGAATATAGCCAACGAGCTTTTGAACGAGTTTTAGAATTAATTGACGTAACAATACTAGACCCAAAAAATAAAGGTCGCTTGAAAGAAGTATTGCTTATGCGCGAAGCTCTTGTTGACTACTTTGTGAATGACAACGAATACAAATCAAGCGACGAATTGTGGCAAAAATATTTTTATCACTTTAATTATGCAGCGAGCTTGAGAAGAGGCAGATAATAAGAAAGCTCTATAAGTTTTCAATAGCTGCCCGCACCTCTGGATACTCATCGCTCACACTCTTTGCAATTGCATATAATGGGTACGAATAAATATTGTTATATATCGAATAATTGTTTGTCGAAAATCGTATGCCATAGGGCGAACTTGTATGCGTACCAAGAAACGATTGCATGCTTTTTAATGTTTTTCCACTGCCGCTCTTTACCTCTACTGGAACAACAGATCCCTGTCTCTGTACTATATAGTCAATTTCTGCCGTAGCAGCAGCAGACTCTTTGTGCCAATAGTACAGATTATTTCTGGTGTGCGGTGCTGCATAGGCAAGCATCTCCTGCCCTACAAAGGCTTCGACAAGCGCACCCTTGTTAACATACTCGCGAAGCGGCTGCAAAAACCATCCCGCAATATCAAGCTGCAGCACACTCTGAGCAAGTCCAACATCAAGAAAAATTGCTCTATAATCCTGTGGATCTATTTGTGCACCAAGCGGCAACCCTCCAGCAGCAGTATAATACACCTTGTGTGCAACACCTGCCATCACCAGCAGATCAAGAGCTGGGGCAAGCTCACGCTTGCGATATTCACCATCAATCAAGCTATACTTAAACTTGCGGCCCATTTGCAGCGGTATCTGATCAAAGAGCAGCGCAACATACTTAACCTGCAGGTTGCGCGCATATTTGCCAAAGTCTTGGCGATACGTATCAAGCAGTGAAGTATGAATAGTTGCGCAACCAAGAGCATCTTTTTTCTGTATCCAGCAGTGCAGAGAGTGCGGCATACCACCAAGAGCGATATACTCACCAAGAAGCCCCAGAAGCTTGTCATGGATAACAGAACTTATTTCGGTACTACTATCATGGCGCAGTATCTCATTAATAAACATGTGCTGATTTATTGCAGCCAGATATTCAACAAAAGATACGGGGTACATATATAACGACTGTACCCTGCCGACCGGCATACCAACCTGTTCAATAGCAAAATCCAACAATGACCCGGCAGCAATAACATGTAACTCTGGGAGCAGTTCATAAAAATATCGCAATGCAGTAATTGCCATAGGCGCAACTTGAATCTCGTCCAAAAATAATAGTGTTTTGCCCGCAACAATACGCTTGCCGACAAGCAGCGACAATTCGCGAACAATTCTATCAGGCTGCAAATCTTTTTCGAACACCAGGCGCGCGTCAGCCATCAGCTCCAAATTAATTTCGACAAAGTCTTGGTACGTTTTACCGAGTTGGCGAATTGAATAGGTTTTTCCTACTTGACGCGCTCCACGCATAAGCAAAGGCTTTCGAAGTGGGTCAAACTTCCACTGTAGTAAGAAATAATCAATAATACGCTTCATGTATATATCCTTTTTTAATAAAAAAACACCTCTATCTAAAAACAGATCATTTCGTTAACAATAACTGTTTTTGGTTAAAAAACATATATATAAATAAATATTTTTGGTTAAAAACTACATACTTTTAATACTATTTTTGGTTGAAAATCGTGCTAAAAGTATCAGTGTTTTGGTTAAAAAAAGCTATTTTTTATTTTTTTCCAAGTCTTCTATGCGAGCAAGAAGACACTCTATCTTTTTATGTTGATCTGTCATATCTTTTGATTGCTTTTGCAATGCTGTATGATTCTTTTGGATCTCATTAAGCATCATCCACAACAAGTCACGCGGCATACGCACGGCATCGGGACGCCCTTGAGCATCGCAGACCACAAGCTCGGGCATAACAAGAACAGCCTCTTCGGCAATGATGCCATAGCGCTTTACGCTCGGATTATTTTTGTACACAAACTGTACCAGTCGCAAATTGAGAATTCTTTCGGACAACTCGCCCATATCAATAATATTGGTTTTGTAGCGCAGAGAAGATACCTCGGTCGTGCCGAGCTTGCCATCAGCATTAATCAATACCGGGTCGCCAGCGCCAGCACCAACATCTTGATCATGGATGCCTTGCACGTAACACGATGTTTGCACACTGCCAATTCTGATAATTTTGCTATCTCCACTCGCACCGATATTTCCGATAACAATATTGTTAGACTCGCCATGTGCATAGGTATTACCAGCCTGGTAGCCAAGGGCAGTATTATACTCACCCGTCAGTCCAAGGGTGCCTGCAGCGAGCCCTATAAACGTGTTGCTCGAAAGCGGGTTTGATATAAACCTATTATCAGCAGCAATGCTCGCTTTGTATATAACGCCAGAGGTTGTCGTAGATACCGGCAGAACAATGTTATTAGTAATAGTTATATCGCCGGCCATAGCAACAGTACCACCACTTTTGCCAAGCGTTAGCGTATTGTCAAGCGCGTTAATAAATCCAGAACGCATTGCGCAATCAATACAGCAAGTATCTATGTAATCTGAACTAATAGCACTATCAACACCTTCCAAATTTTTTACAGAATCAATATAACAGGTATACAAATCATTACACGCTATAGACAAACCATCGCCTACCATAGATACAGTATCACATGATACATACAAATCATCACTTGCTATAGATACATTATCATCTGTTATAGGTAAATCAGTACATGATATAGGCAACGACACCGTAAATATTATCATCATACTTGCCACAATAATCATAGAGGGCAATAATCGTATATACTTGTACGTATTTTTGTACACATACAGCAGTAGCTTTGGCATATATTCTGCTTCCTCTTTTAAATAAAACTTGTATATAAACGCTCTTTTTTATTGCTATTTTTATTGGTATATGACGTATAGCAAAATTCTCTTACTTTTTAAAATCTCTTTTATAAAAACCAAGAGGCTCTCTAGAAAAAAATCTAGAGAGCCTCTTTTAGTCAAATAAGATCAAAACAAGTATACTTTGGCCTCATTTTTTTTTATTTACCTGCTCCCTCCAGTGCTACTACACGAGCTTGTAGCGCAGCAATTGTTGCATATTGTTTTTGTACTTGTTGCAAGAGCATTGGTGTTAAATCTTGATATTTAACCGAGTCAGCCAGCCCATCTTTATCATAAATAACAAGCTGTGGCATGACCTGCTCAACCTCTTCAGCAATTAAACCAGCTTGAATCGTTTTATTTGTATCTGAAATATAATTAAACTCTACTGGACGCAAACTCATTAATGCATCTACATTGTCACGCAGATCAACAATATTTTCTTTGTAACGACGACTAGAACCAAGCCTATGGACAGTCCAATCAGAAGGATCAACCGATAAAGTTTCATGTGAACCGATAGGAATATTGCTATTTAAAATGACATTCCCTGGGAGATATACGTTACCTGTGAGCATAGTATGTCCCTGAACGCCAGTAGTACCTATCCTAATATGACCAGCATCAGCAGGGTCACCAACATTTCCTATACAAATATTATTCAAGGCATCAGTAGGATATGAAGTACCTGCTCCTGTTCCTATTATAATATTACCACCACCTGAAATAAGGTTACCTCCAGCATTCACACCAATGCAAACATTATTGCTGCCACCCTGTAAAGCAACAGCAGCATTCACACCAACTATAGTATTCTGACTACCAATAGTTAAACCATTTCCTGCAATATAACCTATAGCAGTATTGCCAAAACCAGTTGCCGTTAACGATCCAGCGCCTTGACCAATAAATGTATGATTTGACTCCGCAGAAGCACCGTTTACAGAGTATATATTTGATATAAATCTATTTGACGATCCTTTTGATCCACCAGTATATATCACACCAGCGGTTGATGGGTTAGTATTTGTTGATGCTGGCAATACAATATCGCCCAAGAAGGTAACTGTATCAGTGGTTGATCCAGCTTTACCAAGTGTTATGTTTGTTACACTCGTTGAGGTACCAATATTCATAGGTCCTGTTGCACCTGCTGTACCAATATTTATTCCTGTTACACTTGATGTCGTACCAATTGACAGTGTTCCTAGTCCACTAGTATTTATTGCCAAGTTTGCTGGCAAGTACATGTTTGTTTGGTTAAAACCAAGACGAATAACTTGACTATCAGAAGCTGTGCCAGTAACTCCTTGACCAATACAAATATTATTTGATTGTGTTGTATAAGCAGAACCTGCAGTATTACCCAGACATATATTCTCACCACCTGTAGTAATATTAAAACCTGCATCATTACCAATTAAAATATTACCATTACCTGTAGTAACGTTAACACCTGCACCAGACCCAATTAAATTATTATTACTACCCGCAAGTACTTCACCTGCGTTAGAACCTATAGCTGTATTATTATTACCAGGAGTAAAACTTCCTGATCCCTTTCCAACAAATGTATTACCTAGTGCTGGGTTTGATATAAATCTATTTGCGACAAGTGAATTCGAACCTTTGTATATAACACCTGCTGATGATGTAGAATTTGGAATAATCATATCTTCAGCAATACTCAAGTCGCCAAGTACTGCTGTTGTCTGTCCGGTTCTGCTCAAATTCAATGTTGTTGTAGGAGATGCACTAGCAATTGACAATGTGCCTGCAGCATTGGTATTCACTGCCAAGTTTGCTGGCAAGTACATGTTTGCTTGAGCATCACCAAGTCTGATAACTTGATTTTCACCTGTCGCACCAAAAACACTTCCCCCTATAACAATATTATGAGATTCTAATCCGGTATAATTATAACCTGAGAGCACGCCTATCAATATATCATCAGCACCATCTGTTAAACGAGAACCTGAAGTATCACCTATTAATGTATTGCCACCAGCACCTATTGATAAAGATTTACCCGATAAACCACCAACACAAGTATTAAATGATGTTGATATCATATTTAAGCCAGACTGATAACCAATCAACGTATTTTCACCACCGTCTACTAAAGAGAGTCCCGCAAATTTACCAATAGCAACGTTAGCCGAACCTGTTGTTAATATTGGCGGAAGATTACCAGATCGTTCACCAACAAAGGTATTGTCTGTTCCTGGATTTGATATAAATCTATTTGCGAGTGCGTTTGCACCATTGGTATATATCACACCAACGGTTGCCGTTGACTTAGGCAGTATCAGGTTTGAGTCAAGGGACAAGTCGCCTGAGATCCCAATTGGTCCAATAATGATAACTGAACCATCAACATACAAGTCACCGCCAATGGTCTCATTACCTTGTACCGTTACATTTCCTGCAACCGTCTCATTGCCACCAACGAGCAAGTCACGCTCTACCGTGATATCTTTTGGCATATCAACAATCTCGGGCGTTGTTACAATCGGTGCGCCCGGAATGCTTATTGCAGGACGCGGTGCACGATCTTCTTGCTCATCGCTTACCTTGGTTCTTGCACTCTGATCGAGCACTGATATTGCCTGCACCAATGATTGCAATTCTGTATCATTTGCAATTGCCTCATGGTTCTTTTGCAATACATCCATTGCTTGCAGGTATGCTTCGCACGAACATTTTTTATCAATTGAAACATAGTCTGGATGTTCTACAAGCTGTGCCTTAATATGCTCAAGTATTACGGCAATTTTATCGTTACACTTTGTATCTAATCCACAGATACGCTCAAGCGATTGCTTAATAGTATCAAGCGAAACACTGCTTTGTACTGTTTGTGCATTGTTGTCTGCACCATATATGGACAAAATACTCATACATAGCATCACAAACACGTATGATCGCGCTTGCATGAATATTCTCAATGAAATCTGTCTCATACCTACTCCTCATTTTAAGGACAGAAAAAAATATAACAACACCTCATAACAACAGTTACTCTAGTATCAATTATTTATTTTTGTCTAGAACTTAAAAAAAGAAATATAGTACAACAACTCGATAGCGGTTAACAAAAATACGTGCTCTACTATTTTTTCTTGCGTCTTCGCTCTCCTCGTGACGCTCTATTTGCCTTATTTTAAGGACAGAAAAAAAATATAACAACACCTCATAACAACCGTTACTCTAGTATCAATTATTTATTTTTGTCCAGAACTTAAAAAGTAAAAAATACAACCTCAGAAATCATAGTGTGATTGAGCACGTTTAAAAGATGAGTGCAAAAACAGAGGGGAGGCTTGCTAGAGTTTTTCTCTAGCAAGCCTCCCCTCTAAATTAAAACAGTAGCAAGACTCTCTTTTTACACACTACATCTATAGCAACATTACAATCTAGCTACATTCTCTATCTTCTCTACTCTTCACCTGCACACGCTTCATACTACTTTGCAGATTTTCTTTTTTACTGCACTTATTTTACGTATGTACGCGCACCCTCAAGTGTTGACAGACGAGCCTCTAGAGCAGCAATTGTTGCCTGTTGCACCTCTATTGCTTTGTGATTCTTTTGTATTTCATTAAGCATCATCCATGTCATCTCCATTGGCACAGAAACACTATCTGGACGTCCTTGATCATCAAGCTTTACCATTTCTGGATAGACTTGGTATGCTTGCTCAGCAATTACACCATACCTTATTGCATCTGTTATATCATTTTTATATGTAAAAGTAACGGGCTGCAAATTAAGAATCTTTTCTGATTTAATACCCATAAGAGCTATGTCTTTTTTGTATCGTTCTGAAGAGACGGCCTGTGTTCCCAGTTGACCGGTCGCAGGATCTATGGTTACCGCTACTGGAGTTCCGCCCTCAGAAATATTTGCTATACCAGCAATAAAACACTTTGTGTTCCCTGAACCAATTCTAATGACACTAGTATCTCCTGTTGAACCATAAACAGCTGTTCCTATAACAATATTAAACATTTCAGTAGTATAACTTAGACCCGCAGAAGCACCAATTAAAACATTCGCAGAACCTGTACTAAGATCTTTAGCCGCATCAACACCTACTATAGTATTAACACCACCCTGAATTGCGTTACCTGCGTTATAACCTATTGCTACATTTGAACCGCCAGAAGTTGTTAAGTCACCTGATTTCTCGCCAACAAAAGTATTTTTCTCACCTGGATTTGATATAAATCTATTAGCTGTTGACTTTGATCCATTAGTATATATCACACCAGCAGTTGATGGGTCAGTATTTGTTGATGCTGGCAATACAATGTCGCCCAAGAAGGTAACTGTATCAGTGGTTGATCCAGCTTTACCAAGTGTTATGCTTGTTACACTCGTTGAGGTACCAATATTCATAGGTCCTGTTGCACCTGCTGTACCAAT
>CAIKXM010000006.1 GCA_903831405.1 uncultured bacterium
CTTTTTTTACCTATAGACAACATTGTAAGCAACGGATATTTTATAATAGTGTTGATATCACACATGGTACTCTCCTAAATAGATTGGTTAGATCAGTTTAAGAGAGTACCTTTTTTTTAAAAATTCGACTAGATCAGATCTTTAATCTATTTGCGGAAGTCCTGTATATATCACTGATACATAAAATAAGCACAATGTAAGACACATGTATTTCTATACACAAAAAGGGGATAGTTCAAAATGAGTCATAGTATATACAGAACAAGCATCTGCTTGATAATTGTTGGATCATGGTTCTACTTTTCTGGCAAAAATATAATGCAACATATCTTTGCCGCACATCAATTACAAGCACAGTATAATGAGCTTGGCGATATACATAAAAAACAAAGTACTGAACAGCAACAACCTAAAAATATCAACCTTTTTGCTATCGATGAACAATCATTTCTCGCATCGCTATACAAAAGCGCAGCACAATACAAAATAAAAATTTGTTCCATTGAAAAGAGAGATACAAAAATAGTACAACAAAGCAGTAGTCAAATTGATTATGAATGTTCGCTCGAAGGAACTTTTGCTGCGCTCCATGATTTTATTGCAACAGCAATTGTGCACAATCAAGCATGTAGCATTCATTCATTGATTGTGTCTGCCGGGAGTGGAGGAGATCGTCGCACTATTTCTATGAAAGTACGGTATATATGCACAAAATCATCACAACCATGATTACAATTACAAAGCTTAAGATACACATACAAGCCAAGCGCACTTTCAATACGCTTAAAACAAGATTAGAAAAGCTACTTTGTATCGTACCGCTCATAAAACAGCTGAAAGATGCTTGTTATAATCAAAAAACAAACTACATATATGTTCGCGACAACCATTATAAATATATATTTTTGAGGCTTGCTACTTTGCTTGCAAGCACAAGCATACTTTTCTCACACACACCTACAAGAGATCCGTTTACCTATATAACCAATAGCAATAAAAAGAATAATAACGCACTGCTTATAAGAGCAACAATAGAATGCCCAAATGGCCGCAAAACAACTGTCGAGTCGTATGAAAATGGTACCATAAAAAAAATCCCTTCAACATTGCGGCTGAAGGGTTAGGGGTGAACAAAATTGCTTTAGGGGGGCATTTTGTTCGGTTAAGGGACGCTTATAAAACCAAGTCAATAAAAATTTTCCAAATACTAACAATGCTTTTAAAGGCTGTCAAGTCAAAAATTTTATTATGCCTATATATCAAATTAACAAAACAGATGTTAACGACAGAAGTTGTTAGTACAATATATCTCTAAAAAAACTTCTCTTTCTCTTTTTAAAATAGAAAAGTATTTTGTCGAGATTGTTAAAAATTACATTCAACAAAGAGAGTCGCGCAAAGATAGGCTATATCAATAGTCCTATTAAAAGCGGGTAAAGGCTACTACATGATTATAGTTCGCAAGACTGTTCTCAGGTAATAGTAGCACAGCACCACCCTTTGACTTTACACTTTCGATAAGCGCATCTATCAAATCAACATTAACTTCTGTTATAGAACAAGCATCTTTTTTCTCTAATGCTCCTGATGCTATGTCTTCGCAACCATTTTCATGAAATGACCGCTCAACAAGCAACACTTCTACCGCACCTTGTCGCGCTGCCTGTGCTATCGCTTGATGATTTGCTGTTTTATCAATTAACACATCTGCCGAAGCACTGTTCAATTTTTCAATCGCTTGTGTATACAGCTGCTTATAACAACCATTTACTCGTTTAAAAACCTGCGCAAAGTCGTGCTCAAAGGCACACACTATAGGCGCATGTTTCGAATATTTTTTAAACTGTTGTATATGCTCTTCGTCGCCTACAATAACAAGCGGCTGCGGATCGCGCTCTATATATTCTGCTAAATGAGCATCAAGTGATTGATAGAACTCTGTCGTTGCTTCTTCTATGCATGCTTTTTCTGACAATGCTTTACAGATTCTTTTTTGCAAAGTACCTATTGGTTGCGCCATCTTCCACTGATACCCTGTTTTGGTATACATCACTTGAATAAGCGTTTCATCATGTCCTTCATAAAAAGCAAGGTTTTCGGGATCACACTCCAACACAAAATATCGTTCTTTGCGATTAATACAGGTTGCAATTGGATCTAAAATAAAGTAATGATCAACACTTTCGACATCAGCGACATTGCATGGCAATGCATATGCGCGGACAATATGCTTGTTTGCAAAAAGCGCTATTTTTGTTTTATCAACGGGACAGACAAGCTGCTCAAGCAACTCATGCATATGTAACTGTATATGTTTAATCTCAGGATTTTTTTTTGATACCAAAGAGATAAGATGATCAAACTTTTCTTGGATTCCTTCCTTTGTACATGAGGAAATAATAGTTATTGCAGGGTATGACATATGCACGCCCAACTCCTGAATATCTAATCTGTTCATTGCTTAGCTCCTCTTTTTTACTTTTTTAACTATCAATACATTTCAATATACTTTTGAAATCATGGGGGACAAATGTGCAAGCACTCTACCATAGAGAGTATTTTTTTAAAAAGATTATTAAAAATCATCCACAACCATACACACAAAAGCACCCACAAAAACAGTTACTATTATTTTTGTGGGTGCTTTATTTTAATTAAAGTAGCTAGGCAGAAAGATTCTTTTAGCTTTAGTAAAATATTAAGAACTATTTTACTAACGAGCGCAACAACGCAACATCCTCTGCAAGCTGCTCTAGTGTTTCATGGGGTGTTTCCAGAATTTTTGGTATAAGCGCACATCGAGCATCATTCATCAAACGCCTAAATGGCTCCATACCTATCTCACCTTTGCCAATATTTTGATGTCGATCAACATGCGAGTTAAACGGCTTCTTTGAGTCATTGACATGAAAGAGAGCAACCAGTTCAAAACCAAGAATAATATCAATGGTATTCATAATCTCTTGATAACCTTCTGCTCTGCGCCAATCATAGCCAGCGGCAAACGTGTGTGCAGTATCAATACAATAACGAACATACTGCTTATAGTTACATCCAGATCTAATGTAGTTAAGTTGCTCAAAGGTATATCCTATTGATTTACCCTGTCCCGCCATACTCTCAAGAACAATATGGGGAATATGCGCCCGCTCTTGTTGCAAAAATTGTTCATAAATCTGATCAATAGCAAAAGAGACTCTGTGCAGGCAAACGTCTTCATCACTATCATCACAGGTTCCTGGATGTACAACAATAGAATCAATACCAAGCTCGGCACACAGTTCAAGCTCCATCAAGAGATTATTAATAGTTTTTGCTCGTATCTCCTCATTCTCCACTGCACAATTAACCAAATAACTTGCATGCACAATAACCTGCGCAATGTTGCTATTTTTGAGTGCTATTCGATACGCCTCAATAGCTTTTTTTGTCAAAGGTTTAAAGAGCCATCGTCGATTGCTATGCGTAAAAATTTGTATAACACTGCATCCTATTGATTCACCTTGATATATCGACTGATCAAATCCCTTTGCTATCGACATATGCGCACCTACAAGAACACTTGTATCTATCTTTTTCATTGCAAAGCCCTCTCTTGGAACTATTGTTTTATTTGACACCTTTGTCTCGCCTCTTTAACCTATTTAGAACACTAAAACAGTACCAATCAATATATGTTTCATATCAAAACAATAACAAATAATATCAACAGTATAGGTTTCAAACATGCAAATAAAAAATTTGTGCATACTTTTTGTATATATAACACTAACAATGCCAGCCCTGCTCCATGCAGCTTCACCATTCACCTGGCATACTGAAAGTGACCATGAGCTGACCATCAAAAACAAACTCAAGATCGAATCAGTATATGGCAGAAATCTTCGTCTGCTCAATAATGACAATGACACAGATGAAATATTTGTTCCAGCTCGTCATATTTGGGATCTCGAAATTCTGTATAACTATGGTAAAAATACCTATTGCAATGAAATTATTGCAATGAAAACTGGCATTCGTAATAGAGGTACCTGGGGAGCTCCAGAATCAATAGCGCGAACAGCTTCCACAACAATCCGTGATTCGGAAAGTGTTGTTGGTGCGCATAAGCATTCAATCAATCTACATATTCCTATTATTCGTGAGTTATGGCTTGAGTTTGAGGTAAACAAAGCACTCGCAATTACCCCTTGCAATCGCCACATACTTACCCTTGGATTATTTCCCTTTCAACTTGGTCGCGGCATCTCTCTTGGCAGTGCATATGCAGTAGCGCCTGACTTTATTGGCTACAACCCTGCTGACGCAGTACAGCAATTTGCGCCTGGCATTAGACTTTCTGGCTCGCTTGCACCTGCATGGAAGTATGATCTCTATGGAGCTATTCTAGACAATAAGAGTGACACATTCGAGAACACAAACGAAAAAATTCGTGGTCAAGAATATGATCACCGCTTTAATCAAGCGCGTGGATACGGCATCATGAACTATATTTTTGCCATGCGTTCTATCTTTACTCCATGCACAAATAATGGTGTTAAAATTAATATCGAACCCTACTTGATGCATAGCCATGATGATGAGCAAAAAGTTGAGTTTATTGGCGATGCTTCTTCACGCCTCACTACCATTGGTGCAGCATTTGAAGGCTCATCAAAGAATTTTGAGATTGGCTTTGAAGCAGCAGTTAATATGGGCTCACAGAGAGTAGAAGGCATTGATCGCAATACCTCTATCAGAACTCTTTCGCTCGTCGACGCGCACAAAACCGTTGATATATCGCCATTCCCCGTTGCTAATTACGAAACCTCTGCAGTAACCATCGCCAACAGTTCTGTAGGAATGTTATTAAAGACAGATAGCCCAGACTCAAGAAAAGCATACATCAGAGCGCCCTATACCGTAGCAAATCAAAAGCGTATCAATGCAGTTCCGCAGACAATGAGTCAAAACGGCAAAGAGATACCAAAAAAAGATCCTAGTGATCCAATAGAGCCAACATTATTTAACTCGCCAAATCGATTCCATGATCCATACCAAAATAAGTATCTTGGTTCTATGGCAGTATGCGATTGCCAATATAACTGCAATTCATGCATACAAGTTGCAGGTACCTTTGGCTTTGCAAGCGGTGACGAGAATCCCAACAGAGACCTTAATAACCTTGGCGATAGCCAAATTGATGGCGACTACAAAGGGTTTATTTCTCTGCAAGAAACATATTCGGGAAAGCGCGTGCGTAGTGCATTCTTGATGAGTGGATCAGGAAAGATTCCTCGTATTTCATCAATTCCCGCTGATAGCGAAGATTTAATAGATGGATCAATCTATGCTTCCCAAGTATCACAATTTACTAATCTTGGTTTTGTTGGTGGAGCCCTCTGGATCAAGACAGATATCGCTTGTCATGAATGGAAGTTTAATCCCAATATTCTAAGCTACTGGCAAACCTATCCATCACATATCTTTAATACACAATCAGGCCGATATGATAACAATCGTATTGCAAACCCACACCTTGGCATTGAAGGCAATATATACATTGATACCGTATTGCCGCATGGATTAAAGTTATCACTGGTTGCAGGATTCTTTGTTCCGGGTAAACATTTTGAGGATATTAAAGGCGTGCCGCTGAATAAAGATGAGCAAAAAATATTCAATAACCCTAATCGAAGTGGCGTTGACATTGATCGTGTGCCTGTCCATGGCGACGATACCGCATACTTTTATAATATAAGTTTGGAATATAGCTTTTAACACTATTACTAATGATTAAAAATACGTAGTAATACGTTTATAATAAATAAGCAAGAAGAAGGGTTGAATATTTTTACACATATTCAACCCTTCTTCTTGCTTGTAATAATTACAAAAAAATTTTCATGATACAACAGAGTGTGAGCTAGTTCTAAAACAATGTAATTTATTTTAGAACTAGCTCACCTATATACTTACAAAATTATGTAAAAAAGCAGCAGCTTAGCGATGTCTGCCACCACCGTGACCACCACCTCTATGACCGCCGTGACCACCGCGTACACCGCCGCCTCGATGACCACCATATCTACCCCAGCCGCCGCGATATCCGCCGCCGCGCCAGTATGATCGACCACCAAAGCCCCATCCACCATAATAGGGTGCATATGACCCATAATAGGTAACCGGTGAGATAATCGGGCATGTTCTTGCTTGTAGAGTTAAGCAATAATTTTGCCGAACAGGGTCGCCTGCGTAATAGTCAAGACAGGATGTAGAACACGCATCTGCTCTAAGAATCATAGCTGATGCGCTATGAACGCTTGTAATAGCAAATAGTGCTAGTAAAAATATATACATATTATTTTTCATTCTCTGTTCCTCTATTTTTAATTATTTTATTTATTTTTTTTAAAAGAGAGTGGTAAACGATACTTTTTACTGTATTATTAACCACTCTCTTTAATTTCACTACTTAGCTTCTTCATTTAACGGTTTCGTGCATTTTCACAGGACCACCTGTAAAGCTACCTTTTGACAGGCTTTCCTTTGGCGGATTTATTCTCATTCTCAGCCCATCATCTATAACTGTTTTTTGCTCTTCTATGTTTTTAATATTTTTCCAATGTCTTAGTCATAGATTCTCTCAACAAACATAACTCGTGCTTTAAGTCACAAATTTTTCGATCATTAGAATTAACATCAGGATACGTAAGAAAACATGGCGTACCAGTACAAGCACCAGTCTTTTCTAGAACCATCATAGCAGACACATTTTGCATTATTGCAACGCTAGACAATAAAGCAATCATAGATACCATAAACTTATTCATAACAAACTCCTTTTCTTATAAACATATAACAACTATATTTCTTCTAATTCTTCTACCATTTTTTCACTACATCTAAGCGACTATCTCTGCGCATACATATCAAACGCACCTAACTTAGGGTGCATATTTTGCACATATTCCTGAGCAGCCTTTTGCATTACCATTTGTTCTTGTAAAGCAGCTTTCTTTGCAGCTTCTCGTTTAATACATTCTTTATGCTCTATATCACGCTTTTTTTGACAATTTTCTATATCAAATGGATCACTAAGCTCACAGGATAATATGTTCATATCACATACAGGACTATGGCCAGATTGTTGCATTCCTACAGTGCTTTGAGCAATTAAACCACCAAGTAAAAACATGATGATACATAGCAATTTTTTACTCATAACAGTCTCCTTTTTTATTATCAACCATATATTTCATGCCATTCTTTACATGCTTTATCACGACCTGTTTGACAATCTGCTATTTCTTGATCAGAAAACTTGGTACCATCACGATGCACCATATGAAAACATGGCGTAGCGATACAATGACCTCCAACTATTTTTGTCACATTCCGCCATGCAGACACATTTTGTGTTATTGCAACACTACACAACAGAGCGAGCATAAATAATAAAAACTTGTTCATAGAAAAACTAATTTTCTTTTTAACATTAAAAATATACTATACAATTATATAATAATTCAACTTGAAACATAATTGCAATAGTTTATGCTATTTTTATTTATTTTTATATCTGTTTACCTACTCATTACTTTGCAGAACTACCTGTTTTGTTACACTGAAAGCTCATAGTAAAAAGAACAAAGATATGCATAAAACAGCCCTCTATATTTATATTAAGAAAGGTATTCTCATGATCGAGTACAATGCTCGCTCTACCGGCTGCGGAAACATTAACGCAGAGCATGTTGGCAAACAAGTTACCCTTGCAGGATGGGTCAATCGTCGACGAGATCATGGAACCATTATCTTTATAGACATACGAGATCGCAGCGGTCTTATGCAGCTAGTTATCAGTCCTGAACTATCAGCACAAGCACATAAACAAGCACAAGAAATTCGCTCAGAATATGTTATTGCGATTACCGGCACTGTTGTTGAGCGCGCAGCACAATCACAGAACAACAATATCAAGACAGGTAAGTGGGAAGTACAAGTTAATGAGCTAAACATCTTAAGCAGTGCAAAGACATTACCATTCAGCCTCGAAGATGCATCAAGCGTTGACGAAGAAATACGTCTAACCTATCGCTATCTTGATCTGCGCAGACCAGAGATGCACCAGACAATAGCATTTCGACACAAAATAATTTTTGCCATTCGCGAATTTTTTAACCGTGAAGAATTTTATGAAATTGAGACACCAATATTGACCAAAAATACTGCTGAGGGTGCCCGCGAATTCTTAGTTCCTTCACGCGTTAATCAGGGTAGCTGGTACGCATTGCCACAATCACCACAAGTATACAAGCAATTGTTGATGGCAGGAGGGATGGAAAAATACTTCCAAATCGCTCGCTGCTTTAGAGACGAAGACTTGCGCGCTGATCGGCAACCTGAATTTACCCAGCTTGATATTGAGATGTCTTTTATCAAAGAGTCAGACATTCAAGCACTCGTCGAACGACTTGTTGCACATGTATACAAAATAACGCTTAACAAAACAGTACAACTACCACTACCTCGCATGACCTATGATCATGCATTTAGTACCTATGGATCAGATAAGCCTGATTTGCGACTTGACCTGCCTATTGTTGACTTGAGCACAAGCTTTGCAGGGACGCCTATTACATTCCTGCAAAATATATTATCAGGGGGCGGCAAGATAGGAGCTCTGTGCATTCAAGATCAATCATTCTCTCGAGGCGAGCTTGATGCATGGACTGACAAAGCACGCAAGGCTGGTGCTTCGGGATTGCTATGGATAAAAATGAATCAAGATGGCGGCATCGAGTCTCCTCTTGCAAAACATCTTGATGAACAACAAATGTCAAAAATCAAACAAGCTATCCCCCACTTTGCACCAGGAGATACGCTATTTATCGTTGCAGGCAAATACAATATGGCATGGACGGCGTTAGGGCGACTTCGATTATTACTTGGCGCTGCGCTCAACCTCATCGACACCACACGTGACGAATTTTTGTGGGTTGTTGACTTTCCACTGGTTGAGTGGAACGAAGAGCAAAAACGTTTCACCTCTATGCATCACCCATTCACCCGTCCCCAAGATGGCTGGGAAGGCAAAGAACCAAGCACGCTTACTGCACGCTCATACGATATCGTCTTAAACGGTGTAGAGCTTGGCGGTGGATCAATTCGTATTCATGAGAAAGAATTGCAACGCAAGGTGTTTGACTTCTTGGGTCATGATGAAAATGACATGAAAAATCATTTTGGCTTTTTACTCGAAGCTCAAGAACTTGGATTCCCGCCACATGGTGGTCTTGCTATAGGACTTGATAGACTCATTATGCTTATGCTCAAGCAAGCATCAATACGTGACTGTATAGCATTCCCTAAGACATCAACCGGTGCTGATTTGATGCTCAATGCACCAACGCCAGTTTCTGAGATCAAACTCAAAGACTATGGCTTACAAGTAATTAAAAAAGCTGCGCAAAAAGAATAGCTAGCGCTTTTTATACAAGAATATATTGAAGAAAAACAGTATATAACAACTCAAAAAATAACACCCCGTAAAACTACGGGGTGTTATTTTTATTTTATTGAAAAGAAGTCTACTGCTGCTATAGCAAGATTTACTAAGCTGTGCAGATTGTGCTATTCTAGCACCTTAAACAAATATCAGATATGAGTTCGTACCCGTTCGACTACATTCGCTAAGAGCTCATTGCACTCAGGACGAACGATTTATGAAGCGGCTACGCAAGTTTTAGATGAATTTTGCACACCTAAAAAAATCTACTGTAATTATATTTATATTTTTTTAAATTTAATGAGCTTTATTCCAGCATAACTTACCAAGAACAACCGCCAAAACTCCTGCGCCAACAAGTACACCAACTAACTTTTTGTGTGTCATGCTGCTGTTATATATACGCCAACCTACATATGCAGATCCAGCAAGCAGTGCTGCTGCAATAGAGTAATCATGCGTCTTAAAAAGCTTATGCGCAGCAACTCTCGCAGGTACTGCTGGTGCTGCTGGTGCTGGTAGAGTTATTGCAGGAACATGCTCACTCATAAACAAATCCGTAGAAATATCTTCTAACGCAGGAAACTCAACTTCTGCTGCAGGCTCAAAAGTATCAACAAATATTTTTTTAAAAATAAACAATTGAGCGTCTCGCGCAAAAACTTGTTTTGCCATCTCCCATGTAACATGACTCTGATGAGAATCGCTACATAAAAGCCATTTACCATTTTTTTTGACATATGCAACACAATGCTGAACTCTATCCATATGAACACCAACTCCTACAAGTTCATACATATGACCATTAAAATCCACATCAGGGCTAGGAGAAGGCACTATCCCCATATCATAAAATTGTTCAATATCGGTTAAAATAAACCCATTTCTAACAGCTCGACCACCTCTACTCTGACCAGTTGTACGATCAACCTGTATTGCCAAATAGCTTTCTGGGAGTGTTTGTGCGCCAATTAAACATGCACGTATATACTCATCCATAGATGCTCTATCAATCTGTTTTCCTGCTATATATGCTTGATCTCTTTCTATAGGAGCAACAACATCAAGATGCAAAAACCCTCGTTCATCTATAAGCACTGACTGAATAATATCTTTTGCAAGCATCCCTGCTTCTTCATCCAACCCAAATATTACGCTGCAAAAAGATTGAAATAATTGATTCAAATCGCCCTGTTTACTTGGATCGCCCAAATGAAATTGATTTCTTATCACCGCTATCAACGGCTCTAAAGAATCAACGGAAAAATCAGCTTCTTTGTCATCTTTGCTTGAGCTTACTCGTCGTGCAAAATCTCGATATGCAACAAGTGAAGGATTACGGTTTATATACGCCTGATTCTCGGGCTTAAAAAACGCATCAGTAATCTCGTGACAGTTAAGCAATAACTGCAACACCGTATGAATAAAACAATTATTATGGGGATTGTGCAGGTGAGGCACAATATAATCTTCGTTAAATGCACTCGCTACCCCTGCAGCTTGCCCAGAGACATCAGTAGATATGCCAGAAATAGCCGCAGCCGTTGCTGGCAATTGTTGCTGCATACAATGCAGTGGAGAAAGAGCTAATAGTAACGAAAAAAGCAATGATGATATTTTTGTACACATACAACCTCCAAAATTTTTATATTCAGCAAAAA
>CAIKXM010000007.1 GCA_903831405.1 uncultured bacterium
CGCCTAAAAGGCGACCCATTCTTATTATTATTTTTGCTAATGCTTATATTCTAAATATTACGATTCTTTTTTTAAACGTTTTTCCCTTGATTTGAAACATCTTGTAAAGCAACTGCCAATCTATCAGCTGCTTCAGTTGATACATAACCAGCTTGTCCCGTATATACAAAAGCATCGTTTAAACTACCAGAAAGATTTTTTAATATTTTATCCTCAATCAATTGAGCTATTTTTCCAACAATATGACGAGCTCTTTTTGTTGTATTAAATCTTGAATAACCACTCGTATTAATTTCTTCAAATAACTCAGGCATTGAAGATTTAGAAAGCATATCAAAATAATATTTAAAAATTTTGCCAGAAAGATCCTGGCTTATTGGTAAATATTTATTTTTATCACCAATAATCGTCCACATATACGCAGATCGATATATTAAGTTATTTAATTTTTCTAAAGTTGGAAGTAATTTTTCATGTTGTTTTTTTACAAATGGATATATCTGATACTTATAAATTTTATTCCAGGCTTCTAATTTTTTTCCATTTTTAAAAAAAGCAATCAAATCAGCTTCAGTATTTTTTTCTGGAAACCATTTATTAATTGTTTTCTCTAGCTCTGTAAATACTGCCTCTTTTAAATTTCCTGGCGCCGAATACCATGGCATATAAGCTTTAATATTATCTTCAGCTGCAGAAATCATTCCAAAGCAACTAAGCAGAACCAACAGCAATCCAATTTTTCTGCCTACCATATCTTGTCTCCTTTTTTACCACACTATAAACATATTCTTTTTTTAACTCTCGCATGCTATTTTTACACGCAATGCAGTAAAAAAAAGAATATGATACTTGATAAAAAATAAGCAACAATATAAAGCTTCTATATCTTTTTTTATTTTGAAAGCGTCGCACCTTTTAATTCTTTTATAACTCTATCAATCGTTGTCTCAAGCAATAAAATAATAGCAGCTGCAAGATGCCGCGCACGCTTTGTAGTTTTAAACAAAGAAGGACCACTGGTGTTAACTTTTGTATACAACTCAGGAAGAGCTTTCTTGTACTCCTCAAACGTTTCAATCCATTCTGGATTACTGAGCACCGTAGCAATTTCCCCACGCTCAACATGCATTCTTATTAAAACGATATTCTTTAAAAAATTTTTCCATAACTCTATCGCCTGATTCACTTCCACATCTAATTTTTCATGTTGCTTATGGATAAACGTTACAGCATCTTGCAATGTCAGCAGCCATCCTTTTATATGTTCATCATCCGGCAAATGTTGCAAAACTTTATCATTACTAAAAAGACTTACATGGGCACTGGTCAATCTTTGAAGATGTGCACTAAAAACACTATCAGCCTGCTCTGTTGAATTTCTTGGCGCTATATACCAGCCTTTAACTCTGTATACAGAATTATCTATACCTTCATCTTTAGCTGCACAATCAATCCAAAAACTCATCAAGATTAGTAATAATCCAAGTTTTTTACCCACCATTATTTTGCTCCTTTTTTACCAATCATAATAAAATCTACCAAAATTGCTTACACTGTATGCATCGTACTATCCAACAAAGCTTTTAGACCATTATTTGGAACATATTCACGATTTTTTACAAAATGTTTATCAGTCGTATAAACCTCTGGCTCATTTTTTTTATAATCTCCATTACCACCAGCTATATACATAATAAGCGTTAATTGCATATTATAACGCGGCGGATAATCAAGCGCCCATTCTCTGAGATTTACGCCACGAAAAGCCTCATACAACGCCTGTACAATGATATCTAATTCCCTGTTACACTCTTGAACTGATTTTATTTTACCAATAGGCGTTAAAGAAGTGGAATCGTATGGGTTTTCGTATACTATATCATCTTGAACAACCATTGGATTTTGAACAACACTCGCTTTTTGTTCTGCAGTTAAATCGTCATACGGGATAATAAAATTGGGCATATACAGCGCGATTTGAGGCATCTGACTTGCACCATCGTCTAAATTATCTTTGATTTTAAAGCTATTAATGCCAGCAAGTCGCTTGTCATTATTAAGCGCATCAAGCAGTATATGCATGCATTGTAATACATATTGCTTTTTAACTTGCAAATGAATCTTATACGTTAATTTCTCTTTACCATTAGATCGTTTAGCCCCTCCAATAGAGAAATCAATTGCCGAGGTCTTCTCATTTTTTCTATCAAAAAAATCATATCCTGATTTAACAAAAATCCGATCAAATTGATTATTTTTTATCGATTTCCATTGATCAGAAAGACGGTACTGTTCTATTATTTCTTTAAAACTACGGGTATCTTCTCTGGCTATTTTGGCAACAGAAGCTATTGACGCTGGTACTCTGTGAGCCATAGGCAAATCAAGCGACGCTGATTGAGGCAAAAAAGGATTATACCCTTTACTTGCCTTTCGTATGGTTGCATCAGCACCCCTCATATTTTCTTCTTGTTTTTTGCGACTTTCTATAACAGTCATCGTTTTTTTTATAGTATCTATCTGCTTTTGCAAATTTTGTATCGTTTCTTCCAACTTTTTCGCTACATACCCGGCTAATTCTCGTGCACGCAACGTTGTCTTAAATGTTTCAAACCCACTGGTATTAATGCGCTTATATATAATTGGCAACTTTTTTTCAAGCTCTTTCAAAAATATATCTAACGTATTAAGAGGATCCTGATAAAAAGATTTAGACACTTTTTCATTATCTGCCAACGCTTGTTTTCGCTGATCGAGAAGCTTAATATTCTCAATTAATCTTTCCCACCCAACAAAAACATTATTTTGTATTTCTTCTTTTGTTTTGCGAGCTACTAGCTTTGGATGCAATTCAGTAATAAATATTTTTATTTCATCAATTAACTTTTCCCAATCAGCAATCTGACGATCATATAATGGCTTTGTAATAATGACATCAGCACCATTTTCTCGTACAACAAAAAAATTAGGATTGCCCCATAGATTTTTATATAGAACATCTATACGATCTTTTAAACTATTAAGTTTTTCATTACGCTGCTGCGTACCAGAAGTCTTATCAGCAGGATACCAATCATAATACTGTTCATCTTTTGTAGCAGCACCAATACCAAAAACACTTATCAATAACAATAATAATCCATATTTTTTATCTATCATAACCATAACGAAAGCTCCTCTTTACCAATCACCTAAACTCTTTTCATACAAAATTTGTCTGCAATACCTGTAGCAAAAATAATATGATAATTGGTAAAAAATAAGCAACAATACAGCTCTTATAAAAAAATAAACGAGCAAACCCTAATACAACAGAAAAGCTGCTAATATATACAAAAAAATTTACTGCCGCATACAATAGTTACTTTTTAATCATACAGGCTATTTCTTGATCAGTAAGATATCGCCATTGGCCTTCTGCCAATTCATCTATAGCAATACAGCCAAAGAGCGTTCTCTGCAGTGCCAATACTTCGTACCCAATTGCGGCAAACAGTCTGCGCACAATACGATTACGACCACTATGAATAGATACATCTACTATGTTTTTTCCTTCATGCACACGAATAGCATCAACAAACATAACGCCATCTTTGAGTGTTATGCCCTTAAGTAGCTTATTTTCATCACGTGCATCTAGCGGACGGTGAAGAGTAACCTGATATGATTTTTCAATGTTATGTGATGGATGAACAGTCTGCTGTGCAAATTCACCATCATTGGTAAGAATAAGCACACCAGTGGTATCAGCATCAAGCCTACCAACAGGATATATTCGCTGGGTAATTGCATCACCAATAATATCAATAACGGTCTTGCGGCCAAGCTCATCAGAGAGCGTTGTCACACATCCAGCAGGTTTATTGAGCACAATATATATTTTTTTTTCGATATGCAAACGCTCACCATTGCATACAACAATGTCTGAGGGCGAAACATCAAACCATGGCGCGCGAACTATCTTGTCATTGACACTCACCAAACCCTGCTTAATAAGATCAACACTTTTTCGCCGAGAAGAGATACCAGCCTGAGATAAATAACAATTTAAATGCATAACAATACTCGATTATTTTTAAAAAAAGAAATACAAAAAAAGACAATTAAACACAAACAGAGATAAGACAAATGTATTAATATAGTGTATAGTAAAAAAGTTATAATAACTTTTAATTCTCCCCTATTTTTACAAAAAAGAATAATTATATAATGAACCCAATACTGTTCACCATATATGGACCATTGCATATTCATTTTTATGGTCTCTGCATAGGGATAGGCATTTGTTTGGCTTTTTATGGTGCCTACAAAACCATGGTTATTGAACAAAAAATAATCACTACTGATCAGCTCTACTCGCTTATTTTTGCTCTTTTTCTTGGCAGCTTTGTCGGGGGAAAAATTCTCTATCTAGCTGAATTGTTCATGGCTCATGAATTGCCTGTGCTCTGTCTTGGCGATGTTATGGGAGGCTTTTCAGTTCTTGGATCAATTATTGGAGCTCTGGGCGTATTGTTATACAAACATCGCGCACTTTCTCTCTCATTTCTACAGCTTACCGATGAGCTTGCACCATGGGCTTTGATTACACAATCATGGGGGCGTCTTGGTTGCTTGTGTGCAGGATGTTGCCATGGCCTGCAAACAACATGCACACTATCTGTTACCTACACCCACCATAATTCGCTTGCACATTGGCTTAACATACCACTACACCCTACACAGCTTTATAGCTCTGTGTCTCTATTATTATTATTTATACTAATAGTTATAGTGCAGAGAATATTGCCAAAAAACAATACGCAAAAAAATTATGGCTATATAACCGCAATCTATCTTTTTGGTGTGGGTTGTGAACGTTTTTTTATGGATTATTTACGTGCAGATACTTCATACTTCACCTCGCTGCCCTTCTCTCTATGCACACTGCAACAATGGATAAGTGCTGCAATTATGATCAGTGCATTGGCCCTAATAGCCGTCCTATATTTCAAATCTTCACGCAAACAATAGGAGGCTTATGGATCTATTTTCTTTTATTAAATCAAAAGCTCCTATACTGAGTGTCATTCAAGAATATACAACGCTCAAACCTGCAGGATCATACTGGAAAGGTGTGTGTCCTATTCACCATGAAAAAACACCCTCTTTTACCGTTAGCCCTGCAAAGGAAATATATTATTGCTTTGGCTGCCATAGTGGTGGTGATGTTATTAGCTTTATCGCAGCGGCTGAGAATTGCTCACCAAAAGAAGCAGCACTACTCATTGCTCAGAGAAACAATATTCAATTGCCTGATGAACTTACACGGCAAAAAGATTTTTCAACAATAAATAATCGTCAAATGTATGTAAAAGTACATCAACACATTATGCAATGGTGTCAAAAAAACGTCACCAACAATCGCGATGTAGAAAGTTATTTGCAAAGCAGAAACATATCAAAAGAAGCCCGAGAAAAGTTTTGCATTGGCTATTTTCCCAAAGGCTATCAGGCAATCGATGCCTGTATAGCAGCAGCTCGCAAGAGCGGAATTCTCATAGAAGATCTCCTTGATGCTCATGTTATCTTTGAGTCAAATAAACGATCTCATGCATATTTTTCTCCCTTTGAAGGTCGTATATTGTTCCCTATTTTTTCACAGAGTGGAGAATGTCTTGGTTTTGGTGGACGTATATATCAAGACGATGATGCCCGAGCAAAATATATAAACTCACAAGATCATGACTATTTTTGCAAAGGCTCCCAACTATTTGGCCTTTCGCAGGCAAAAAAATATATACAGGAAACAAAAACAGCTATTCTGGTTGAAGGATATACCGATTGTATAGCTCTTCATGATCACGGATATCGCAACAGCATCGCTACACTTGGCACCGCATGCACGCTCGAACAACTTCAATCAATTGCTCGCTATACTGATACGCTGATTGTTATGTATGATGGAGATAATGCTGGCAAAAAAGCAATGCTTCGACTTGCCCAGCTGTGTTGGGAAAGCTCTCTTGATATACGCGTTGCAACGCTACCTGCTGAGCATGATCCAGCATCACTCTTGCAAAGCGGCAACAGTATACAGCTATACATTGAGCAAGCTCAAGATATTTTTACTTTTTTTATTGCAGAAATTACCAAAAAAAATGCAACACCATCTCTTAACGAAGTGTTGTTGCATGTCAAAGAAGTAATTGATTTGGTCAAAACAGTTCGAGATCCTATAAAGCAAGAACTATTGCTTAAGCAAGCAGCTCAGGCCTGTAATATTTCCTATGCAACCTTGATGCAATCGTTTAAAAATCATCAGAGCAAAAAGCAAACAAGTGAGTTGCGCGAAGTAGTAGAAAAAAAAATGGCTATGCAAGAAATAGAGCGAGAGCTGTTTATTCTATTGCTTATCGCGCCGCACTATTTAGAATTATTGGACATTACTGACTTGGATCTTATTCATCAGTTATCATCTCACTCGCTCAAGCCACTAGTAGCAGCATATTTTAACTTATATAAACAACATATGAATATTACTATTCATGATTTTTTAAACACCATAACCGAAGCTCAAAAGGCTATTATCAGTCAGCTTGTTTTGAGTTACGAAAACACGTTACCCTCAAAAGAAATTTTTATATTAGTTCTTCGCTCTTTTTATAAAAAGCAGTGGAAAAACTTGCTCAATGATGTCAAAATAAAATTAGAAGAAAATGGTGAAAAAAGTTTCGTCAATGAGCATCTCTCGTATATACAAGATCTTAAACAAAAAATGATAAGCAAAGGTGTCCTATGAATAAAAAAACAACGACCAAAAAACCAGCTGCAAAAGTAGTACGCATATCAAAAGATGCTCCCCTTAAAAAAAATGCAAAAGAAATAACCAAATCTACG
>CAIKXM010000008.1 GCA_903831405.1 uncultured bacterium
ATTGTAAGAACTGAATAACTTATAACTGTGTTTTCGAACATAATAAATAGACTCCTTCTTTGATTTAGTCATCAAAAGAGAGTCTATTTATTTTTTAAAATACGTCTAGATCAGATCTTTAAATTGTTTACGGAAGTCCTGTAAATAGTATGCGTGCAAAAAATACATAAATAACTCTGTCACTAACTAAAAAGAAGCATGAGCTAGTTTAAAAAACTAGCTCATGCTTCTTTTTAGTTGAATATTAATGTAAAAGCCGGAAAATTCACCTACATTATTCACAGCTCTCTATATACTCAAGGCTAGCAATACTAATTTTGCAATAAGCTTTGCTAAACTTTCAATAAAATTACTGCTTTAAAAAGCTGCTCTAATAGCCTCATCAAGAACCTTTTGCGAAACGGTTCCTGTTTTATTCCACCATTGCGCGCCATGCTTAAAAATGATTATTGTTGGAACACTGATAATTTTATATCGCAGTGCAATTTCTTTTGCATCAAGAATATTACAGGTAATAAAAGTACATTGCGTATATATATCTGCAAGTCGATCTATTATAGGAGCCATTTTAGAGCAGGGAGGACATCCAGGCATCCAAAACTTAACTACTACAGGATGTATAGCTGTCGTAAGTATTACTTGCAATTCATGCATAGATCGTATCTCTTGACACATTGTAGTTGCACCAGAACAGAAGAAGATCATACCTATAAGCAAATTACCATACTTGTGCATATTCATTACGCTGCCCTTCTTATTTTTTTTAAAACTATTTTGTCATACCTATTTGTTGCACAAAATTCTGATAAATATCTTCAGCTTTACCAGAAGCATCAAGGCGAATAATAGGAATATTAGCGAGGGCAAATTGCTCAATAATTTCTTTTTCTGCCTGCTGATATATTTCTAGACGCTTGCGAATTGCATCAACCTCATCATCTGAACGCTTAATAAGTTTGCCACCACATTTTTTACATATCATGGCAGCTTTTTCAACATCATTAAGATCTTTGATCGAGTATGTTGCCTGACAATCTTTGTTTGAACAAACAAGACGTGAGGTCAATCGATCAACGACAATATCAATCGAAGGCAACCACAGATGAACTGCTTTTACATCAAGATTGCTAAATACAGGCTCTTTAATCATAGCAAGCAATATCTTTGCCTGCTCAACCGTACGAGGAAAGCCATCAAGAAAGAGCGACTGTTGAGCAGAATTCGCAACAACAGCTGCAAGCTCTTCACGTACCATGTCAACAACGATATCATCAGAAACTAGACTGCCTGCTTTAATCAACTCTTTAACTTTTTGGCCAATCGCCGTATTGGTATCAATGTGATGACGAAACAAGTTGCCCGTCGAAAGATGCTTAAAGCTTAAAAGCTCTATACAACGCTCCGATAACGTTCCTTTACCAGCTCCAGGAGCACCAAGTAAAATGTACATTGTTGATTTTTGTTGGAGCTCAGCTTGTATACATTTTTTATTTTCTTTTCGATACATAACCAAATAAGAAACAATCGAAATACCAAGAACTAACAACACAATCATAATTAAAGCTGTATCTATTTTTATCATTATAGTAAAACCCTTTCTCACATTATCATAAATACCATACACTATTACGTTGTTAGCAGAGTACCAGAAAATTAATTGAACACAAAAAAGTAAGGACCTATCATGAACACTTGTCAAGCAACAGCGCTCCCCCTCTATTCACTCTCTCATGTGCCGCCACTCGAACAAAAAGATGAGAGCATACAACAAGAAATTCTCTCAAAGAGTATTCAGGGATGGTCAAATAACTTTTTAGAGAATGGATATCGTGAAGGCATTGATTTTCTTCATCTTCCTTTTGATGAAAAATCAATAGAAAAAATTAAAGAAGTGGCCGAAAAGATGCTCGCCTTTCAACCAACCGATGTCATTGTTTGCGGCATTGGTGGGTCAACACAGGGGCTAAAAGCAATTACTGGGGCATTATATGGAACAGACAATATACAAAAAACAAAAATACACTTTGCCGAAACCATTGATCCACTATCAATTGGTTCGTTATTTGCATTGCTTGAGACGCATGAGCAACAGAGTAATTTTTCGCCATTACTTGTCGTCATTAGCAAATCAGGAACAACACAGGAAACATTAATCAATGCTTCGCTGCTGATAACCTATATCCAAAAATTTTCAAAGCCCAACGAACGAATCTGTATAATCAGCGAAGAAACATCACCATTAACTACCTATGCTGTCGAAAACAATTTTTATCACCTGCCAGTGCCGGGAGTAATTTCTGGCAGATTTTCAACATTCAGTGCCGTTGGTCTACTGCCAGCAGCACTCTGTGGAGTAAATATCATGCTTCTCTGTCTTGGTGCAAAGCATGCAACAGAGAGACTTCTTAAGAATGATAGCGAACAAAACCCCCTAATACTCCATGCAATCCATACCTATCTGCAATCAAAAAAATATCCAGTACATACATTCTTTTTCCCCTATCCAGCTCTTGGAGGCCTTGGCAATCTTATTCGACAATTTTATGCAGAGAGCCTTGGCAAAATAGACAAAAAAGGTAATTGTGTTGGTATATACCCATCATGTGCTTATTTCACTACAGACTTGCATTCTATACTACAATTCTTTTTACAAGGGTCGCGCTGTACGCTTACCACCTTTATCGAAGGCTCTCCAACAGCATCGTATGCATATAATCAACCAATACCGGCATTATTACCCCAACAAATATTTGATGGGCTTAACCCGGCAACTATTCATCAGCAATTTATTACTGCGGTATATGAAGCATATATCGAACAACAAATACCCTTTATCAAAATTGATCTTGGAATAATTACTCCTCGTATCGTTGGAGCTCTTATAACCGAATACATGGCAACAACCGTTATGCTTGGCGAGTTATATGATATTAATCCATTTGACCAGCCCGCAATAACACTGTATAAAAAACACTTACATCTATAATATATTCATACAGCCTATTTGTAGCAGTACTACAAATAGGCTGTATGCTTGCAGCAACAAAGGGTGAAATAATAATAAAGTAAAAGTGAAAAACTAAAAAAATTACACGAGAAAAGACAGTAAAGAAATATATTTACATATAAAATATAAAAACTATTGCAAATTGAAATATATTTATTGTATGCTTTGTATTGTTACCCATATAATTGGGGTAAATAAGAGTTATAATAAAAATATTATTTTTTTAACATAAAAAGGGGAATGTATGCATACATCTATTCACACGCTTAATCAATTATTAAGCGAGATATTTATTCTATATACAAAAACACTTAAGTTCCACTGGAACGTACGTGGGCAAAATTTTGGGCCATTGCATGCAATGCTCAATGCCAATTATCTTGCATTGCAAAATCAGGTAGATTTGATAGCTGAGCGTATTCGTATGCATGGCGAGCTTGCTCCAGGTACCTGCAAAGAATTCTTGGCAAATGCAACGATCAAAGAAAATCCAGGGGTTAATCCATCAGACAAAGAAATGCTCAAAGAATTGCTTGCCGACCATACAACGGTAATCAATGCTCTTAAAAAAGCAGTTGATCAGTTTAACAAAGAAAATGCACAGTCAGATGTTGACTTTGCAACAGGTATACTGCAAGAGCATGAAAAAATGGCTTGGTTTATTCGAGCACATCTAGAATAAATATAACAATATACACAAGTAGCAAGAGCGTGTTAGTAACACGCTCTTGCTTTATTTTTTCAAACAAAAAAATTATTTTTATAACTAATTCTATATAGCTAACTTCTTTTTAGCCTTGCCCCATTCACTGCTTTTATTATCACTTCCAGGCAATACTAATAGAACTGCGCGAGAAATAAAAAGAATGTGATAAAGCGAAGATGAATCGCTATATCGATATTTTATTTTTTTATTTTATACATATTATAGCAGATCGTTCGAATGGAATTAACGTACCACGATCATCTCTTCTCATACATTTACAAAAAGAACCGGTTGACATAGCTATAGCAAGAGAATGATTGCAATAATTTATCTCATCCCTGCCTATATTGCTCGCATATTGAAACATATGTTCTTTTTTACATATGTCATTAACAGGTGTTTCTAATGTTCTAAAATATATAGCAATATCAGACTCTCCAGATTCTTCATTAATCTCAAAAGCACGAATTACTCTATTTAAAACGTACCATAATTTAATAATACTTTCTCTAATAGCAATCTGCTCATAAGTAGTTGCCGCTTTATAGGTGGTAATACGTTGAAACATATAGGCACAATGCTTAGAAAATTCTGCGTTTGTAAATACTCTTTCTCTCAGTTGATAGGGTAATTCTGCAATCGCTTCTTCGAGAGTGAGAGGATTTTCTACATACTCGCAATCAATAGGCGGAAAGGGTTCGCTGATTTCACAAAGCATTTTCTGCAGGTTGTCCTGCGAAGTTTTTGCAATGTAATCAATTTTCGCTCTAATTTTTGAAATTCTTGACTCTGTTCTGTAATCCAATATTGCACCAGTAGGCGCTGTTTTATAAATCTCATCGCGAGCGATAAACTCTTTGATATTTTGAATGGTAAAATTATCAATATTTTCAAGAAATTGCGTAACATGTCTCGTCGAGAGACGTTTTTGATATGCAGTCCGCAATAATTGATTATGTCCATCAGCAGTTGCTGTAATAAATATAGACATAGACAAAAAAAGAATCCTGCAATATATAGCCTTCATAAAAAACTCCAAAACAAATACCATTAATTTAAAAAAAACAAGAAGCGGAGAAGAATATTATAGAACATTCTTTAATTCTCCGCTTCTTTTATACTATTATGATTGCAATTATACTAATATTTTTATATCAATACAAAACCATATTAGCTGATAATAAATTTATTCATCGCAAAACCGTCCTGATGGGCTGATAAAATAATTTTTTTACCAAATTCTTTTTCAAAATTCAACAATGCATTATATTCACTTGCCACTACATAATGGAACACATCTTTGTGCACTGACGCATTGATAACCGATCCATACTTATTTTGTATGCAACCAATCTTTAGCGTACGCAGAAATGCATATGACTCTGTCTTAACCGATAAAACTAGTCCACGGCCTTTGCAGCACAGACAGTCTATCATCATTTGTTGAGCAAGCGTTTTGCCCGTTCTCTTGCGTGTCATTTGGACAAGTCCAAACTCAGATACGCGCAATACCACTGATTGGAACTTATCTCTCTCTTTGAGGAAACGCTCAAGAGATTTAAATAACTGCTGACGATGATTACTACTGGTCATATCTATAAAATCAATAACAATTAATCCACCAATATTACGCAGTCGCAGCTGACGAACAACTTCTTCGGCAGCTTCCATATTGGTATAAAAAAGAGTGTCTTCCAAATTCTTGGAACCAATGTATTTACCGGTATTAACATCAATGACCGTCATCGCTTCTGTTGTCTCTATAATAAGAGAGCCACCTGACTTAAGAAAAACCTTTTTCTCAAGCGCTTTTGCTATTTGCTCTGATACAGAATAATAGTCAAACACATTGCTTTTTTGATCAAAGAGCATTATCTTCATTGCAAGCTCTGGTGCGATTTGTTTTGCAAATTTATATAATGCACTATGCACCGCTTTATCATCACAGACAACAGCCTCAACATCACTATCCAGATTGTCTCGTACAATTTGATGCGTTAAATCAATATCTTGATAAATGAGCTCTTTTGGCTGTGAGTCTTTAAATTTTTGCTGAATTGTTTCCCATATAGAAACCAAATACTTAATTTCATAGATAAGTTCTTGCTCACTTCTGCCCTCGCTTGGCGTTCGAATAATAGCACCCATAGCTTTTGGCAGAATATCACGAACAATCTTTCTTAATCGCAGTCTTTCTTCAGGGTCTTCAATTTTTTTTGATACACCAACGCGCGGGATATTTGGCATAAGAACCAAGAAACGACCAGGGATAGTAAAACAGGTAGTTAGCTTGGGGCCTTTTTCATATACCGGCTCCTTGCTTACCTGAACAAGCACATGCTCACCTTCATGAAATATTTTATCCATATTGAGTTCGCACAAAAGCGGCTCTTTGTTCTCTTCATCATCCTCAACAACATCATCGCTATCTTCGGGACTCTCTGACTGTGCCATACGCTTAAGAGCAAGCGATCGATCAACTTCGGATATATGCAAAAAGCCAGCTTTCTCTTGCCCAATATCAACAAAAGCCGTTTGGATTCCCGGCAACACTTTAATTACCGTACCTTTAAAGTAGCTACGCTCCAATTGCTGTGTGGTATGTGAGGCAAAGTATAAATTTTGCAGCAACTCATCTTTTTGCAGGATTGCTATTCTTGTTTCCCACGGTTCGCTATTGATAATAATTTTTTTCATTTTTTATTGATTCCTGTTTTTAAAATTTTTGCTGCATGGTTGTAATGAATGCATACTAATATTATTACATTCTTTTAATATACAGTAATATTGTCGGTGCTTACCATATATTTATCAAAAAAGAATAAAATGTTGTTTATTTTTATTGTAATTCCACGCAAAATAGTAAAACTACAGATGTCAGAGAAAGCTGATTATTTTACCAAAAATAATGGCACTACCATAGGAAAAACAAAATAATTATTGCTATACTTCGCTATACATTGCAAAAAGCTTTATGCTAAAGCAGAAGATTTTTACTAGCAAAATATCATCATTTCATCTACACTTCCATTATGATTATACAGTCATATTAATCAAACATTTTATAAAAAAGGTTCACCTATGAAAATATCAATGAAAAAACTCAGTCCATTATTACTCTGCTCCCTTGCAATTCTCTCGGGATGTTCACACAAAAAAACACACCGTGATAACAAAAACAAAGTTATCTCTAGCAGCCAAGATCAATACGAATCAGCAAAAGAATTAAACACCCTTGTAGAACCTGTTGACACCTTTGTTTTTGAAGAAGAAGAAAACCCATTTACTACAGCCGTACCAAGCAATCATCTGCAAACACAAAAGTCTGCAGTAGAAGAAGACGGTTGGCAAGAATTCTACACAGAACAAAAGAAACATGGCTTTAAACGAA
The DNA here is from genome assembly GCA_903831405.1 of uncultured bacterium. GTDB lineage: Bacteria > Babelota > Babeliae > Babelales > Babelaceae > GWE2-41-16. Next base: position 7,105 of record CAIKXM010000008.1, read on the forward strand.
TCTTTTTTGCATTCGATAGCTATGACATACAACCAGACCAAAAAGCAGCTGTTAACCACGATTTGGACATAATCACAAAAGCTATTCACAGCGGAAAAGCTATTGTTGTTGAAGGTCATGCCTGCGACTCAGCAGGTTCAGCTAAATACAATATGATGCTCTCAGAAAAACGTGCGCAAACTGTTTCTGCATTCTTGCAAGAGCATGCTATTCCTGCTACAAAAATTCGCACCGTTGGCCGTGGTAGCGAAATGCGCATTGTACCTTGTGGTGATCGTGCACAACAAGCACCTAACAGACGCGTAGAATTTTATATTGTATAAAAAACAGTAATAAAAAAGCTATACGCAATACAAAAACTAAAAGCAATAAGAGCAAAGCGTAAAGCCAATATATTAGAACAAAGCAAAAAAATATGTCGTGAGTTAACTTTAACTCACGACATATTTTTTTGCTTTGAAAATCTTTTATTTTTTTTCAATCTCTTTAACGATAGTATCCACTGAAAATTTGATCATAACCTCAACCGCTTGCTCGTCTTGCCTAAAGCGCTCCAGTACCCATGACGATACATCATCTTTGTCCAGCGGGCGTCCTATTCCGATTCTACAACGCATAAATTGATCACCAATATAGGTCATAATTGACTTAAGACCATTGTGGCCGCGCGCACTGCCACCAAACTTAACAGCCACTCTACCAAATGGCATCTCAAGCTCATCATGTACCACAAGAATGTCAGAGGCGCCTATGCCTTTTTTCTGTAAATAAGTGAATATGTTGCCCGAATTATTCATAAATGTTTGTGGCTTGATCAATGCAACCTTTTGCTCACCAACAACAATATCGCTCACAAGATAGTTATGTTGAGGTCTCCACGTAGATCCATACTGGTCTGCTAATGCATTAACAACCATAAACCCTACCGAATGACGTGTTTTTTCGTACGCAGCACCTGGATTGCCAAGGCCTATAATTGTTTTTATCATCGCTTTTTAATGTCCTGCGTTATTTATAAAATTTTTATATGTATAGCAATACAATTGTACCTATTTCACCTGTTTGTAACAACTTTACTGCAATCCCCACTTTAGCTTGAGCGTATTTATAACACCACTCTCTACAAGCTCACCAAGAGCATTATTTATCTCTCTTTGCAGCACTGTGTATGCAGGATCAATTGCTATTGCATATGATTCTTCTGCATCAACAATAGGAAATAGCGCAAAATTCAGTGCTCCATATTGTGTAAGTAACGGCTTAACCGTTTGAGCAGTCAGCAGAGCAGCATCTGAGTCGCCTGCTTTGAGCGCTAATACACAGTCTTGAATTGAGGGAACTAGTACCACAATAATATCTGATATATTCTTTAAATATTCTGCAGCCGTTGAACCTGTAACGACTGCTATACGTTTGCCCGAAAGGTCTCTGATTGTAGTGATTTTATTACTCTGAACAGGCATAAGAATTACTAGTGTATCATGCTCATAATAAGGGTTACTAAAGAGTGCTTTTTCTCTGCGCTGTTTTGTGGCTGTTATCCCGCCAATAGCGAGCATATAATCACCATTATTCACTTTTGATAACAATAATTCAAAGGGAACATTATGAACAACAAACTCTTTGTTCAGCTTTTTTGCCACTTCTTTTATGACATCAATATCAAACCCAGCAGGTGCTTGAGCAGCATCAAAAAAACTAAAGGGTGGATAGTCGGCACTCATAGCAATCGATAACACCCCTGGCATAGCAGCCTCTTTAATTCTATGCGCTCTATGCACCAACAAAAGTCCTGCAACAACAGTCAACACTATACTTACGATAAATACCATTGATATACGTTTCATATATTTCCTCTCATTTTTTCACTATTTTTACAAACCCGTACAATACGTTCTTGCCGTACTATAACAAGAATTTTAATAGTTTTATATAGCTTCTACTGTCCATTAAGCTTATTATTCAACCATAATTTTTAACTTTTTTATGTGCAAACTTTAATAATACGCACACCCAAGTCACCACAAGCATATTTATCTCTATATAAAAAAATAACTATAGGCGCAGCCCATGCTGCGCCTATAGTTATTTTTTTATAACGTATTTTTTTTTACGCCTGTGAACCAACTTCAGGAATAAGATTTTTGTGGAACAATACAAAGCCAATATTAAAATATGGCATGCGGTAGTATGGATTGATACCAAGGGCTTGTTTAAACATCTCGACAGCACTACCAGTATCACCGTGCATAAAAAGTGCACAGCCGAGATCGTTGAGCGTTGCAAAGTTTGTTGGATTAACTTCGAGAGATTTTTTAAACCAGTTGATAGCTTCTTGCATATTGCCCTGATCGTAGGCAACGGTTCCAAGATTGTGGAATGGGTAGTCAAACTGTGGGTGCTTATCAACAGCAGTGGTAAATAATTCGCTTGCACGAGTAAATTCTGCGCCATGCAGATGAGCAAGACCAAGGTTATTCATGATAGGACCGCTATCCTTATCAATCTCGTGTGCTTTGCTCAAATGATCTTTTGCTTCAGCTAATGCACCATTACCAAGAAACACCGTTCCAAGATTATATTGAGCGCCAATATTCTTTGGGTCAAGCTCAATTGCTTTATGCAAAAAATTTATACCATCCTGATACATGCCTTGTGCCGAGAGAATAGCACCCATATTGTTGAGCAAGTGTGCTGATTGGGGTTGTTCTTGCAATGCTTTGTGATAAAACTCGGTTGCGTTTTTTACATCTTGCTTATCAAAAAAAGCATTCGCTTTTTCCAGATTTTCTTGTGCTTTTTCATTTAAGTTAGGAGCTGTTGAGAAGTAAATGTAGGGTGTGGTCAGGGTCGTGGTCATCAAATTTGTTTTAGTGTAATTCATAAAAACTCTTTCACAATAAGTAAAGTAGTAAAAAGATAAACTGCAAGAAGCATATCAGAAGCTTCTTACTTCTGTCTAATTACCACTCGTGATACCAGGAGCTGAGTGCTTGAGATTTACCGCTATGAAAGCCTATATTCACAGATACTAGTTCTTTTAATTTTTTGCAAAAAATACGAGTGTGAATGTTTAAGATCAGCAGAAATCAAAAGCATAAGAACAGCCTTTGATCTTTTATTTTTAATTAGCTATTGTTTGCAAAAGTAATCATGTGTGACCCCATAACGTGCTCATATAATAGAACAGCAATAAAACTATGCCAGTATTGTTGATCGCAATGTTTTTATTAAAAAACGCGAATTCGATAATACAGATTAACTGAAAGACAAAGCTTTTTCGATCTTTGCAAGAGAAGGCTTACTTTCATAAAATGCATAAGCAGATACTCCTGAAAATATGTTACAAAGAAAACCTGCAACAGATCGATGTCTA
>CAIKXM010000009.1 GCA_903831405.1 uncultured bacterium
GATAGTAATCGCAACTTTATTAATAATAAAAATATATGTTGTAGATATTTCACTCCACAATCGAAACCAAATATCTGTTAAAAAATATAATTGTTTATACCGTATTTTTGTAATACGTTTTGTAATAAAATACAGGCAATTATAGCCGGCTTCACTATGAGCTTTGCACAATTCACCACTTTTAAAATTGTTTCCGGGTAAAATTTTTAGATTATGTGAAAAATGAAAAACTATTAGAAGGATGATTGCAAAGAGTTTGTAATAATCTTAGAAGATACAGAGAGGAGTTTTGCGACTTTATGACTATACAAAAATATATGACACATGGCATTGATATGCTCGTTAGTCGTGGTTGGAATGTGCAGCATGCTACCCAGGCAATTAATCATTGCATGCAACATGTCCTTGATTGCTCGTGGAGCGAAGTGTTTATGAGTCACGAACAACTGCTCGATACTGCAGCACAACAAAATTTTTTACGCATACTGCAGAGGCTTGTTGATGAGCATAAGCCGCTCGCCTATGAGCTTGGATCTATGCCTTTTCTTGGCTGTGATATTACCATTCAGCCGCCAGTACTTATACCAAGGCAAGAAACAGAGAATTGGTGTAGTGATGTTATAGCTCTTATACAGTCGCAAGAAAATATACAGTCACAAGAAGATCGTCTCGAAATTTCTACTGAAAAACAAATTATGCAAGACCCTACAGCAAGTACGTGTAGCAATATAGGTGAAAAAAATAATATATTCGATGCGCAACGTAAGCAGCAAAATAGCGCTATAGATAAAGATAATAATAAGAATTCTACTGGCAAACGTTCTTCTACGATACATAGTGATTCAAAAAATCTTGTTATTATTGATATGTGTACTGGATCAGGTTGCATTGGTATTTCTTTGGCAAAAGCAATGCCAGATGCACAGGTATATGCTGCAGATATATCTTCACATGCTTGCGGTCTTGCCTTTGGTAATGCTGCTCATAACAAAGTTTCTAATATTAGTATCATTCGTTCCGACATGTTTGGCGAACTTATGCACCTGCGCGGGAGCGTTGATTATATAGTAAGCAATCCGCCCTATGTCTCATATGGGGAATGGCTACTTGTTGAACCAAGCGTTCGTGAGTGGGAAGATTACCATGCCCTCGTTGCACCAGACGAAGGATTTTTATATATACAGGCAATTATTGATCACGCACGCCTATTCTTGCGCAAGCGGGAGCGCGTGATGCCACGCGTATGGATTGAGATTGGCGCTGCTCAGGGGGAGCGTGCATTGTTGATTGCACAAATGGCAGGGTTTGAACAATCTTCTATACTGCAAGACTTGGCTGGGCGAGCACGTGTACTGCAGCTTGTTTGTTGAGTAAGACAATGCACATTGCTTTTGTGAGAGCGCTCTATTTTTGGAATATATAGGTAGTTTTTTTGCTTTAACAGGAAAACTATCGTGAATATCTGAATAATGTATGTGCCTGCTCTAAAGTAAAATATTTGGGGCTTTCTTAGTGAAGAAATAGCTGCACGTTTGAGTTAGTATAGAAATGCACATGTATTAAAACATATTAAAAATCAAGAGGAGAGTGGGTAGAATGATTCAAGTATATATGCGAAAAGCTCTGCACACATTGCTTGCTGTAGTAGGGTGCGTGCGGTATAAATATTATACTATCTTTGTTGGAGAGTTTGTCTGGTTTGTGCATAACAGGCAAGACAGATCGACCGTTCTATTTAACAACTGTAGCGACATGTATCAAGGAGAGTCTGCGCTAAGTAATCTCTATGCAGGTGCGCCAGTGAGAGATTGTATTGTATTAAATATTGTATATGACCAAAGATGCGTGAAAAATACCGTTGAGCGCGTATGGCAAATGCAATGGGTTTTGCTTATTGTTACACTAAAAAAACAGATACATGTATATGTAGATTCTTTTTTGCCTATTGATTGGCCTATTGAGGATACTTCTTTTGCGAGAGAAAATATGGAAAAATTCTTGATTGCTGCAGGGGAAAAAGTAGGGGGCGAAGTTGTATGAAAAACAATAATCAAAATAACACCGTGATTGATGTGCTGCATTCGCGCCATTTTTTTGCTCAGAGATATGAGATTATCGCAACTCTTATGATTGTAGTATGTACGGTATTTACTGTGTATTGTGCTCATAGATATCTTGTCGCAATTGATACAGCGTTGCATAAAGCTTTGTATATGCGTGGGTTTACCTCTGACACCTATCTCTACAATAAAACTCGATATGTACAGCAAGACGAGCAGGCCAAGCAAAATAGTGCAAGAGAATTATGGCAGCAGTCACGATTACTTGAGAGAATAAAGCCATGGACAATTTTTGAAACAATTATTGTTACACTTTCACCAAAAGTTCGCTTGGTAGATTTTGTTTACCCTTTCGAGGGCGAAGTTTCTATGCATTTTGCTGCTCGTTCTCTGAGTGATTTTATGGTATGGTTAAAGGAAGAAAAACTTGCCGGGATGTGTTGCGTCCAAAAGATTGCAATGCTTGACGGGGAAGAAATTATAGCCACCTGTTCTATGCAAAAAAATAATAAAGATATTGTACACGATGGGAAAGATCAGGAAATTATCGATACTTGAGGCGCAAAAAATTGCAGCGGGCGAAGTTGTTGAGCGACCAGCGAACGTTGTTAAAGAATTGATTGAGAATGCCATTGATGCGGGCGCCTCTACTATTACCTTATATATCGAAGACGGGGGCCATTCTTGCATCCGGTGCGTTGATGATGGCAGTGGAATGGATGAAGATGATCTTTTTTTATGCATTGAGCATCATGCAACAAGTAAAATGAATATGGTTGATGAAATATCTACCCTGCTCACCAATGGTTTTCGTGGTGAGGCTTTATCTTCTATCGCATCAGTAAGTCGAATGAGTATAACGAGTTGTACTAATAGTGCTTGTGGTGGAACAAAGATTTCGCTGCATGCCGGTACTATTATTAATCATGAGGTATGTAGCGCTTCTCGTGGAACTGATATATCAGTGTGCGATATATTTTATAACCTACCTGCGCGTCGCAAATTTTTGCGCAAAAGCGAGACAGAGTTTCGCTCTATTACTCATGTTATTTCTGCTCTTGCACTCTTTGCTCCAAGCATTTCATTTATAGTATATAATGACAATCGATTGTATATGCAGCTAATTGCAACAAATGACTATAGTGAGCGCGTTGCAGAGGTCATGGGAGCTCAATTTTCTAAAAACAGTCTTGGTGGGTCAAGTAGCAGTGTTGTAGCAGAATATGTTATCGCACACTCGGGATACTCTTGGTACGACCGTTCTCGTATATATATTGCAGTGAATGGTCGACTGGTAAAAAATTCTGCATTGATAAGTGCTTTTATTCGTGCATACAAGTCAATGCTGCCTGCGGGCAAATATCCGGCAGGAGTAGTGCGCTTGCAGATTGCCCCTGAGTATATAGATGTTAATGTGCATCCACGCAAAGAAGAAGTGTTACTACTCCATTCTCGCCAAGTAGAGATGGCAATAGAGAAAGTAGTGCGTGAGGCGCTTGCAAAATGGGCACATGGTGCAGGTGATAGTGATTGCAGGGTGCAACATGAATCAAATTTTTTTCTCTTTTCTTCTGCGCAGAACTCTTTACAGAATAATACCAATCAAGATAGTTCTTTTTTTACTATTGATAACAAGAGTGCAGCGCGCAAAGAACATCTGTCGAGCATATATCAACAATACAATAATCAGAACAATATTCAGATCGATAGTTTGCTAACTAATGGCAACGCTCTGTTAGCTGCAAAAATATATAATAGTGCTGATAATTCTGCTGTTTTGTCTGTAGCTGACGAGTTTGAGACATATCCCATTTTGCAAAAAAAATATGATAATGGCGAAAATTGTGCTGATAGTGTAAGTAATAGCCTTAATACTTTCGACTGTGATCATGATTTGCACAATACTTTAGAGCATTCTACACAGCAAAATAGTATAGAGATGGTGCAACAGGAAATACAACCGTATCGTATTATTGGTCAGGTATTTAATGCCTATATTATTGTTGAGCAAAACAAGCAACTGGTATTTATTGATCAACATGCAGCTATGGAACGGGTACTCTATCAAAAATTTCTAAAAAATATAGAAACTGGCCAATCAATACAGCTCGTTGCACCTCAGTTTGTTACCTTTGATACTGAATATGTATCGATACTTGAGTCGTTCATTCCACTTCTTGAGCAAATAGGCCTTCGCCTTGATGTCTTTAGTGCAACAAAAATTATCGTACGAGCTATGCCGCTTGCGCTCAAAGATCAGGTGGTTGCAGACATTCTCTTTGAGATAAGTATGATACTCAAAAATTCTGACACAACCAAAGATTCTCTTGTAGAGCTTTTATACCATAAACTAGGCGCATGTTTTTCGTGCAAAAAAGCTATTAAAGCAGGCAATGTTTTGCAACAAGTCGAAATTGAGCATTTGGTAGCTGATTGGTATGCCCTGAGTGATGAGATAGCTTGTCCACACGGTCGACCAACATTTTTTGTCTTATCGCAGCATGATATTAATAAAGCAGTGCGTCGATAAACAATATATTGCTCTGATGCTGTTCTGAATTCATGCTATTTTTAAGCGGTGTAAGCATATAAAAATTATAAACTCTCGCAAAAAAATCTATCACTCTTTATAGTATGATCAGTAGTTTTATGTATTGTGTTTTTATAAAAAAATGGAGTGTTTTTATTATGAAACGCGAATTCGATAATACAGATTAACTGAAAGACAAAGCTTTTTCGATCTTTGCAAGAGAAGGCTTACTTTCATAAAATGCATAAGCAGATACTCCTGAAAATATGTTACAAAGAAAACCTGCAACAGATCGATGTCTA
>CAIKXM010000010.1 GCA_903831405.1 uncultured bacterium
CCTGATGTTGTTGTTACTTGTGCTACAGTCAAGGCACCAAGAACTGCGGTTGTTGCGTCAATCTTGCCCAAGTTTAATGCAGTTGTTGTTGTACCACCACCAATACTAATGGTACCACCGGTTGCAGTATCGATAGTTGATGTATCTGCGAGGATCAATGTTTGAGGAATAATAGAAACACTATGCGTAGCTCCAGCTCTACCAAGAGATATTGTATCTGCAGTAGTTGCACCAATGGTGAATGCACTTCCTGTAGCTTTATCAAGATTACCGTTTGCATAAATAGTACTACCAGCTGTTATTGTGCCTGTTGTTGACAGATCGCTAAAATGAAAATCACCAATCACTTCTGCATTACCAAGTATCTGAGTTGTTTGTCCCTCTTTACCTATGTATATGGTTGTTGCGTTGCCACCACCAATGTGCATTGTACCTTCTGCTGCTGTATCAAGGGTGATCCCAGCTGGTAGGTACATATGTGTTTGTGCAGTACCGATTCTTATAACCCCAGGCGTAAGATCTGTTGTTGCACCTGCGCTACCTATAACAATGTTTCCTGCTTCGGCACCAACATATGCTGAACCAGCTGACTTACCTATTATAATGTTATTTAAACCTGTTAATAAACCAGATCCTGCAAGTGAGCCAATCAAGGTATTATTGTCACCGGTTGTCAGCAGTAATCCAGCCTCATTACCAACAGCAGTATTGTTACCGGTAGTCGTTGATGTTACTGATGCAGCAAGTGCGTTATAGCCAACAGCAGTATTCTTAGCGGTTGTGGTCATACTTTTACCAGCATAGGTACCAATTAATGTGTTATCATCACCACCGCTTATCAGTGCGGCACCTGCTTGATAGCCAAACGCTGCGTTATTGTTAGCAGTTGTATCTGCATTAAAGGATCCTGACTTTAGACCAACAAAGGTGTTTAAAAGTGGTGCGGATATAAATCTATTATTCGCAGTTTTTGAACCTTGATAAATCACACCAGCTGTTGACTCTAAAAGCGTCATTGCAGTATCTGGAATAACAATGTCGCCCAAAAATGAAGTAGAACTTGCGGTTGAGCCGGTTAGACCCAGGGAGAGAACTGAGCCGTTTGCAACAACAAATCCGCCACCAGGGCTACGAGTAACCTTTTTAGATGGAGCAAGAGATTCTTGTGCAGGTATTTTTTCAGCACAAGATGCAGTTTTTACTTCTTCTGTAGTTTTGTTTTCATTTTCGCTAACTGATATATTTTGCTTGGTTGCTATCTCTTTTGATGTATCAACTGGTATAGATGAACAGGTTGTAGATAGTGCAGTATTTTCGGCTGCTGCTCTTATTGCACGGTTTGCAGCGTCAAGCTCTGCTGATTGATCGAGAATTGATATATTTCTTACTAGTTGTTGTAATTCGGTATCGGTCGCAATTTGTGTATGATTTTTCTCCAAAATTTCCATTGCTTGAATATATGCTGCTTTTGCAGATTCTTCATCTAGGCAGATAGTATCAGAGGGCTCTGTACGTTGTTGTTTGATTGAACCAAGTATTGCTGCTATTTTGTCAGTATTATTTTGATCGAGCAGGGCTATTCGCTCAAGCGATTGCACAATATTTTCGAAAGAAATAGCGCATTCTGAGCTTTCTTTTAAAGCTATTTGGGCTGGTTGATTGCTTGCATATACAGATAGTGCACTCATGCAAAAAAATACCAACACAAATAGCCGTATCTGTGTTGGTATGTGTAGTAAATTCTCTCTCATGTCTATTCTCCATTTTTAAGAATAAAAAAAATAATGGTACCAAGAATAGTAGTATCTTAGTCTTGATTATTTAGCTTTGTCTAGAGTTCTGTTGAATGGTCTAATAGCTTCTCTGAGAGGGAGTTTTTTAAAATATGCAAGCAAACAAGATTGTTCTTTTTCTTGCGAAGCAGGAGTAATAAAAACATAGTAGCAAAGGCGTGTGTGAATGGTTTTGTATGGTGAGAAAATATTAGTGTAAGTTTTTTTGATGCATGTAACTGACTGTAATACAAAAGATGCGATTCCCTAGATGTTTTTGCTATCTAGGGAATCGCATCTTATTTGTTGTATGCATTTTTATTGTGCGGTAATGTACTGCTTGACCAGAGCAATAAACGCATTGCCACGTTCTTGATAGTTTGCAAATTGATCAAAGCTTGCGCCACCAGGTGAGAAGAGTATAGCAATTGAGGGCATGCTTTTTGCCGGTATACTTGTAGTTATTTTTTTTGCTTGTTGCGTTGCGCATGCAAAAGCATCAGCAAGTTTTTCGCGCTGACACGTGTCTAGACCAAGTCTTTGGCACTCGTTGAATAACAATTCATGTTCAATACCAAAACAGATTACGTAGAGATTGTCTCTATGCTTAGCAAAATCTGCCAAGAACTCTCTGCGATCAACACCTTTGCCAGTGCCGCCTATCAGTACAATGGTATAGGCATGTTGAGAGAGTGTTTTTTTAATTGCGGCATAGCTAGCTTGAATAATAGTTGACTTGGAATCGTTATAAAACGTTACATTGCCGCTCTGCGCTACTTTGTCGCAACGATGCCCAGGGAGAGTCGTATTGCTTGTTGAGAGCGTGTGTATATCTATGCCCGATAGATAACAGGTAGTAAGGGCTATAAGCCAATTTTCTGCAAAAGAGTCATAGTGCTCGTCAAGGGTGTATAGTATGCGTGGTGCATTGTTTTTTGTTTTGAGCAGTATTGTGTTGGTTGGTGTATCAAAATAAAAGAGGGGCGCTGAGCCGGTATACTGTTTTATAGCGTCCTGCTTAATAGGATCTTGTTGCATGGCATCTTGTCGCAGAGAATCCTGCTGCATGGTAAAAAACGCAAGACCTGGATGGTTAATCAAATCAGATTTGGCTGCGTGTTCATATTCGCTCAGTGGTAATAATGCATGTGAGTTGTGGGGGAGATTGTTGAATAGTGCATATTTTGCGCTGCGGTATGCCTCGATACTGCCATGACGGTCAAGATGGTTGGGCAAAATGTTGGTAAGAATAGCGACGCGCGGATTAAGCGGCTGTGTATAATACTCGAGCTGAAAGCTCGATAATTCGAGTATTGCCCATTGATCGGTATTATTTTGAGTGCGTAGTAAATCAGCAAGAGGATAACCAACATTGCCTGCCAGATGTGCTGGAAGTTGTGCTTGCAGAAATAGATGTTGGATGAGATGCAGTGTAGATGTTTTGCCAATAGAACCAGTCAGTGCAATAGTTTTGCCCTGCCATAGTGCAGCAAAGATATCAAGCTCATGTACAAACTTGTGCATGCTGTCAGGATATGCGCTCAAAGCTATGCCCGGGCTTGGGATAATGCAATCTGCTTGCGTAAGAAATGTGTGTATATTTTCGTAATCGATTATCGTTGCCATTGTATAGGTGCGTATAAAGCTTGTATCTTCTTGGGATATATTTTTTGAGCAGATAGCAATCTTTGCTTGTGGATACAGCTGTGCGCATAGTTGCAATAAGCTTTTTCCCGTTATGCCAAAGCCAAAGATACCAATAGTAGATGCGTTTTGCAGTTTGTTGAGTGGACTTTTATTGATCATGTCATGCCCTTGGTAAGGGAGAGAGTGAAAAAAAATAAAAAATAGTATATGTAGCAAAATATAGTATATCATAGGGGCAGTGTTTTTATAATTGATTTTTGTAAGCATTATTGTGTTGCAATACAATAAAAACTTTATTGTTATAGCGCTATTGTTTTAGCGGGTGCAAAACGTACTGCTTTTATTATCACTGCTGATTAAGATATTTAGAACTGTGTGAAAATTGAAAGACTTGAATCTTGTTATAATTAAAAAAGGTAGAAGGGCCCAATGGGAAGGTTTGCGAGTCGCGCTGAACTTTTGATGTGGTTTCTTTTTTTATTTCTATTTTTACCCAGTTCTATTGTTGCTATGTCTGCACTATCTGATGACATTATTTCTCTAATTTTTTCGCATGCCTTTACCACTTCTCCCAAGCGTACATTTTGTGTTTCAGATGAAACACATATATTCTGCACTCAAGAATCAGGTGATTTGTGTAGTGGTGCAACTGGTGAACTTATGCTTGCAAAAACTTCTGACTGTTCTCTTATCTCGTACGGTGAATTGCAAAAGTTTCGAGGGGCTCTTGGAGCAAGTAAGCGATTTTGGTTGCACTATGTCCATTATATGCGCGCACACCGGCAAAAATTACGACTTGATTTCATTGATGCAAAAAGATTTGTAGATAATGGGTATATGTACCGGTTGTGCACTCAGCCAATAGCAAAAGATATTGAGGCAATACAGATTATGGTTGCGCGCAATATAACCGCAGGAGGCATTGCATCAATGGTTAAAAAATTTCCTCGACTACGGGCTCTCTCTGTTCTGTGTCATCCGATGTACAGTGAGAGAGGGGAGAGAATAAACGCTTGTGGCAAAAATGCGAGAGAATTTCGTAAAAAAATAGCCCTGCAGACTGGTAAGAAAAGTGATTGCTTGGATATAGTAGAGATTTTTCTTGGTGGTCTTGGTTGCTTGAGCTATAGGTAAGCGTGTAAAAAATATATAACAATTTTACTAAGATATTTTGTTATGTTTATATAACGTGCTCAGTTTGGCCTTGCTCTAGATCATTTGCAAGTTCAAAGATAGGGTTTATTGCAGACTGGGGAGCGAGTCTTTCTTTGTAGAAATAATAAAATTGTATCATTCGCAAGCATTCTGGATACGTTATATATCGTGGATAGATCATACTGCCAAAAAGTTCTAAAAAGGCTCCATTAGCAAGATGACGAAGGCGAAAAATATATAAAAGTTGTTTGTTATATGCAACTTCTTCGACCAGTGTTGTTGGGAATGGTAGAGGTGTGCGCAATGAGAGTAGTGCATTAAGCCCGATTGGTATATCAAAGAAACGTATGAGACGTATTACATCTGAGAGAGAAATAGTGGTAAAGTTCTCTGTACGCATGATAATAAATTCTATAACTTGTTTGCTGTTTTCGGGCATCGGTTCAATGGTATCTTCACCCTGATATACGAGCTCAATATGATTAAGTAATTCTACGGCAAAGCAAGTATGAGCATCTGACATATTTTTTATTACGATGATTGGTGTTGATCTACGCAGGGGTGCATGCAGTATGTTTGAGTAGCCTGCTGCATTTGGATTAATTATATGCTTGGTTAGGGAGTCCTGCATTAATGAACATAATCTAACGGCTTGACATGGTTGTCTTGGTGTTGTTTGTGCAGTAACTCTAGTAGAGTTTGCCGTATTGCTGCTTGTCTGACATGTACTGATAGCACCAGCAAAGAGATTGTCTGGTGTCATTGTAGTAGTAGTGAATAGAGGTGATTGATCGCTATATTCAATAGATGGTATATCTTGCATGCTGTAGACTGTCTGTATACACGTTATAAAAAATATGAAGATTATATATTTTTTCATACTATTCCTAAAAGCTATAGTGTAATTATAATATTTTATTAGTTTGTAATTATAAGTATAGCAGAAAATATATAATCTGTGTATTGTGATCAAGTACGCAATTTTTCTTGATAGCATATTCATTGTAATAATATTTGCGATAACATGTGCAAAGGTATGAGAACAGTATTGAAAATCTGGTAACAGCTTTTCAATAATGCGGTGTCGTTATGTTTGTATAAAGCTTTGGGGGAAAATTGTTCTATTTATAGAAAAACCCACGGTATTAATGCATATATATTTTGCAAATAACACCGTGGGTTTTGTGAAAATATATGTTATACGTTAAAGCGAATATTGAGTATGTCACCATCTCGTACAATATAATCTTGTCCTTCGGTGCGAATTTTACCAATTTCTTTGAGTTTTTGCTCAGAGCCGTACGCAAAGAGATCTTCTGCATTAAATACTTCTGCGCAAATAAAGCCGCGCTCAAGATCAGAATGAATTTCGCCGGCCGCTGCTCGTACGCTGATGCCTTTTTTGATAGGCCAGGCGTGTATTTCTTTTGGTCCACAAGTAAAGAAGGTAATCAGTCCGAGGTGATTGTATGTTTTCTCGATAATCGTCTCAAGGCCTTTTTCTTTGAGGCCAAACATCTCTGTCATGTCCGCGGCTTCTGCTTCGCTGAGCGTTGAGAGTTCATACTCAAGGCGTGCGCAAATAGGTATCACGCGATCAACTCCAAATGTTGCCACTAATTTTTGGTAGTACGGATTATTTTTAAATGCATCGTCTGCAATTTCTTCTTCGCTAATATTAGCTATGAACAGCGATTCTTTTGAGCTGAGCAGTTCGACTGTTTTGAGTGATGATTGATTGATGCGTTGTCGAATTTGTGCATGATCTTGTTTATTGATTGCTTCCTCGACACTGATCAGTAATTGTTTTTCTTCTAAGATTTCTTTGAGCTCTATAGGGTTATGCTTATTTTGTTTTGCAAGAGAATCTACTTTTACGATACGCTTTTGAACAGACTCAAGATCCTTGAGCATAAGCTCTGTCATGATGATTTCATAATCAGCGACAGGATCAAGCTCTGCCTGTGTTGATATAATATTGAGATCGCTAAAGCAACGCAGGACATGCAGTATAAGATTTGTCTCACGAATATGGCTTAAGAATTGATTTCCCAGGCCTTCTCCTGATGCAGCACCTTTGACAAGACCTGCAATATCAACAAACTCGACAGTAGCTTGGATGTGTTTTGGGGACTTGTATATTGCAAAGAGCTTTGCAATGCGCTTGTCAGGAACTATAGTGCAGGCAACGTGTGGATCAATAGTACAAAATGGATAATTTTCGGCCGGGACACCAGCTTTGGTCAATGCGTTAAAGAGGGTCGATTTGCCAACGTTTGGAAGTCCAACTAATCCGGCTGATATACTCATGATATTGTTCTTTCGCTAATGTTTTACGAGCAAACAGCTTTTTTTTTATGTACTGCTATAGTGCTCAAAATTTTTTTGATAGAGACTGGCGTACTATTTCGTTTCTTTATTCAATCTAAAAACGTTATCAGCAAAAAAATTAAGATTGTAAAATATACAAGATTAAAAAAGTTTGCGTATTGCTGTATCTTCTAATCACTTCTACATATAAAAGAGCTCTTTTTTTACAAAGAGCTCTTTTATAGTACTGTACCAGTATTTTACGATTTTTGCACAATATCGTTATTGCGCGAAATGTTATTGCGCGTCGGTATCTATAGGACCATTGTCTTTGGAAGAATCATTGTCAGGTGACGAATCTTCTGACTTTCCTGTATCTTCTTTGGCTGCTTCTTCGTGTTGTTTGTACAGAGTTTCGGCAACCTTGTGCGATTGAGTAAGCAGTTCGTCAGTAGCTTTTTGTAGCTCTTCTGCATCATTTTCATGTTGCTTGAGAGCTTCTTTTGCTACTTCGATAGCTTTTTGTGCTTTTTCGATATCTTCGGCTTGCAGCTTTTCTTTAGACTCTGCAATTGTTTTTTCGAGTTCAAAGATTAAACCGTCAAGACGATTGCGCTTTTCAACTGCTAGTTTTGCTTTTTGGTCACGTTCTGCATTTTCTTGTGCTTCTTTGACCATGCGATCGATTTCTTCTTTTGCAAGTCCGCTGCTTGAGGTAATAGTAATACGTTGTTCTTTGCCTGTTGCCTTGTCTTTTGCCGATACATTTACAATACCGTTTGCGTCAATATCAAAGGTCACTTCAATCTGTGGGGTACCTTTTTGTGCTGCAGGAATGCCATCAAGTCTAAAGCTGCCAAGAGACTTGTTGTCTTTTGCAAATTCTCGCTCACCTTGTACCACATGAATATCAACGGCTGTTTGATTTGCTTCGGCGGTGCTAAATACTTGTGATTTTTTGACCGGAATGGTGGTGTTGCGCTCAATTATTTTGGTTGCAATGCCGCCAAGAGTTTCTATACCAAGAGAGAGTGGGGTGACGTCGAGAAGCAGTACATCGGTAACTTCGCCTGCCAGAATTGCACCCTGGATTGCTGCGCCGATAGCAACAACTTCATCTGGGTTAACTGATTTATTCGGTTCTTTGCCAAAAAAGTCTTTGACGAGAGTTTGTACTTTTGGAATTCTTGTTGATCCACCGACGAGAAGTACTTCGTCAATTTCTGATTTGGATATGCCCGCATCAGCGACTGCTTTTTTGCAGGGGATAAGTAAGCGTTCAAAAACGTCTGAGCAAATTGATTCGAATTTTGCACGAGAAATTTTGGTATTCAAATGCTTAGGGCCATTTGCATCAGCAGTGATGTATGGCAAGCTTATTTCGACTTCATGTAATGTTGAGAGCTCAACTTTTGCTTTTTCTGCGGCTTCTTTGAGTCGTTGAATTGCCATTTTATCAGAATATAAATTGACGCCCGTTTCTTTTTTGAATTCATCGACGAGGTAGTTCATGATAATGTTGTCAATGTCATCGCCACCCAGGTGCGTATCACCATTGGTTGACTTAACTTCAATGATACCGTCGTGAATATCAAGAATAGATATATCAAAAGTGCCGCCACCAAAGTCAAAGACAGCTATTGTACCATTCTTTTTTTTGTCTAATCCGTAGGCAAGTGCAGCGGCCGTAGGTTCGTTGACGATTCTCTTTACATCGAGTCCTGCGATTTTGCCGGCATCTTTTGTTGCTTGTCTTTGTGCGTCATTGAAGTAGGCAGGTACGGTGATAACTGCTTCGCTTACTTTTTGACCAAGATAGCTTTCTGCTGCTTCTTTTAATTTAATCAAAATAAGTGCTGATATTTCTTGTGGCGTTAATTCTTTGCCTTCAATATTAACCGCAATATCGCCGTTTGCTCTTTTGATGAGCTTATAGGGAAGGCGTTTTGCCTCTTCGGCAACTACTTCGTTGAATGTGTGTCCGATAAATCTTTTTATAGAAAAGACGGTATTAATTGGATTGGTAATAGACTGACGTTTTGCAATGATGCCAACGAGGTTTTTTCCATCTTTGGTAAAGCCAACAATTGAAGGGGTTGTGTTTTGACCTTCTTGATTTGGTATTACGCGGGGAGATCCTCCCTCCATTATAGCTACAACTGAATTTGTAGTACCGAGATCTATGCCGATTATTTTTGCCATTTTTATGACAGCCTTTCTTTTTATATAGTAGATAAATAAATGCGTAATATAGTAGTGTTGTTATTAGTAAATATATACTCTTCTCTTTATTTTCTGTCAAGTTATTTGAGTCTGTTACGCTCAAATTTCCTCTATAGATTTTCTCCCCTTTTGTTCCTTCTGCTCCCTTTTAGAAATACCACTCGCCTGGTCGCTTTTTGCGCCCCTCGAGCGGTATTTCTTTTTGGAGCATGCGTCACGCGCGGGGAGAATTTACTGATCCAATCTATCTCTTTTTAATTACTCTTGTTTTTTACTGCTTTTTTGTTCTAGAGTCTCTATTCGTATTGAGTTGCGAATAGAAATAATGAGATCTTCAGGGCTTTAATTTTGTATGTAGATGATGAGAGTTTTTGTCGTAATTTGGGCAATTGTGCAGCTAGATATTTATATGGCTATATAGTGAGCAGGACAATAAAAACGAATAAAAATGAATAAAAAACGATTAAAAATAAAAAGAGGAAAGAGGGAAGTACATGAAAATTTTTAAGAAACATTATATTTTTTTTTATGTCGCCATTGCTATGTATTCAACAGTATTCTCTAGTGAAAATATTACTAACTACTGCAACCAATTGCACTGCATTGCAAAACTAGCGCCCGCTGAATTGCAATGTTCTTTTTTTCAAAAAGATTTTTCATACGAATCAATTATTCATACAAATAATTTTTTTTCTCTTTTTTATGAAACATGCATAAAGCAAGAAATATCATTATCTGACGAGTTTACTGACGAAACAAAAATTATGATTCCTTTTAACACAATTGTAGAATTTGTCGACAATCAAACGATTAAAATGCATGAAGAAATGAGTAAGAATGTATCTCTTCTGCAAGATTTTGGACAATTCATCTGTATCATTTATTGCAAGATTTTATTTGAACTTTCACGATCATTTCTCTACGATATTGCTTTTTTTTATATACAATTCTCTACCATTCCATTGCATGATTTGTTCGACATAATCAATATACTGTATCAGCGCATAACGATGATTTTAACAGAGGGAGGCGTTTCTGATGTTCCAACATTTTTATCCTGGTTAAGAAAGCGATGGTTTATTCCTCTTTTTGCTACCTGCTTTGTAGTGATTTCGTTTCTACAGTGGAAGGGCCACAAAAAAGGGAATGTGTTAAAAACTTTTCAAACTACATGATTTTGATTAGACTTTGCTAATAAGAGGGTAAAGTCTTTTTTTAAGGTTCTAAAACAACCTTGCAAAAAAAAGGATATAAAAGATGTTTACGCTCAAACAAAAAGTTGTCTATCCCGGCCATGGTGTTGCCGAAATTAATAATATTATTGAAAAAAAAATAAACAATTCCACTGCTGTATATTACGAATTAACTTTTTTAAGTAAAAAAGCAACGATACTTATTCCGGTTGCGAATATAAATATGGTTGGCATTAGACCTCTGAGTAATACAAATACAGTGAATGAAATTCTTCTTTCGATAACTCGTCCAGCAAAGCGTATTACTATGAAAGAATTTCTTGCAACTACCTGGAATAGGCGTAATAAAAGTTATCAATTAAAACTTGCTACTGGCGATCTAGTAGCCCTCTCTGATATATATAAGGATTTGCGATTTTTATCTCAGACCAAAGAACTTTCATTTGGAGAAAAAACCATTCTACAACAGGTTGAGTTTTTTTTATCAGAAGAGATAGCATTAGTACAAAGTATTGGTGAAGAAGATGCAAAAAAAATTCTTTTTGATTATAGTACGTATACTGCAGACACCCTCAATCAGACATTACCATAAGAATAGATAAAAAGTATAAAAGTATACATGAAGAAAAACAGCAGATCTTCTGCAAGCAATATACGCGTTTTTGTTTGTGGAGCAACCGGCGTTGGCAAAAGTTCTTTTGCCGAAAGCCTTGCTACGCATTGTTGTGGTGAAATTATCAATGCAGATGTTTTTCAAATGTATACTCCTCTGAGCATTGGAACGGCAAAACCTGATCTTTCATCTGTCATGGTGCCACATCATTTGTTTTCATTTTTAGACAGTCCAATTAATTATTCAGTTACTGAATATAAAAAGATTGCTTTGCAAACTATCGACTTAGTAGAGAGTAATAACAAAATACCCTGTATTGTTGGTGGTTCAGGTTTTTATCTCTATTCTCTGTTTTTTCCCCCCTGTGAGCACATATCTTCGCCTGCAGCGTGTCCATCATCGCCAGCCTCGATACATACATCGTGCGCTCACGAAAACTTGACTGCAACGTGTCCATTGCCATCTTTAACACACAAAACGTTTACTCATGATGATTTATATGCAATTGACCCAAAAAGAGCAGGGGAGATCCATCCCTCTGATACATACAGAATACAGAGAGCTTGTGAAATTTTTTTCTCCCATGGCGTGTTGCCCTCAACATGTGCGCCACAATTTCAGAACATTGAGGGAGCTACTGTTTTTTTTGTCGAACGAGACATACAAGAATTGTACTCTATAATTGATATGCGCGTTGATAGTATGTTGCAAAGCGGATGGCTGCAAGAAGCTGCTAATCTGTCTGTAGAATGGTGCGATTTTGTTAAGAGAAAAAATGTATTAGGGTATCCCCAGTTACTTGATGTAATTGATAAAAAAATGTCTTTTGAAGATGCACGACTATATATCAAACAAATAACACGAAATTATGCAAAACGACAAATGACGTTTAATCGGCGTTTTTTAAAGAAATTGCAAGAAAATAACGTTATAGTACATACTATCAACTTGACATTATC
Organism: uncultured bacterium; assembly: GCA_903831405.1. Taxonomy (GTDB): domain Bacteria; phylum Babelota; class Babeliae; order Babelales; family Babelaceae; genus GWE2-41-16. Next base: position 11,873 of record CAIKXM010000010.1, read on the forward strand.
ATCATCTGATTTATATATAAAACAATATTGTAGAGATTTTTGGAAATAATTTGGAAATAGTTTAGAAGGCTGGCGGGACTTTATATGAATGAAAAACGAGAAATAGGTATTATTGGCATAGCGGTTATGTCAAGCTTTCTTTTTTTTGTTGCAGGCTATTTTCTTGGAAAAAGTTTTGCAATCGCTGACTATGCTTTCTTGATTAAAGAAAGTTCTTTTGATGAAAAGATACAGGGAGCTTTTTGTTCGTTGCCGCGCTCTATCGGTCGTATACCAAAAGACAAAGAAAGCTCTACTGTCAATGATGATGATGATACTGATAGCACTGATAGTGCTGATGAAAATTCTACTGAAAAAAACACTGACAATAAAAAAGAAGTTATTGCGCTCGAGCCAAAAGAAAAAAACAAAGATAAAAGAATTGCGTCTCTGGCAACGGTTACCCCGCTCCCAGAAAAAAGTAAGAACCGCCATGAAGTCTGTGGCTATGCACAGCTTGCGGGATTTCCTTCAAAGAATCTTGCAACAAAATACAAGGATAAGTTGATAAAGCAGGGCTTCTCTGTACGTGTTGTTGAACATAGTGTAAAGACAAAAAAAGGAAAAACAACGCATTGGTTCCAAGTTGTTACCAGTACAATGCCTATGCAAAAGTTGCAAACAATAGTAAAAAAGATTGTTCAAAAAGATAAGCTAAAGAGTTATAAAGTTATAGAGCTAAAAGATAAGCGGTAGACAGGCAGATAGAATATTTTGACACAGGGTATAAAAAGGCGATAAGGAAATAACAATGATCCAAGAAATGCGTGACAGTTTATTTAAAGGTAAATATTCAGCACAAGTATTAATTTTTATAATGATATTTGCTATTGCCGGCGTTTCGTTTACGGGGTTTATTGCTTTATTTAAACAGAGTAAAGAGCATTCTGTTGGGCATATCGGCTCTCGATATATTTTACGACACGACCTGGAAATACGTATCGACGAATACCATCGACTTGTTGCGTATTTTGAGCAACAATTTGGTTCATTTGCCAAAGCATTTTTGTCAATGCAAGGATTGCAAGATCCTACAACATTTGTATTGCAACGGCTTAAGTCCGAAACAGTGCTTGCTGATATCTATGACAACTCTTCATTGACTATTTCTTCTGATTATATTACGCAAAAATTACATGACACTAATTTTCTCTTTTCTTCGCTTGGTTCTTTTGTACCACCCTATGTTGTTGACAATCTTGGTGGCATTAATCAAAAAGCTCTTGCGCAACACTTGCTGCGACATGGTATTACTATCGAAATGTTTGATGGCATTGTGAGCAATGTTTTGAAAAAAGATTTTGCTACAAAATTATTACGTGATTCATTCTATGATCCAACCTATGACAATGGCAGAAACCAGTGTATTGCAGAAAAGGCTAAGAAGACATTTGTTGTAGGGCGATTACGTTTCTCTGATTATCTTGAGCGTGAAAATAGTGCAAAAGCTCCATCAATTGAAGTGCTAAAACAGTTTTATGCACAAGAAAATCAAACACATAAAAAATATTGGACAGATGAAAAAAGACGCGGCATTGTATGGACGTTTTCTGCCGACATGTATGATCGAAAGATTTCTGATACTGCAATAGCAAAATATTACCAAGATCACAAAAAAGAATATACCTTAAAGCCTGAACGAGTATATATACGACGTATTGTTGTAGCAAATGAAGCTCTTGCACAAAAGCTCCATTCAGAATTGCGCAGTCAACAAAATCTTTTTGCCGATTTCGCCCGTAAACATTCTATTATATCCAAAGAAGCATCAAAGGGTGGAGAATTTGGATTTATTGAATTGGTAGCTGATACAAAAGCACTTGCTCCTGATCAAAAGCTACGCCAGGAAAAAGCATCTTCTCTGTATAAAGATGGCGCTATTTCTGATGTGTATAAAACAGCAGCTGGTTTCGAAATTATAGGTAGGATAAAAAAAGAATTTGCAATCCTCAAGCCATTAGAATCAGTCAAAGAAGCAATTGCTAAAGAAATTCGTCAAAAGACTTTTGCAAAAATATTTATGCAAGAAGCACGTGAAGCATCTCGCAAATCGCCTGAAGATTTTGCAAAATTTGTTGAACGCCAACACGCAAAACAAGAAGTAGTTACTGACAAACGTCTTAATGAGTTGTCAAAAGCTGGTGTAAGAAAAGCATTAGACAATGGAACTATTATTGAACTTGTCTCTCTTGAGCAGGCACGAGCAATTCCTTTTGAACAAGTACAATCGCAAGTTACAAATGACTATCATGTTCAGAATGCTCAAAAACAATTCGAAGCAGACAGCAAATCATTGCGCTTGAATATTGAAAAAACTTCACAGTTCCCCAAAGAGTCTACCTTTGGTTTTACTACTGAATCTATCTCAATACAATCTCCGCTTGACTGGCAAAGTTCTACAATGAAATTGCTGCCTATTGATCGTATGAAGCGTATGATACATCCTTCGAAAATAATCTTTACAACACCAAGCGTTGAGGGAAAAAATGAGAAAGATTCACTGTTCATACAGTTAACAAAATGTACCTTCTCTGATGAAAAGGTGTGTGAGAATGCAGAAAAAACTAAAGAAAATAGTAAAAATGCGCTAACAATAGACCAATTTATGGAAAATATTATTGTCTCTTTCATGAGAAATGTTACAATGGAAATTGATCCGATAATTCTTGCACAATTATTGAAATAAAAAAAACATAACGTATCAATTTTAAGGTTCTCAGGAAAGTTTGTAATGGTCTCAGAAAAAAAAGAATTGCAAAAAGATTTGCAGACAATAACCGCAAAGCGAAAAATGCTTGACGTTGTTTTCTCTCAAATTGACAAGCAATACGGAAAAGGTTCAGTTATGCTGCTCGGACAGGGCGGCATACCTGACGTCGAAGTTATCTCAACAGGGTCAATAATGCTTGACCACGCCCTTGGCATTGGTGGATTGCCTCGTGGTAGAGTGATTGAAATATACGGTCCTGAAGCATCAGGAAAAACAACACTTGCCCTGCAAGCTATCGCTCAGGCGCAAAAACTTGGTGGCATTTGTGCCTTTATTGATGCTGAGCATGCACTTGATCCTATATATGCAGCAAAGCTTGGTATTGATGTTAATGAGCTTATTATTTCGCAACCAGATTTTGGTGAACAAGCACTTGATATTGCAGAAATGCTTATACGCTCAGGTGCTATTGATTTAATTGTCATTGACTCTGTAGCAGCTCTTGTTCCCAAAGCTGAATTAGATGGCGATATGGGTGATCAACATGTTGGATTGCAAGCACGTCTCATGTCACAGGCTTTGCGTAAATTGACGCCTATTGTTCATAAGTCAAAAACAGCAATGATCTTTATTAACCAAATTAGGCACACGATCAATTCGATGCCGTTTGCAAATAAAGAAGTTACCTCTGGTGGTAATGCGCTTAAATTTTATGCATCAGTTCGCCTTGATATTCGTCGCGTAGAAGCTATTAAAGATAAGTCTGGTGAGCAGCGCGGCAATAGAGTTAAAATTAAAGTTGCTAAAAATAAAATGGCTCCTCCTTTCCGTACCGTTATTCTTGACCTTATTTTTGGAGAGGGTGTTAGTCGAGAGGGTGATTTAATTGATGCTGCTATTCAATATAATGTAATAAAACAGTCTGGCGCATGGTTTTCATATGAAGGTGAAAAGATTGCACAAGGACGAGAAGCTTTAGCAAAGAATTTTAAAGAGCAAGTACTTTTTGATCGTATTTATAAAGAAGTGCGTGAAGCAATGAAGAAAAGTCTACTGCTCCCCCATGGTAGTGAAACCGAACAAAACGAAATAAGTGGAGAAGAAGAATAGAATATGACAAAAGTCAACGAAAAAACAGACAAGAGTGCTTTGATTAATGATAAAATTCCTTTCCTGCAAGTGCAATTGATTAGTAGCACGGGCGAAAATTTAGGAATAGTAAAGAAAGAAGAAGCAATTCGTCTGGCTTATGCGCAGAATCTTGATCTTGTTCTTATTGCTGAGCGTGGTGGCGAAGGTCATCCAGTAGCAAAAATAATTGATTTTGGTAAGATGTCATATGAAAAGAAGAAGCAACAGTCTGAAGCACGCAAGAAGCAACATATTGTTGAGGTCAAAGAAATACAGATTAGACCAAAAATCGCTGAACATGACTATCAAACAAAGTTAAATCAAGCAGTGCAGTTCCTCAAAAGTGGAAAACGACTGAAATTGACACTGGTGTTTGGGCGTGGTCGTGAAATGCTCACCAAAGAAGAGCGTGGCGTTGAATTGTTTTCGAAAGTACAGAAAACATTGACTGATGCGGGAATAGTTGATCAAGTTGTTATGGAAAGTGATAACCATACTGGACAGTATTGGTCACGAATATATTATCTTAAAAAATAATTGTTAAAGGATTTTGGCAATGGTTAAACATAAAACACATTCAGGCGCAAAAAAGCGTTTCAAGTTGTTAAAAAGTGGTAAAATTAAGCACGCAAAAGCAAATCGTCGCCATCTTTTGACGGGAAAAACGTCAAAGACAAAGCGCAACTTGCGTAAAGGCGGCTATATTAGTAAAAGTGATGTAAAACATCTTAAGTCATTATTGTAAATTTAAAATTACCATATAAAAAAGAAAGAATATTAGTATGTCACGCGTCAAACGTGGTATGGCCACAAAAAAACGTCATAAAAAAATATTAAAATTAGCTAAAGGCTTTTGGGGCCAGCGTAAAAATATTTTCCGTAGAGCTGTTGAAACATTACGAAGAGCAATGGCTTTTGCTTTTGTTGGACGTAAGCTTAAAAAACGCGATATGCGCGCCTTGTTTATTTCACGTATTAAAGCTGCCGCAGAGCAACGTGGTTTAAAGTACAGCACTCTTATACATGCTTTAAAAATTAACCATATTAGCTTAAATCGCAAAATGCTTTCACAAATTGCTATTTTTGATCCAATGGCTTTTGATCATATTGTTTCTATGACAAAATAAATGTTTCGCAAGGTAACTATAGTATGTATAAAAACTTGCTATAGTTACCTTGCCTGTTCTTGACAGTTAAGTTTTTTTTCGTCTAGTATATTGTTGCAAAATGTGCCTATATTTTTATTGCTGCACATAAAAAACAAAAAAAAGGAGCTGCCAATGGAATGCTTGGAAAAACTTGAATATAAGGTTAATAATCTTATTACTCTGTATAAGCAACAGCAAGAAACTATTCAACTAATGCTTGCCGAAAAAAATCTTTTAATGACTGAAAATGTAGCATTAAAAGAAAAAGTAGCATTGTTTGAAGAAAAAGTACTTTTAGAAAATCAAAACTTAGAAGCAATAAATCAGGACAATGATTTAACAAAGCTTCTTGTCGATGACATTATGCACTCAATAGATACTTTTATTCTTGAGAAACAATAATGGCAGATAGTTTGCTATCCTTGCAAAACATTTCTGTTTCGTCGGCTGCAGCAACTTCCAAAAAGCATATGATAGTTATTGCAGATGAAGTTTTGAATATAGTCACTGATGAAGACTCTCTCGTTCTACATAAAGCTCAATTACTCGTTGAGCAGTGTTGCGAATTGAATTCGCTCAAACATGTAGATCTTTTAACGACAGACCAAAAGAAGAAAAAATTTTTATTTGCTGCCTTTTCTTTTGCAATAGAGTTAATTAAAAGCGAAAATAATATACATCGTTTATCAGCACACCTTGACCACATTGAATCTTCTAAGACCATATGATTTTCTAAAAAAAGAAGTTTTATTATTGATAAAACTTTAAAATTGTTATCGTGACACGTGTTTTCTCGAAAGAAATCGTATGGAATTGTTATATTTATTAATTGCTTATGCAGTCAGTATTGGATTAATTATTGTTGGTATTTATCTAACCTTTCGAGCGCAAAGAAATTTATTTGTCCTGCAACAAAAAGAAAAAGCAGCTCGACTATCTATTGATCAATTAAAAAAAGATACTGAGGCTGAACGTCGAGAAGCAAGTTTGCGACTTAAAGACGAGTTATATCGTAAAAAAATGGATTTTGACGTTGAAATCAAGCGTGAACGTGCTTTGTTTGAAAAAACACAGCAAAAGATTAACTCAAAGCTTGATTTATTAGAACAAAAAGAACATCAAATCGATTCTAAATCTATTGATTTGCAATCAAAAGAAAGAATTCTCTTGCAGCGTGACAATCTATTGCGCCAGCGTGAAGAAGAAACAAAGAAACTACAAGAAAATTTTATAGCAAAGCTTGAGCATATTGCTCAATTTTCTCGCGACGATGCGCGCGCCATGCTCTGCGAAATGTTACAGAGTGAAGTTACGCACACTCAGGCAAAATGGCTGCAAAAGGTCGAAGAAGATGTCAAAATCACCGCAAAAGAACGCTCGTCACAAATTTTGATTAATATTATGCAACGTGCTTCTACCGATGTTGTTGCAGCACATTCTTCTAATGTTGTCCATCTTCCTAATGATGATATGAAGGGACGCATTATTGGTAAAGAAGGCCGCAATATTAAGGCTCTCGAAATGGCAACGGGTATGGAGTTTGTTATCGGTGATACACCAGAAATCATAACAATTTCGGGCTTTAATCCAATCAGGCGCGAAATCGCTCGACGCTCGCTCGAAAAGCTCATTGTTGATGGACGTATTAACCCAACTCGTATTGAAGAGATGGTATTGCAGTGCGAAAAAGAAATAGATGAGATGATCGAAGAGTATGGTAAAAAAGCTATTCTGCAATTTAACTTGCAAGGCGTTAAACAAGAAATGTTGACTGCTTTGGGCAAATTACACTTTAGAACAAGCTTCTCTCAAAATGTTTTGGCACATAGTATAGAAGTTGGTCTCTTTGCTCGTATGATTGCCGAAGAGCTCAAAGTTGAGCATCCTCATCTTGCGCTGCGTGCTGGTCTTTTCCACGATATAGGAAAAGCTGCATCAAGCGAACACGAAGGACCTCATGCTATCATTGGTGCCGAAATTGCAAAACATTGCGGCGAAGAAAGCTGCGTAGTCAATGCGATTGCTGCACATCATGAAGAAGTAGCATTCAATTCTATTTATGGACCTATTGTCATGATAGCTGATGGAATTTCTGCATCACGTCCGGGCGCACGAAGAGAAACGTTGTCTACCTATATTAAGCGTCTTGAAAAGCTCGAAGAAATTGCGCATTCGTTTAAGGGTATTAAAAAAGCATACGCAGTACAAGCAGGAAGAGAAATACGCGTTATTGTTGAAGAAGAAATTCTCTCAGATCAAGAAGCACAAATGCTTGCGCGTGAACTTGCGGGCAAAGTTGAAAAAGAATTAAACTTCCCTGGTCAAATTAAAATTAATATTATCCGTGAAAAGAGAGCAATAGAATATGCACGCTGATAATGTAGTAAAAGTATTATTTTTTGGTGATTTAGTTGGTATTCCTGGTAGGGCGCTTATGCGCTCTCACCTGGGTGCACTCAAAGCAAAATACAAAGCTGATCTAATTATTGTCAATGGTGAGAATGCGGCTAAGAATGGCCGTGGGCTTACGCCACGCGTTGCAGAGCAATTGTACCAAGATGGTGTTGATTGCATTACAACGGGCAACCATGTATTCCAAAAAAAAGAACTCTTTGATTTTTTGTCTAGTTCCAAAAATATTGTACGCCCACTCAATTATCCGACTGGATGTCCGGGTACTGGTTGTGCGTTTATTCCTATTCCAGGACTTGGCAAACCTCTTGCAGTGCTCAACTTGCAGGGCCGTGTGTTTATGCGAGAGCTTTTGCTCTGTCCCTTTAAAACGCTTGAGACGGTATTAACCTTTGTTTCAACAAAAACAAATTGTATTTTTGTTGATTTTCATGCAGAAGCATCATCAGAGAAGGTTGGATTGGGATTGTATTTTGATGGCAGAGTATCTTGCATTGCAGGTACTCATACACATATACAAACTGCAGATAATCGTATTCTTGCCAACGGCACTGCGTATATTACTGATGCTGGTATGTGTGGAGCGCTTAATGGAATGCTGGGAATGAAAAAAGAACCTATTCTCAGCATGATGCTCTCTCAGATGCCGCATAAGTTTGTTGTCGAAGTAGAGCCGCCGTTTTGTATCAATGGTATTTGCGTAACTATTGATAGTAGTTCTGGACAGGCTTGTAGTATTGAACGGATACATGAAGTTTTTGACAATGTATCGTTTGATGAGCGCGATTTTCCTGAATAAACATAGTAAAAAATAATATTGTTTAACTATGTACATATTATTGTTGATGAGAATATAAGTAGAAGAGAGAAGGCTTGGGAAGTCACTCCCAAGCCTTCTCTCTTCTACTTATTATTAGTCTGCAAAGCACCAGTTCAAGCAGAAACAGCAACGGCTGCAGCTCAATTTTTTACCTTTTGATAGCGCGAGATGATTGTTGCTATACTATAATTAGATTTTATGAGGGGCGTTGGTGCATCCATGATCGATATTCAGCTTGATGTGTTTTTGTATAGTCTTCTGTATGGGTACGTTCCCATTCTTCAAAGCGTGCATGCCATGATCGTCGTTCTTCCATTTCTTGTTTGTACTTTAGTATTCGTTCTCTATCTTGTTGTATTTTTTCTTTAGGATACGCACGAGATAGCTCTGCGTTAATACACGATATATATGATTGTGCTGTTTCTATAGAATCAGGTGTTAGAGAGCGAGCGAGAAATTCATCTCTGAACCTTGGAAGACTTATATGGACCCCTCCAACAAAACTGTCTTCTTCCTCTATTCGTCTGCCTCTTCTATCAATAATTCCATAAACTTCAAACAATTCATTAATTCTTGCTTCTAATACAGCAAAAGCATGCAATGTTTCTTCTTTTTGTTGTTTAAGTATTTGATCTGATACTACTGTAGTTGACATTGGAATTGATGTTGACGGCGCTGATGGCGCAACTGTTGCTGGTTCTGCTTGAACTGGTGTTTTGCGGAGCCAACTTGTAGCCCAATCTTTTACTTTTTGATAACGGGATGGTTGTTGTTCCATGCAGAATAATTGTGTAGTAATAATCAAAATAAGACTACACAGTATTAAAAGTTTCTTCACGATTTTATTACCTTCTCTTAAAAAATATACATAACGCGAATTCGATAATACAGATTAACTGAAAGACAAAGCTTTTTCGATCTTTGCAAGAGAAGGCTTACTTTCATAAAATGCATAAGCAGATACTCCTGAAAATATGTTACAAAGAAAACCTGCAACAGATCGATGTCTA
>CAIKXM010000011.1 GCA_903831405.1 uncultured bacterium
CAAAAAAAGAAAAATTAAAAAAAATCAAAGCAAAGAAAAAAGAAAAAAAAGAAATTAAGAATAACAAGAAACAACAAGCCAATAAAAAAAAGTTGCTCAAAGATCCTAAAAAAACAGTGCCTGTTGTTATGCCAAATACAGCAATAGAGAAATCTGAAAAGCAGTATGCGCAAGAAAATTTGGCACAAGAGAGTGTTGTTGAAAAACCAGCAATAAAAACAAAAAAAGAGCAAAACGTACCAATTGTTACACAAGCAGAAGAATCTCCAAAAGATACTACTATCACTATAACTACTGATGCAAAAGAAATCTCTCAACAAACCGGCAACACAGCTACTGATACAAAAGAGGATTTTCAACAACAAACTAGCAACACTGAGGCTATAAGCACTTCTACACGTGATAATGACGTACATGATGAGGAATTTTCAATAGATCCAGGCAATAACAATCCTATTTGTTGCGATGAGCAAACGGCTATGGTATGTGCCGAAGTTGCCGAAACATGGCATCCGCCATCAATTGCAATACCTGGAGCAAAAAAAGTACGTATAATGGCATTCTTTGATAGCAGTGGTCGCATAAAAGATGTACAGTTTATTGAAAAAACTGGTATTATTGTCTATGATTACGCAGCTCGTGGCGCACTGCTTAAAGCATTTGATGGTCAATATCCATCGGTAATGGCCTCGCGACGTTGTATCTTTACTTTTTAATAAATACGATATCATACTCATGCATTTTGAAAGATATACTGTAATGAATAAATCTATGTTAAAAATTCTCTATTTTTTTTCTTTTGCTCTATCGCTATCGTTATATAGCATGCACGACAAAACAGCAGAAATGACGATTACTCCCAGTGGCACGCATAAAGCTATGCAGCTCATGTTTGTATGTACGACAATGCTCGACTCAATGCATTCACAAGCTATTGACACTATGTGTTTTGATTTAAAAACAAGCGATCAATTTAATTGTATTGTCGAAAAAGGCTCAACACCACAACAAGAAAAAGAGTTATCCCTTTTTATGCAACGCGGATACCCTCTCGTTATTTTTCTCTCATCACTTACTGATGGCTTCGAGTGGCGCATGTATGACACCTGTAGCAAGTTTATGCTTACCGGATCTCGCATTACCAGAAAAAATTGCTCTGCGCATATTCTCGGACATGCTCTTGCTCATGAATTATGGAAAAGCTTAACCGGAGAAGAGAGCTCGTTCACCTCATCAATATTGTTTGTACGACAACAAAAATCAACCCGTTCGTATGTGCAAACAGAACTATGCACTGCCTCTTTTGATGGAAAAGATCAACAAATACTATATCGTGCTCCTGCCATTGTTATTGCACCGCTATGGAACAAATATATTGCCCAGCCCGTTGTACTATTTTCAGAATTCACTCATAGCAATGTTCGACTGAGCCAAATTATTGTTGGACAAAGCAGGCCAACCGTTGTACTCGATATGCCAGGCACCAGTGTCGGAGTTGCTTTTGGTGAAAGCATGTCAGCTGATGGTATTGTATATGCTCGATCTGGAAATATATGGCGATACACCTATAATTCTTTATTAAAAACTGGTACCCATACATTGATCATAAAAGAATCAACAATATGCGCCTCGCCAACAACAATGAGTAATGGAAATATTATATATTGCTCTGGTGGATGCATTAAGCAATGCGATAGAAATGGAAAAAACACAAAAGTTTTATCAAAAGGATATGCAGTTGCACCAGCTCATCATAAACAAAAAAATAAAACGGTATATTCAGCGCGCATAAATGGCCTCATGCAGCTCTACGTCTATGATCATAGTACAAAAAAGAATACCCAAATTACGTTTAACGATGGCAACAAAATTGATCCTTGCTGGTCTCCCTGTGGTCACTATGTAGCTTTTAGCTTCGAAAAAGGATCTATACACCAAATTGCCTTGCAGCCAGTCAATGGAGGAACTATGGTATACATAACGAGTAGCAAAGAACTGTGCAGCTATCCATCATGGTCATAACAAAATAGAAAAATTGTTTATATTATGGTATAATTAGTATACGTAGATAAGAGTAAATAAAGAGTAGAAAGATATACACGACAGGAATAAGGGTTTACGCACAATGAAAAGCAAACAGTCTTTTTTTCAAAAATATATTCAAGGGCCGCGCAGCCTGATTGCTATTATTATCTTTTTTTTATTAGCATTAGCAGTACTTGCACGATTCTCCGACACAATTCAGATTCCTTTTAAACTAACCTATGCAGCGTTCTTAGAAAAAGCTGAAAAGGGAGAAATTAAAAAAGTTACCATATCTGGCCAAAATGCGACTGGTCAGTTTAGCGATGGCAAAACTTTTGAAGCAACCGTTATACCAACTGATGAAATGTGGTCAATTCTCCGCAAACAACATGTTGATTTTTCTGTTGAAGAAGATTCTCGAAGCAATTCGCCCCTCTCAAACATTAGTTTTTGGCTTTTTATTGCATCAATAGCGCTTGGTATCGGTTATGCCATTTATCTATGGCGTCGCATTAGCAAAGGCAGTGGTGGAAATAATAGCAGCTCAAGCAATATTTTTAATGTTGGCAAAAGTCGCGCAAAAATTAATGCTCAATCGCAAACGTCCATTCGCTTCTCTGATGTAGCCGGTGCAAGTGAAGCAAAAGAAAGCTTGCAAGACGTTATCGATTACCTCAAAAACCCCGATCAATTTAAACAACTTGGCGCACATGCTCCTCGTGGTGTTTTGCTTGTTGGCGATCCAGGCAATGGTAAAACATTGCTTGCAAAAGCCGTAGCAGGTGAAGTTAATTGTCAATTTTTTAGCATTAGTGGATCTGACTTTATCGAAGTCTTTGTTGGCGTAGGTGCCGCACGTATTCGTGACTTATTCGAACAAGCTCGTCGCGCAGCTCCAAGCATCATTTTTATTGATGAGATTGATACCATTGGTCGCCAGAGAGGCACCGGTCTTGGTGGCGGTCATGATGAGCGCGAACAAACACTTAATCAACTGCTCGCCGAAATGGATGGCTTTAATACTGAAGACGTTCCTGTTGTTGTTCTCGCAGCTACCAATCTTTCAGAAACTCTTGATAAAGCATTGCTTCGTCCAGGAAGATTCGATAGACAAGTTCTTGTTCCCTATCCAGACCTAGAAGCACGCAAAGAACTATTTACTATAGCATTACGCAAAATAAAGGCTGCAAAGGACATTAACATCGAAGAACTCGCACAACTAACTGCTGGCTTTACCGGAGCTGATGTCGCAAATCTTGCAAATCAAGCAACCGTGCTCGCCGTACGTGATAAAAAAGTTGAAGTCACCCATGAGTATTTTATACGTGCCTATGCATTACTCAAAAAATCCCAACAGGACGGTGGCGGCGATGTTCATACCGCTTCAAAAACAAGCCATCGTGCACGCATGTATATGCCAAATCAAATTAAAATTACCTTTAAAGACGTTGCCGGTGTCCTTGAGGCAAAAGAAGAGTTAACCGATGTCGTTGACTTTCTACGTCATCCCGATAAATACCGCAAACTTGGCGCAACGCTCACTCGTGGAGTGCTGCTTGTCGGTGACCCAGGCAATGGTAAAACATTGCTCGCAAAGGCTGTAGCAGGCGAGGCAAACTGTCCATTCTACAGCGTCAGTGCATCTGAATTTGTCGAAATGTATGTCGGCGTTGGCGCAGCTCGTGTTCGTGATCTGTTTTCACAAGCACGCAAGCACGGCTCAAGCATCATCTTTATTGATGAGATTGATGCTATTGGAGCAAAACGTATGAGTTCAGGTGGTGGTGGTGACGAGTATAACCAAACACTCAACCAACTGCTTATCGAAATGGATGGTTTTGACACCACTGCAGCATCAATTGTTGTTATGGCTGCAACAAATCGTCCTGATATTTTGGATGCAGCATTACTTCGTCCTGGTAGATTTGATCGTCGCGTCGATGTTCCCTATCCTGATCTTAAGAGTCGCGAGAGCATTCTGCGCCTTCATGCAAAAAAAATTGTTATGGATGACAGCATTAACTTTGAGAAACTTGCCCGCGGAACACCCGGATTTAGTGCCGCATATCTTGCAAATTTAGTAAACGAAGCGGCAATAGACGCTGCACGTAACAATCAAGATGTAGTAACGCTTCATAATTTTGATGAAGCACGAGATAAAATTATTTTGGGCAAAGCGTTAAAATCAATAACACTGACACCAAAAGATATTAAAGAAACAGCAATACATGAAGCTGGTCATGCTCTCATCATTTTAATGACCCCAGAAGTTGCCGACCCGCTATACAAAGTAACCGTTATTCCTCGCGGAAAAGCTCTCGGCGTAACACACTCAATGCCTGAGAGAGAGCGACATAATAAAACAAAAGCACAACTTGAGAATGACATTATGGTAGCTCTTGGCGGTCGTATTGCTGAAGAAATCATGCTCGGTTCTACAAATGTTTCGACTGGCGCTTTTAGTGACCTGCGACAAGCAACCAAAATTGCTCATTACATGGTATGTTCGTATGGTATGTCCGAACTTGGTTTTATCATGTATGATGATAGAGAACATGAATTATCATATGCGCCCGCAACCGCTCAGTTAATTGATCAACAAGTTAAAAAAATTATTGATCAATGTTATGCACAAGCGCAAGAAATACTAACCAACAATGCAAACAAAATTACATTGTTAACAGATGAGCTTGTTGCAAAAGAAACATTGTTTGCTCGTGAAATTTATGCTCTTTTAAATATCACAGCACGCACAGACCATTCACTTTCGAGTGATGTTTCTACCGATATCTAAAGAGAAAATATAAAAAGAAATTTGAAAAAGTACCTTTTTAACGGTACACTTTTGTCTATATTATGGTGAAAAATGAAAGGTTTTTAGAACATGGCACGTATCTGTTTTGTTTGTGGAAAACGTCCACAAGTTGCGAATTTAGTAAGTCACGCAAAAAACCGCGTTAAACGTTGGGTATATCCTAACGTTCACAAAATGCGTTTTACTTTGCCAAACGAAGTAAAAGTACGTGTGCACAATGCATATGTATGTACTAAATGTGTTAAAGCTCAAAAAATACAAAAAGTCTTTTAAAGGTATCTAAGCAGATGGCAAATACAAAATCAGCAAAAAAGAATGTGGTAAAAAGCGAAAAGCGTCGTTTAAAAAACCTTGCGCGAAAAACAGCTATCAAAACAGCAATGAAAAAAGTAGTTGTTGCTATTGAAGCAAAATCAGCCAACGTTGATATTTTATTATCAGATGTTGCTGCTAAACTTGCTCGTGCAAAGAGCAAGAATGTTTTGCATCCTCGCACAGCTTCACGTAAATTAAGTCGTTTAGCAAAACGTGTAAATGCTTCAAAGAAAGAATTAGCTGTTTAAAACTGCAAAATTCTAACTTTTTCCGCGTGTACACATACGCTTGATGAAAAATAAAAAATAAAAGACATTTCGCTTGAATAAAAACAAGTGAACTGTCTTTTATTTTTTATATGTATCAAAAAACTAAAAATTAAGAAAAATAAAACATGAATAAAAAAATAGTCTATGGCGCTCTCTGGGTAGTTGGTTGTTGGCTCATTGGTTGCACAATATTCTTTACCACGAGCATATACACGCGCTGGTTTGATACCACAATACGCAACACTCCATCACAAGCTGTTCTGTGGTCCAAAGCTACGACAAACAATGGATCCTCGATTGATACTACCGTAAAGCAAACAGACACCTGCAAAGTTGGCACTATCTCTCTCTACACACAAAACAGCATACCGGTACATATCTATTATCCTGTTGATGCGCAGCAGCAAGCGCCTGTTGTTATATTTTCTCATGGCTACGCAACAGACTGCTCAATATACACATTTATTATTAATGACCTTGTTACACATGGCTACGTTGTGATAGGCATCGATCATCCCGGTATTGCAAAAAAAGTTGTTCTACCCAATGGCGAAAAAATAGTATATCAAAAGCCAATATTTGCTGACGCTCAAGACAAAAAAAATAAAACATGCATGGCACTTGACCAATATATTACCAATATTGATCAAGCATATAACCAAATAAAAGAATGGAGTGAGCAAGTTGACCATATTTTATATAACCGAATCAACATGCAAAAATGCATTGTTATAGGCCATTCTCTTGGTGGCGCTGCAAGCATGGCATATGCACACTATAATAAAAATATTTCTGGCTCAATAAGCCTTGATGGTTTTTATGCCCCCTGGAATACAACAAAAACAAACACCATTCCCTGCTTATATCTCTCTGCTGAGCCAAAAAGAACAACGCAGCAAGCGCGTTTAGCAGCAGTACAAGCACAATCAATACAAAACAATATTTCGCTACAAATTATACCCGGTGCTGACCACAATGCATTTTGTGATGCAATATTGTGGAATAAAGTAAAGCGTTGGTGGTATGCTACTGTAGTGCCAGTGGGAAATATCACGGCAGAAGTAGGGATACCTGTCATTACAAACCACATACGAGAATTTTGCTCATCACGCATACAGTAACAAAATAAACAATTGATCAGAACAATATACTGTTGCCTACATACACAAAGCACATACAATTAAAAAAAACAATAACATTTTAAAAAAAGCGAGGAAAGTATGAATGAAAAAGCATTAGTAGTTACAAACTTGCGAAAAGAATACGCACCTACCTGGTACAGAAAATACAGAGGCGACAAACCCTTTGTAGCAGTACGTGACATCTCTTTTAGTATCGACAAGTCAGAAATCTTGGGATTTCTCGGTGCTAATGGTGCAGGCAAAACAACCACCATGCAAATGCTACTCGATTTGCTTACCCCAACCGCGGGCGATATTACCTTTGCACCACACTCGCGCATTGCCTTTGCCAGTGGATATATGCGTCTACCAAGTAATTTGAGCGTACGCGAATGTCTTATGGTTCATGGCATGCTCTACGGCATGTCACAAAAAGAAATTAGCAAAAAAATTGAATATATTTCTGGTATTTTTCGCCTCAATGACTTGCTCAAGCGCAATGCAACGCGCCTCTCCGCAGGACAGACAACAACGGTTATTCTTGCGCGAACATTTTTAATTGAACCTGATGTTATCCTCCTCGATGAGCCTACCGCAGCGCTGGACCCCGAAAATGCACAACGCATCCGCTCGTTCATTCTTGAGTACAGTCATCAACATGCAGTATCGATGCTCTTTACTTCGCATAATATGGCCGAGGTAACGGAACTCTGCGATCGTATCCTTGTTCTACGCAATGGTGAAATTGTTGCAAATAATACCCCAGAGCTTTTGGCAGCAACCGTATCCCAGGTTAAAGTACAGCTACTTGTCACTACCAATATTGATAGATTGATTGAGCATCTCACAAAAAACTCTTTTGACTATACGCAAGAAGAGCATAATTTTATCGAAATAAAAATTGAGGAGCATTGTGTTGCGCAGCTACTCTGTGCATGTTCAAGTGCTGGAGTTGAGTATTCACAAATCTCTATTGATAAGCCAACGCTCGAAGATTATTTTGTTGCACTAACACAGTAAAAAATAGCACTGCGGGAGCAAAAAACCCCAACATACTTTTATGTAAATAAAAAATAAAAGATAATCTTGTATAAAAAAATAAAAAAAAGAGTACAAATTTTTTAAAACTGCCCCAGGAGTAAAAAACATGAAAAATCATATACGCCGCAGTAGCGCAATTGTATATCGTCACCTAATGTATCTGCGTAAACCCTTTGAGATGTTCCACTATTGGTACTGGATTCTCATTGATATTTTAATTTTTGGCTTTTTGGGCAAATCAGTCGGTCGATCGCTCGCTTCATGTGCAGGTGGTGATTTGAGCACTGCGCATATTATTTTTGTAAACATGGTACTTCTTTACGCCTTTTTGCGTGGTGCGGTGAACATGGGCATGGCTTTTTTGCGCGAACTATGGGAATACAATTTTGTTACCATTTTCTCAACGCAACTACAAGTACTTGATTGGCTTATAGCCCTTGGCACGCTCTGTATATGCACCGGCTGTCTGAGCTTTAGCATTGCAGCATTTTTAGTACGAGTTATCTTTGGTTTCTCAATTTTTTCATTCGGCTGGATAGTATTTTTGCAGCTTCTACTGTTGCTCTCCGCAGGCTTTTGCATGGGGCTTATTATAAACAGCATACTGCTTATCCTTGGCAAACAAGCAACACCGCTTACCTGGGCACTTGGATGGCTATTTGTACCAATCAGCGGTGTATATTACTCTATCGACGTTATCCCGCCATTCTTGCAAAGAGTTGCCGTATACAATCCACTGTACCATATTTTCTCAATTACCCGTGCAACTGTTGCCCATGCTCCTGCAGAGGTATGGCACCAAGCAGGAATCGCTGCACTCTTATTGCTGATCTATGGTAGTGCATGCTTATTGTTATTTACCTATGCGTTTAACAAAAGTAAAAAAGCCGGCTTAACCAGGCTCGAAGTTGAAAGCTAAAACATTTTCTCATTATACTGTCTACACACAAAAAATTTTGACACAAAACATAGTAAGAACATAACAAAAAAAATATGAACAAATTATATCTCTCTATTATATCTATAGGATTAATCATGCTTACAAATTTTATAAAAACCGAACCAAATTTTTATGTCATTGGCATCGCAATACGCACCACCAATAAAGCAGCAGCTGAAAATGGTTCTATCGCAAAACTGTGGCAACAATTTTTTACTGAAAACATTTCAGCACAAATCCCAAGCAAAATAGACGATGCAATAATAGCGCTCTATTATGAGTACGAAAATGACAAAAATGGCGAATATAGCTTGCTCATCGGCAATCGTGTTTCCTCTATTGATATAGTTCCAGCAGGAATGGTTGCTCAACACGTCAAGGCCGAAAAAAGAGTCGTTTTTAATACAGAGAGCGGACCTGTTAATAGCGTTGTCATGAATCTTTGGGCAAAAATATGGAGCTTGGAAGATCAAGGCGAGCTTGTACGCAGCTATATAGCTGATTATGAATTATATGATGAGCAAAGCATGGATCCCCAAAATGCTGTCGTTGAAGTACATATAGGGATTAAATAATACATATGTTGTGCATGCGAAAATTTTAAAAAAGGGAACTCAATGAACAAAAATGATGTAAATTTTGATAGATACAAAAAAACACTAACTACGATCATTCACAAGCATCTTCCCACATGCACCATATATCTTTTTGGCTCTCGAGCGCGCAAAACAGAGCATTCTGGTTCTGATATTGATATTGCACTTGATTGCAATGCTCCAATAAGTAAAAATAGTATCTTCAAAATTTATGATGATCTCGAAGAAACAACAATACCGCTTACCGTAGATCTGGTCGATTTGTATTCAGCATCTGATACTTTAAAAAATGAAGTAAAAAAAGAAGGAATAGTATGGGAACAATAATACTTGCTAAGCAAAATTTAACATCTGCTCTAATTCGATTACATGAAACTTTACAACATTGTGAAGATTTACAATTAATGCAAAACAGGCAAGCTTCGCTATTGATGAGCAATGAAGAACTAGAAAGAACTTTGAGAGACTCTCTCATCCAACGATTTGAATTTTGTTCAGACTTGTTCTGGAAATATCTCAAAAGATATGAGGAAGAAACATTCAATATTTCTTTAGAAATAGTTGCTCCACGCTCCGTCATTATGGCTGCATGCAAAGCTGCAATTATTTCTGAGCCTGATGCTGAAATCTTGTTAGAGATGATAAAAAGTCGTAACTTTACATCACATATTTATAAAGAAGAAACTGCCAACGAAATAAGTGCACAAATTCCTCAGTATTATAAAATCATGCAAAAATATGCTGAAAAACTGTAAATGTCGAAGCATGCAGGGAATAAAGAAATGAAACGTACTACTATTCTTTTTGCACTATGCGCACTAACGCTCTTATGCGCAGGCGTATTGCTCTATAAGCATGTTAACAGAAAGGTTATTATGCCAGAACAAAAAGATATGATAACAACACAACCAGCAATCTATTCAACCAAAATGGTTACCGTTAATCCTGATATAGAGCTCCATACCGAAAGCTTTGGCAAAGCAGAAAATCCAGCTATTCTGCTTATCTCCGGCGCTATGACTCCAGCACGCTTTTGGATCGACGACTTTTGCCAATCTCTTGTAGACAGCGGCTATTTTGTCATTCGCTATGACCATCGCGACATGGGGTTATCATCAGCAGTTGATTACAAACAGAATCCATACACGCTCGATACTCTTGCACAAGATGCAATAGCTATTCTTGATGCCTATAGCATACAACAAGCGCATGTCATGGGCAGCTCAATGGGTGGCGCTATAACACAATTACTTGCACTTGATTACCCATCACGCATGCTCTCTATAACACCTATCTCATCAGCAGTACTTGTACCTGACAATAAAATCAAATATACATTATGGGAAAAAGCTACTCTTGCACAAACCTGGTATATGTTAACAAAAAACAAGCCAACCATCTTGTATGAGAGCAGTGTTGATGGATTCTTAAAATCATATACCTATCTGCATGGTGATATACCACTTGATCAAACAATAGCAAAAAGCTTTATCAAAGATATGTACGAGCGTTCAAGGCCTGAGCATATCGCCTGGTTTGCACAGTTCACCGCAGGTACAGAACCTATGCATAACCATGTCAAAGCTATGCAAACGGTTACCGATCGACGAGATGATCTCAAGAAATTGCAGATACCCGTGTTTGCAATACATGGCTCAAAAGATCCGCTCGCATTTGCACGAGTAATGCAAGAATATTGTATTGATGTAATACCCAATGCAACCATGCATATTGTTCCTGGCATGGGGCACATGCAGCTTAATAAAGACTTGTTTATGCAAATCAAAGATTTATGGGTAAAAAACATATGGCTTGCCTATATTAAAAACCTTACAGCAAACAAGAAAACAGGTCTTTTAACAGCTCAAGACAAAGCAAATACACCTATCGAACTTGAGTGGACAATTACTGATACAAACTCTCCCAACTTTTCATCGATAATGCAAAACATCAGTGATCTTGTAGCTCAAGCATTTACCCCCGTTGAAGTTAATTTTTTAAAAGCGAACGCTAAAGACCAAAAAATCATTACCGAATACATAACATTATTAGATCCTATTTTTACAAATAATGATGATCTAAAAGTAGATTGGGAAATAGTAAAACAAAATATACCCAATGGTAATTGGAATATCATTGAAGAAAAAATGCAACAGGTGATCAAAAAATGGCAACGTATGGATGCAAAGAATACACAGAATATAAATCTGTATTGCTTTATTTTAGCAAAAGATACGGTATCAAAAAACTTACTTGGATATACAATATTTTGCATTAAACCAGAGTATCCTTTTAGCAATATCCAGGTAACCGAAATTGGAATAGATCCATCCGCGCAAAACAGAGGCATTGGCAAGTTGCTTATGAGCTCAATTTTTAAAATCATTCCAAACATACAACGCATATTCCTCAGCACTCGACCAACAAATAGCGCTGCAATTACGGCATATCACCATTGGGGATTCACCGAAGATAGCAATCCATTAAGCGAACCTTATATGCCTATTAACAAGAAGCATTGGGTATATCTGGAATACAAAACGACACAACAACATTCGCTGCAGGATTTAGCTGAAAAAATTAAATAAAAGATCTTTGGATAAAAATATA
>CAIKXM010000012.1 GCA_903831405.1 uncultured bacterium
TAAAAAAATAAAATATAAATAATCAGACAACATAAAATAACCACTTTTAGGTGATAAGCTTTCAATAATAAATCGATAGGCAATTGCAGCAAATAAAGCACCTGTCGTAATTGATATAATGCTTGTTTTATACTTAAAGCCCAACGATAAGGCCAAAAGCGCCATAAAAAGCATTAATAATGTTGGCAATAGTATAAGCAATGTATTTCTCATACCTTTTCTAAAATATTCAATAGTAAAATAAGCTATCGGATAGCTAATAACAGATTTTTCCGAATATTTATTTTGTTTTTCACTAATATAACCACACCGAGTAAACACATTAACCATTTGCCAATCAGCTGTTTGACCAACTGATTGCTCATTCATTTGAAATGTTGTATTTTTTGCATCAAATGAAAATGCGTCTGCAGGCAGATATCTATTGACCAGCGGTATATCTATTCGATGACTATCCAGGGGAAATCTTTGATATTCGAGAGGTGAAGATATAGCAATCTTAATATCGTAACGCGCATGCGTTCTGCCATTAATTAAATATGTTTGCGGCACAGATTTTTCAATAATAGTACCTTTAAAAAACGTAAAATTAGAGATTTCATCAAGAGTAATACGGTAAGAATCAAACTCAAACCAAATACTACCGCTCAAAATGAAGGTGCCTTTGACCATATCAAATTCAGAAAAATTTCTAATAAAAAAACCAACATCTATTATTGTTGGCTTACTATTGCGCTTAGACCTCTCTTTGGGGGTAACCATTTGCAACACTGGCTCAACTTCAATTGAGGGCGCTTTATTTGCAATGCTATAGTTAATAGCACCGAAAATAGCAATTGTCGTTAACACCATCAATAATAATTGTAAAAAAACCTGACGAGCAGATATTATATCTGAATTTATTTTCATTTAGGCAGTCCCGTGTATAAATTATATGTATCTTTCTGATAGCTCTTTTTATTTTCACTGCGGTATATATGCGTTATTGTTTTTTGGTCAAGTATTATATATGAATACGTCGAAAAATTATAATATTCTTTCATCAATGGCGTATGAGCAGAAAAAACTTTCCAATTAATTGCCCCATTGATTGTTGGTAGCAAAAAAAAGCCTGTATTATGTTTATGAATAGCAAAATCATAATCCCATAAACCACTTAAAATAATAGAAACGTTTTCCGTTATATTTTGCAGAGCATGAGCACCATCTGATGCACACAAAATAGTATGATCAGTAGCTTCAAATTTAATAGTTATCGCAAGAGGGCAATGTGCAAAAAAATTTGTTATAACACGCCCATATAATGGCACAACGCCCATTGCTGCTAACTGATCTCCCAATGCTATATCCAACCATCCCTCTCGATACTCTTGAAAACCTTGAATAAAGAATACATTGTTGAAATTTTTTTGTTTTAGCAATCCAATGATAGCAAGCGTTTCGAGAGAATATGGCGATCTGCCAACAGCATTGCCAAGAAAAATTATAGTATAATTTTTCTTAAGCACTAAATCTTTAGTTATAAACCCACTTTTATACATATTTTCTACATAATCAAACAAACACTGAACCCCACCATACAAAGAGCCAATGATGATAATCTTTTGATCCTTTTTACACAAAAGATTCAATCCTCCTCCAACAATGGTTGGCATTTCTTTATTAATATTTTCGAACAATGGTATAAAAATTTCTTTTGAAGCAGGATACGACGAATTCTTATATGCTGAGGCATTTTTTTTATACATATCATCAAAAAATGCAAAATCCCATGTATAATTTTTTGCATCATATTTTTGTTGTAAGAGTGACCCAAACGATTTTTTTAATTCATCTATTGTTTGAGGCGTAGCTACTAAAAAATGAACCGCATATAAAAAAAACACGCATATTATAATAAACTTTTTCATTTCCCCTTTTATCCTTTTCCTTATTTATTCTTAAAATAAAATGCAATATATCGTTAAACTATCAACAATTACATGTATTAAAATAATGAGAAGAAAACCATATAATATCGATATTTTATCCATAAAAAAGCTTAATAAGAAAACTATAAAAATGGCTATAAGAAAAATAAAATATAAATAATCAGAAAGCATAAAATATGCTACTTTGGGTTGTATATTTTCAATAATAAATCGGTATGCAATCACTGCAGATAACGCTGTTGTTGAAATTGATATGCTCGTTATTCTATATTTTTTTTGATCAAGAGCCAAAGCAAAAAGGCCTATAAATAACATCAAAATTATAGGCAATACAATGATCAATGCATTCTTCATACCTTTTTTAACATATTCAAAGGTAAAATAAGTTACGGGATAATATAAAACAGCTTCCTTTACATATGTATTAAAAATTTCACTAATATATCCATGTTTAACAAATTTATGGTACAAATGCCACTGTGGAGTTTCCACAACTGAATCATGGTTTACATGAAATCTACTATTTTGACCAATAAATTTTACATTGTTAAGCCTCTCCGTCAAAAAAGACTTATTAATCAAACCAATATCTATACGATGACTATCAAAAGGAAAATATTGGTATTCAAGATCCGAAAACATAGCCACTTTAATATCGTATCGTGCATATATTTTATCAACAAAAAGCATTGTTTTCGGCAAAGATTTTTCTAAAATAGTAGCTCTAGCAAATGTAAACTCACCAATTTCATCAAGGGATATTTCATAGGGATCAAATTCAAAAAAAATGCTTCCATTAAAGGTAATTTCTCCTTTAACCATATCAAAGGTTGAATAATCCCTAATAAAAAGACCTACATCAATTTTGACCTGGTCTCTTCTTTGTTTTAATACGGTATAATCTTTTGGTACCAGTGTTTTGAAAATAGCTTTCGGCTCCGTAAAGATCCGTTTAAACCAACTAGCATATACCAATGTGCTAAAAATAATTGCTAAAGATATTCCCATTAAAACCAAACTATATAGCATTTGTTGAGTAGAAATTATTTTTGAATATTTTTGAATTGGGCTCATGCTGCAAGCTCCTTTTTAAAGCTAGGATAATTTATTTTCTTTTATACAGTGTCCAATCAACCGTAGGCCCTTCAACAATCCATATATTATTCGACAAACTTCGTTCTTTATTAAAAGAAAGAGACAACCCTTTAAACGTTACGTTATGCATTCCTTCAAAATAACGCACTAATTTTACCGGATCGAGCACATGCCCTACAAACCGAAAAGCATCAAGAAAAAGTTGCGTCGCAATATACCCTTCAAAAGAAAATGAATCCAATTCAAAATCATGCTTTTCCATTGAAGCACGATATTCTTGTGCAATCGGGAGCGTACTTTTTTCAGGATTAGGCGTAACCGATGTACAAACAAAATCAAGGCCAAGTAAATATGCATATACAATAAATCCACCGGTCAATAAATCAGAGGTACCAATCAATTTTTTATTAACAAGGTTGTACACCTTAATATTACGAATTAATGAAATGCCAGCACCCGAAAGACAAAAAAGGGCTATCATATCAACATCAGCATTTTTAATCTTTTCAGCCTGCTGAGAAAAAGCTACCGCATTGCGATCATACGGTACATCGACCCATTCTATATTTTTTTCCCGTAATATTGCATGAGCAGTATCACGTTGACCTATTCCAAAAGAATCATTTTGATAAAAAATAGCACAACGTCGATATTGATTTTTTTCAACAACATAGTTAATTAGCGCAATTGTTTCTTCTGCATAGGAGGGTCGGAAATGTATTAAATTTTTTATATCCGGATATCGACCTTCCATATTAGGAAACAACACGAGTAATTTACCCGCACGTATATCAGAAAGATACGATTCTATACTTGCCGTGCCAAAAGGCATGATCAACGTTGTTGTTTTTTTTGACTCAAAATATTGTACATTTTTACGCGCATTGTATGGCACATATTTATCATCAAGAATATACTCACGTATATCCGGCTCCTGAAGAGAGCTACTCATATTAAAATCATACAAAGCTGCAAAAAGACCTCCATGCGCCGAAGCTCCATAAGAACTAGCATGACCCGTAATTGGCATAGATGAACCAATAACAACAACCTTTTTTTTCGAGCTTTCTTGTTCAGCGAGAGCAAGCATACTCATCTGTATACCAAATAACAATAATAAACTTGCAATAATAATGCGCTTGGTAAAATCAAATGCATACGATATTTTCATTCTAGAGATCCTTGTGGATTATAAAAAAATAGTATCTATAGTCAATACGTTTTTTACATTGCATTAGGTAAGCCTGTATATAAATCATATGTATCTTGCTGATAGCTCTTTTTATTTTCACTGCGGTATATATGCGTTATTGTTTTTTGGTCAAGAATTACATACGAATACGTAGAAAAATTATAGTACTCTTTCATAAACGGGGTACAAGCAGAAACGACTTTCCAATTAGTAGCACCACGAATGGGCGGAAGCATAAACAGCCCCGTATTATTTTCACGAATCACAAACTCATCAGTACCACTAATAACGACTGCCGTATTTTCTGTAGCATATTTTAGGGCTTTTTGGTTCGACGACGTACAGAGAATTTGCTCTACGGAGTTGTCAAAAGTGATTATTGCGGCCAGAGGACAAGTCGCAAAAAATTTTGTTATAACGTTTTCATATAAAGGCACAGTATCTATTTTTTGCGTTTCTGCTATTTGGTCGCCAAGGGCATGATCAAGCCACTCTTGTTGATATTCTTGATTTCCTTGAATATATATCACCCTGTCTTGATTTTTGTACATCAACAGACCAATTATAGCCAACGTTTCTTGCGAATAGGGTGACTTACTTATAGCATTGCCCAAAAAAATCATACTATAATTCTTATTGAGCGATAAATCTTTTGCTATAATACCAGCACCACTCAAATGTTCTATGTAATCGAATAAGCACTGTGCGCCACCATAAAGCGATCCGATAACAATAAACTTTTGATCCTTTGCTGACTGTATCGATATAATATCTTTTGCAACTCGCATTTTTTGGTCAATAAAACTTTGAAAAAGAGGTATGAACAGTTCTTTTGAAGTAATGTATGATGATTTTTTGTATAATGCTGCATTTTTCTTATACACATCTGTAAACAATGAAAACTCCCATGTATATTCTTTTGCATTATACTGTTGTTTGAGTATTGGATTAAGCGATTTTTTTAATGCTTCTATCGTTTGCGGCAATCCTGCAAACATCTGTGATACACATAAACAATATAAACATAGTGGTACAAAAAACTTTTTCATTTTCAAAAATATCCTTTATACATACTATTTAAAACAAAATAAAATACACACTTGAAACAACAACAACCATTTGTATAAAAAAAACACATACTAATTTTTGCCAAACCATTAACTTATCTACAGCAAAACTCAGTAAAAATAACACAAAAATAGCTATTAAAAAAATAAAATATAAATAATCAGAAAGCATAAAATAGGCTACTTCTGGCGATATCTTTTCAATAATAAATCGGTAGGCAATTATTGCAGACAATGCTGTTGTAGCAAGAGATATGCTCGTCGTTTTATACTTTGTTGGATCAAGAGCCATAGCAAAAAGACTTATAAAAAGCATTAATATTATAGGCAAAACAATAATCAGTGCATTTTTCATGCCTTTTTTAACATACTCAAGCGTAAAATAGGCTACCGGGTAATACAAAACCGCTTCCTTCGAATACGTATCAAAGTTTTCACCAATGCCGCCATATCTAACGAATTTACGCAACATTTTCCACTGAGGAGTTTCTGCGACTGACTCTTGATTTACATGAAATCGCGTATTTTTCCCTACAAATGACAAATAATTAAGCGAACTTGCCGAAAAAGCCCTGTTTATTACACCAATATCTATACGATGACTATCGAGAGGAAATCGCTGATACTCAAGCGCTGATACAATCGAAACTTTGATATCATAACGTACATATATTTTCCCATCAACAAGCATTGTTTGCGGTACAGATTTTTCTAAAATTTCACCTTTTGAAAAAGTAAAATCATTAAATTCCTCAAGCTTTATAGTATTAGGATCATATTTAAAAAAAATGCTACCAGTAAAGGTAAAGGACCCTTTAATCATATCAAAGACAGAAAAACTTCTAATAAACAACCCCACCTCAACAGCTACCCTACTGTATTCTGATACAGCGTAATCTTTTGGTGTTAGTATTTGAAATGTCGGCTCTGCCTCCATAAAAACTCTATTGTATCTACTGCTATAGCTGAGTGCAGCAAGAATAATTATTAACGTAGAAACCATTAATAATACACTTATTAACCGCTGTTTTATAGAAAATAAGGCTATGTACTCATGCAATGTTTTCATTGTTTCATACCCCCTATATTTTTTGTATCCAATACTTTTACACCCCGCTGTACGTTTCGATTGCTACTCCCGCTTTGATTCTCATTTTTTTTATATAACATCCAATCAACATTAGGCCCTTTAACAATCCATACATTGCTTGATAAATTACGCTCTTTATTAAAAGAAAGCAGCAATCCCTTAAAATAAATACCATGCATATTTTCAAAATGTTGTACTATTTTTTGATTATCTAATTCATACTGCGCCGCGCGAAAAGCATCAAGAAACAATTGGGCTGCAATATACCCTTCCAATGAAAACATATTAAGTTTAAAGCTATGCTTTTTCATTGCCGCGCGATATTCTTTTGCTATCTGCAATGTACTTTTAACAGGATTTGGCGCAGGGGAAGAAAAGGTAAAATTAAGCCCTAAAGCATACACATATGATGAAAAACCTCCAAGCATTAAATCAGAAGTGCCGATCATTTTTTTATTAAATAATTTATATGGCTTAATAGTACGAATAAGCTCAAAAGCTGCGCTTGGAATACAAAGAAGAGCTATCAAGTCAGCATCACTTTTTAAAACTTTCTCTGCTTGTTCATTAAATGAAACGAGGTTACGCTCATAAGGCACATCGATCCATTCTATTTTCTTTTCTTTTAATACCTTATGAGCAGCATCTTTTTGACCAATACCAAACAAGTCGTTTTGATAAAAAATAGCACAACGCTTAAAAAACGTTTTTTCAGTGCTATAATTAATCAATGCGGTAACTTCCTCAATAATACTAGCTCGACATTTAATCATATTTTTAACATCAGGATATTGATACGCAGTCACGGGAAACAATATAAGCACATTCCCCTCACGTATAGTCGGCATACAATATTCTATATTTGCGGTACCATTAGGCATAAGCAGTGTATATATTTTTTTTGACTCCAAAAATTTTATATTCTCGTATTTTTTATAGGGAAGATACATATCATCAAGAATATATTCTCGTATATACGGCACATCAATTGAACTATTCATATTAAAATCATACAAAGCAGAAAAAATTCCTTCATATACCGATGATATATAGGGACCCATTTGACCAGTAATTGACATTGATGAACCAATAGTAACCATTCTTTTTTGTGCCACTATTGATTCATCAGCCAAAGATTTTATACCAATCTGCATACTCAACAATATACATACAATAATACTGCGTTTAAGCAGATCACATACATAATATATTTTCATTCTACAAGTCCTTTTAGCGCATGCAAGACAGCTTTTTGAACCATTATTTCCTCTGGCATCAGAATATATTTGAGAATATCATTTGCATGCGAAACCCATATAATATCAATACCATCAACGACATCTTCCATGCCAAAAATTTCTGGCTTGTTTTTTTCGGGTAAAATAATATGTGAAACACCATTGCGTTTCGCTGCCAAAATTTTTTCTTTGAGACCACCGATAGGCATGACACACCCGCGCAGATTAATTTCACCAGTCATAGCATACTCAGCATTAATTGGTCGATTCGTATATGCTGAAAGAATTGCCGAGAGCATGGTTATGCCTGCAGATGGACCATCTTTGGGCACAGCACCTGCCGGAACATGCACATGAAGGTCATGGTCTAGAAATAATTTTTGATTAATCAAAAATTCTTCAGCATGAGCTCGCACATAGCTTAATGCTGCTTGAATTGACTCTTTCATAACCTCGCCCAAATGCCCTGTTATGGTAAGCTTTCCACTTCCCGGCATAGTCATAGCTTCAATCTGGATTATTTCTCCACCATATGCAGTCCAGGCAAGACCGTTTGCTATACCTATTTGATGCTTGCGATCAATAGTATCATCAATAAATTTTCGAGGTCCAAGATATACTTCAAGCATTTCTTTGGTGCAAGAGAGCTTTTCCCCTTTTTCAACCATAAGACGTGCCGCCTTAGACGCAATTTTTCTAATTAATCTTTCTAATTCGCGCACCCCAGCTTCTCGCGTGTAATTACGGATAATCTCAGCAAGAACGCTGCCTTCAATGGTGCATGCATCATGATCAAGACCAGCTTCAGAAAAAGCTTTGGTAAGAATATGACGTTTTGCTATTTCACTTTTTTCTTCAGAAGTATATCCCGAGAAAGTAATGATCTCCATACGATCTCTGAGCGGTTCTGACAAGGTCTCAAGAGAATTTGCCGTTGCAACAAAAAGAACTTTTGACAGATCAAACGTCACGCCCAAATAATTATCATAAAAAGCATTGTTTTGGCTTGGATCAAGAATCTCAAGCATTGCTGCTGAAGGATCTCCTTTAAAGTCAGTCCCAAGCTTGTCAATCTCATCAATAATTATGACCGGATTGCATGATTGAGCTTTTTGCATTGCTTGAATAAAACGACCCGGCATTGCGCCAACATAGGTTTTTCTATGTCCACGAATTTCAGCCTCGTCTCGCACACCGCCAAGAGAAATGCGCCGATATTTTCGCCCCAAGCAATCAGCTATTGATTTCCCCAGTGATGTTTTTCCGGTACCGGGAGGACCTACCAGACAGAGAATAGGCGCTTGACCATCTTTTTTGAGGTTTCTCACTGAGATAAAGTCTAATATACGTTCTTTGATCTCATCAAGCCCATAATGCTCTTGATCAAGAATGCTGCGTGCATGGTCAAGGTCTAAGTTATCCGTTGTTTCTATATCCCATGGTAGCGACACCATAAGCTCCAAATAGGATCGAATAACAGAGGCTTCCATCGAATCTGACGTCATTTTTTCAAGACGACTCACTGATCTCTCAAACTCTTTTCGTGCTTCAGGGGTAAGGTTGAGCGCCTCAGCTTTCTTAACAAGAGCTTCGATTTCTGTGGAATCAGTATCACCTAACTCTTTTTTGATAGCCTTCAATTGCTCTCGCAGATAATATTCTTTTTGTGATTTGTTAATAGAATCACGCGTTGTTTGTTTTATAGATTCTTGCGTTTGGCTATTTTCAAGCTCTTCAAGAAAGTAATCATGCAATTTTTGCAGAAAACTAATAAAATCAACCGTTTCAAGAAGATCTTGTGCTTTTTCGACCGGAAGAGAAATATGCGAAATGATAAAATCAGCAATTTTTTCTGGGTCTTCTATTTTACCTAAAATAGTGCCAAAATCTGGACTAATCGAACTACCCGCTGAAAGATATTTTTGGGTGCTGGATTTTATTTTTTCAATCATTTCTTTTGCAATTAATTGATCAAATTCCCCAAAAGGGACTTTTTCTATTGTTGCATTAAGAATTTGATTAGTTGTCTGAATAGAATTCTTTTTTGCTCGATACAAACCATTTATAAGTATTTTAATACCACCATTTGGAATTTGTATAACCCTCATAACCGATGCAATAGTTCCCATTTCATACAAATCTTCAGGTCCTATTGTTTCATCAGAATTTTCGGGAAAATTTTTTCGAGATGCAACTAAAAAAATATGCTTCGGCGGACTTTCTTGGAGAGCCCCCTCTATTCCCGCTATTATATTTTCATCCACAACTAACAGCGGAACTATCATGCGTGGAAAAACCACAACATCCATCGTCGGCACGATAGGAACAACTATGGTTTCTATCTCACCACTATTTTTTGGAACTTTCATTATAACACCCCCCTTTTTTCTATTGTATTTTGCCCCTACTATAGAAAAGTAATCGAAAAGGAGTGATGAAGACAATAATTTACCGTTTTATCCTAAAAATACGGTGTTTACCGATACGAAGAATAGTGTCAAGAGAATTATCGGACAGTGAAATAATTTCAAAAGGATCATTTTTCTTTTTTTCATTAACTGAGACAGCTCCCTCTGAAATAAGTCGTCTAATCTGCGAGAGAGAAAGGGCTTCTTCAATATTTTTTATCAAAGCTACTATAGTGTAGTCTTTGAGCGGCAAAACAATCTCTTGAGCTTGAGAAAAATCACGCTTTTGAAACAACGTTTCAAACTGTATTTGTGCATCAGTTGCTTCTTGTTGTGACCAAAAACGTTCAACAATCTTATAGGCAAGTTGTTTTTTAAGTACTAATGGATGTTCGTTGCCATGCTCTATTGCTTCTTTATGAATTACAATTTCATTCTCAGACATATACAAAAGAACGTTATAATAACGCCACATAAGCTCATCAGATATTGACAATATCTTGCCGTACGCATTTTCTGCCCGCTCGCTCAATCCTATATAATTATTAAGCGATTTTGACATTTTTTGCACACCATCAAGACCTTCAAGGAGCGGTAGCGTTATAACAACCTGAGGTTCTTGATTATACTGCTCTTGCAAATATCTACCCATCAATAGATTAAACGTTTGATCCGTTCCACCAATTTCAACATCTGCCTTTAACTCAACCGAATCATACCCTTGTATCAGTGGATACAATATTTCGTGCAATGCTATCGGTTGATTCTCTTTCAATCTTTTTGCAAAGTCTTCTCGCGTAATCATTTGTGCAAGCGTAACCTTGGAGCATAGAGTAACAAAATCTTTTGAACTCAATATATCCATCCACTCAGAATTATATCGAATAGTAAGCTTTTGAGGATCAAGTATTTTTTGCACTTGTTCAAAATACGTTTTTGCATTATTTTCGATCTGCTCATCGCTGAGCGTTGGACGTGTTTTGGACTTTCCCGTTGGATCGCCAATGCGCGTCGTAAAAGTACCAAGAAGAAAAATAATATGATGACCAAAGTCTTGAAACTGGCGCAATTTTGACAGGACAACTGCATGGCCGAGATGCAAATCAGGTGCCGTTGGATCAACACCAAGCTTGATAGTAAGTTTTCCCTTGCGTTCAATTTTTTTTATCAGCTCTTCTCTAGGAAGAACCGATATGGTGCCTTCACTCAAAAGTGCTACTTGCTCTGCTATGGTCATATAGTACAATCTTTATGTTAAATTATTTTTACTACTGCAATACAATAAAAAGTTTCATACAATAATACGCTAGCGAATAAATAAAAAAAAGTAATGGCTGAGAAAAAAGAGGTGCAAGAATAAAAGGAAGAGCTATACCAATTCGCTTAGCAAGAGATATTGGATCACTCTTTGTACACATAAGACGCGTATAATTAAAATGATCCATAATAATATCAATACCAATCGAGAAAAAACTCATCACCGCAAACGCCATACAAATAATAGTAAAACTTTGCAACGCATATGCTAACAATGCATAAAAGCTCGACTGCCCCGGCAAAAATACCTGCATGGCAACAGGAATCTCTAATGAGAACTCAAGCAAAGACGAACGAGTAATGAGTACAAATAAACAACACGTAATAAACGAACAAATCGTATAGAGCACTGGCTCTGCAACAGCTATTTTTATTTTTTGATACAGATTACACATCGTATCGATAGAAAGCGTTAGACGTTTTTTCCATCCAAAAGCGGTAACCATACACAAAATAAACCCTATGATATCAAAATGAACTGCAGGGTTAAACTCACCCATACCATCATAGACCGCTGTAGCATCTCCCAAAGCTTTTGCGATTCGTGCATGAAGAGCTCCAACAATGGTGGTAAAAATAACATATCCACTGATCGCAACAAGTGCATGGGTTACAAACTGATACATTGAAAACATATCTACTATTTCCTATTTATATACAGCAATAAAATTATTCTATTTGCTAGTCATGATACAATCAACTATATATTACAGCGCCTATATCTTTGATTGTATCATGATTGTTTTTTATTTTACAGTTCATCCATACCGTCTTGGCATTCTTGAGAAGATTTTTTTAAAATCACCTACTTATTCAAGACTGCTATTAATTAGTCATGCTCACAACAGGCAAAAATAATTCTTACACACTGTTCAACCACAGATCGTATCTCTCCCTCAAACTGTCCTAACGTTTTTTCTACTTGGGCATCTACCAATTGTTGCATGTATAATGAGCTAGACTCCTGCAATGCGAGATTAGCCATTCTTTGCTGTACTGCTGCTAATTCTTTTGCCGGCATAGGTTCTTGATCAGTCTTTTTATTCTTGTTGCCTATTATTTCTTTTATTGTACGAATAGTTGCCAAAAATTTTTCACGTGATTCTATAAATGGCTGTTGTTGTTTTAATATCATTGCTTTTATTGCGCTACGCGCTGATTCTATAGCGGCATGTATAGTATGTGTTGGAAAGGTTTTCTCATACAAACTTCTACATATAACTTCTGCTATCGGCACAATAGCTCCCTGTATTCTTGACTGGGCACAAAAGCATGGTTCTAATAGTTCTGCCGGCACACATTGACAGCATACAGACAAAGAACGCTGCACAATTGCTACAAGCTCTTGCTCACGAATACGAGCAACATATGCTATTATTTTTGCCACAACAACCAATCGCGTCACAACTCCTTGCAATTCTGCTTGCGTTATAATGCCATTTTTTATCGATTGCACACAACCAAGAATTTGTTCTCGCACAACATTGTCAAAAATAGGTACGAGAACTTCGTGCGATACTATTTTTTGCTCAGCAGAAATACTATCGATAACACCCCCTCTATGAGCAGCCGCACCTGCAATAGTGTGTAATTCTGCCCCATCTATAAGAGCTTGTGTATGTGCATTTAATCCACCTGCTTCCACAACAGCTTTCTCCATACAAAGCATTTGACTTGCCCAGAGTAATAACAAAAAAACGCCTATACCATAATATGTTTTCATTCCCCTACTCCCTCTCTTTTTTATTATTATTATTACATACTATACATCTATGCTACTCCCCCATTTTACAATAACTTTTACCATTCTACCTATACACACACCCTCGGCACAACAAAAAGGCTGGGGAAATTCCCCAGCCTTTTTGTGCCTACATATAATCAATATCGTATCTCTATGTATTATTATCCTATGGAATCAATTTATTGTGCGTGAGTTTGCAATAATTTTAGCACACCTTCTCTTTGCTCTTGAGAAATATATGTATTCTCCTGAAGTTGTTTTTTATATTTTTGTAAATCTTTTAAAGAAATAAGAACACTTTTTTCAATAAACATTTTTACTATATCTTGCAATACCTTACCATCTCTGCATTGACTGCAAATCAACATAAGTACGGTAAATCCTTCTTCAATCTTAGCATTACTATCTGCACCGCTATCCAACAACATTTTTACAACATCTCTTTGAATATGTGCATTTTTTTCGTCATTAAATAAAAATAATTCTCCTAACGCCGAATTACCAGCAAGATCTTTAGCCCCTTTACTCAATAATAAAGCTACAACATCTGCAAGAGTTTTTCCTTTTAAAGATCTACAAGCAACTGCTAAGGCGCCTATAGAACCTTTAGACTCTCTAAAATTAACATCGGCACCATTTTCTAATAAAAAACGCAGCGTATCAATCAGCAACGGACCATCATCAATATAAGAAATTGCTTCTATCAGCAATAAAGAATCTTTTTTATGACTAGAATCAATAGCAAAATCTTTTAGCATTCTTGCAATAGCATCAAATTTTTTATCTTGAGAAAGTTGCGAAAGTTTTTCACGATCTAATACACTCTGATCGATAACCGTTTTATTTTTCTGCGCATGATTTATAACCGCAACTGGTTCAATGCTTCTTATCCCCGCCTCTTCTTTTACCACTGTGCCAGTTTGTGGTCCTGCATAGTTAAAGCTCACATACAGACTAAAACACATAACAAATACATAATAAATTTTCATTGCTTCATTCCTCTCTCTTTTTTCTAAAAAAATAAACTACACACACACGTTTTTTTATTTCTTTGCATAACTTTGCAAAAACTTTTTAACCTCATCTTTTTGGGATGCATTATCGCGAAGAGATGCAGTATAATTTTTATCAACATAATCAAACGCAGTCACTCCCTGCCTATCTTTCGCATCAAGTTTTGCACCTTTTGCAAGTAATAAAGGCGCAATATTTTTAATAGTATCAATATTTCTAGACTCACATAAACCCATCAAGGCAGTGAATCCTTCACCGTCAACAACATTAACGTCTGCTCCTTTTGCAAGTAGTAGATCTATAACATTTTTTAATAGCAACCCATCCTCAATAACTATCATTGCTAGTTGCAAAGCAGATCCATAATCACGCAGAGTAGCGTTAATATGTATGTTTTTTGCGAGCAATTGCTGTACTATATCCAAAAACATTGCCGGATTATCAATCTTCTGACCCTTTTGCATTATAGAAAATAAAAAAAGCAACAACGCATTATCAGGAACTTCAGCACCTTTGGCAATTAATTGTCGTAGTATATCACTGGCAAGTTCATATTTTTCTATAAAATAAATAACCTGCATCAAAGCTGTCTCTCCCATTGTGCCTTTAGCATTAACATCAACCCCTTTTGTCAATAATTGTCGCACTATGTTTTTGAGCGCAGCAGCATCCTCAATCACCCGTATCGCATATAGCAATGAACTATCTCCATTATCATTTTTCGCATTCACATCAGCGCCACTATCTAATAGCATTTGAAAAACTTTTTGCAATATAGCACCATTTTTGATAAAAAAAGCATTAAATAATGGCGGCGTCTCTAATCCGCCAGCTTTGGCATTAACATCAATACCTGCATCAATCAACATCTGCACAATAGTTACAAGAATATCACTCTTTTTATCATTCAAATAAGATAAGGCTATACGTAGAACGGTACCTCCATTAACATCTTTGGCATTTACATCAACGCCTTTTGCTATTAATTGGCGCAGAGTATCTTTGAGAATATTTTCATCTTCAATAAAATATATCGCGCTCATCAATGTAGTTGCACCACCCTCACTTTTAGCTTGTGGCTGCGCAAGCAATAGTTGTTTTATTTCTGTAAACTTTTTATCTTTGGACAGTTGTCTAAGTTTTGCAAAATCTAATAGACTCGCACCTACAGTCGTACCTTCAGACGCCTGTTTTACTGTATCAGTTTTATTTTTTTGACTAGTACCTATAGCCGAAACTTGCGTCACCTTTTTTTTCGTTGCAGTTGTTGACCCTATACCATTAATCACCGCGTACAAAGAAATACAGACCATAAATAAACAATATTTTTTCACCATATCAGCTCCTTTTTTCTAAAAAAATAAACAAGATACAAAGGTTTACATCGCTTCCACCTTTTGCTATCTATATCAAAAAAGGCTAGAATTTCGCTAGTTCTTTGCAACAACTCATATATTAATATCATAATCGTGACCATAATCATGAAATACTTTTGCATTTTTCTTTACTGTGCATCAAAAATTTCAAAAATTTTTCAAAGCCTATATCTTTAAAAGCAAACACTGTACTACTGCTTCCTCTTTGGCTTAACAGCTCTAAATGAAGCTTATCTTTTTTTAAACCTTTTTTTAAAGTTGATCCACAGAACCTATGAAAAATACATCAAAAATAACACTGTTATGCTACTTGTTTGCAGGCACTCAATGGGCACCAGTATATTGTATGCAACAAAATACAGAAGCGATCAGATTGCAACAAGAGGAACTAATAAAAAAGCAACACGCAATACTACTCGCTGCTATTAAAAATGCTAAAATAGCGCTATTAAACTGCGGTGGATACGGCTATTCTAAACAAGAAAAGATTCATTTAAAAAAAGCTAAACGTCTTATTGATCAAGCTACTGATGCAGGTATAGACAATACACAGCTAATTAAAAAATGTATAGACCAGGCAAATGCTGAAATACAAGCAGTATCCCTGGGACAATAAAATCACTGCCTAGCAACAATTTTATTACACATCATCTAACAAAAGAGCCTGCATATATATTATACGCAGGCTCTTTTGTTAATACTTTGATTATTACTTTCAAACCATATAGCAATATTCACTTAGCTTTATACAAATGCCACAACAGCTAAATATGCTGATCAGTGCTCTAAATACTATTTTTTATATATGCGTACGACTTAGCGAAGCCTGCTATATCAAATTAATCAATTAAATTTTTCATCTCAACAAGTAATCTTTTTATACATTTTATACAGCAGTATCAAATTTTGGCATGCCAATTTCTGCAAAAAATTCATCCAAAAAATTCACCATTACCAATTGTCTTTTTTCTGCAATTTCTTTGGCTTTATCAGTATTCATACGATCTTTTAAAAGTAACAACTTTTCATAAAAATGATTTACTATTGGACCTGAATTCTTTTTATATTGTTCAAAATTTTCGTAAAAAACGGGCTTTACTTCAGAGCTATACATCACGTGCCCGCGAGCTCCACCATATGCAAAGGTTCGGGCTATTCCCATTGCACCCATTGCATCAAGACGATCAGCATCTTGAACAATTTTTCCCTCTTTTGTTTTCATCACTGTTTCTTCGCCTTGACCCTTGTATGAAATATTTTTTATGATGTCACACACATGGTCTATAATTGATCGATCAATCGCATGTTTTTCTAAAAATTCTTTTGTAATCTGAGGAGCAAGTGTTTCGTCACCATCACAAAACTTCCAATCAGCAGCACCATGAAATATCACGGCGAGCTCTATAACAAAAGCATCAACATCAGTATCGCCACAAGCAATATCCATTGCATTTTTATGCACTCGACAAATATGCAACCAATCATGTCCCGAAGAAGCGTTTTGCAATCGATTCTTAACAAATTCTTTTGCCTGTTCAATTATCAATTCTTTATCCATATTACTTACCCCATGGCCACAATGTACCAAAAAAACTTTGTTGTTTGGCACTTTTTAAAATCTTTTTTATAGCTTTTTTTTGATCTCGCGTAAGCTCTTTATTTGCTTCTATAACACCAATAGGAGAAAGAATTTCCCCATAATTATTAATTGTTTGCACATCGATATCCGCGCCAGCAGTAACAAGCACCTGAAAAATACCTTTTAAAACATTTATATTATTCTTAGGGGTGCAGGCATATAGTAATGCAGTAAATCCATATACATCTTTAGCATTAACCTTCGCACCTTTATCAACAAGAAACTGTACGATTTCTTGTAAAATTTTTTCATCATGAATAAATAAGCATGCTGCCATCAAAGCAGTGAATCCGCAACTATCCGTCTGGTTAACATTCGCGCCAGCTTCAATAAGCTTTTGAATAACACCTTTTACTGCTGATTTTCTTTCTCGCGCACACGTCTCTATCAATACAGTACAACCTTCATTATCTTTGGCGTTTACATCTACGCCAGCATCAATAAAATCTTGTACAACCATATTTAAAGTTGTTTCACTCTCAATGTAATAGCATGCCATCCGTAAGGCGGACCAACCTTCCTTGTCTGTAGCATTTACATCAGCGCCAGCTTCAATGAGTAAGCGCACGACCTCTTTGCAACCGTCTCCACATGAGCATGCCTCCATTAACGCCGTACGACCTTCTTCATCCTTAATATTTACATCAGCGCCAGCTTCAATCAATAACTGCATCATATCCTTTAAACTTTCTTCATTCTTAAGAGCTATGCATGCTCCTATCAATGGGGTCCAACCTGTAATATTATCCTTAGAATTTATATTAACGCCAAGCTTAATAAAAAGCCGCACCCCCTCAGCATAGTTAGGCGCAAATGAATCCAGCAATTTTTGAAAAGCCTTTTGATTAAAACCAATATCAGAAGTCAATGTCTTATTGAAAGGCATTGGATCTATAGAACAAATAGAATTACTAAACACCATGCATAAAGTGATCAACAAATATTTATATATCATCTTTATTTCTTTTTCTTAGAATTAATCACTATTTTTATTTTTTGATTGGCTCACAATCATTACAATAATTTTCTTTTTTTGTTTCCGCTCAAGAAGAAAGGCTAGGAATATTCCTAGCCTTTCTTCTTGATATATTATACCGTTCTACATACATCTCTACACTTAATCAATATTAGATGATACTGGTGCTGGAGCAGCAACTTTTTTGATCTCAAGATGTGCAGCAAGCGGTCGACCATTATAATTGAGTGCTGTTGGATCTTTTATCATATCTTCAATCTTGGAAGAAGTATCAATAATGATATCTTTTCCTATAATTTTACCATTCGATAACTTCATACCATCGCCAGGAATAATATAATATTCGCCCTTAATGCGTATAACATAATAGTAATGCTCTTGTGCTGTTATATTCTCCGCTACATATGGTCCTTGCCATTTGTCTGGATGCAACACATTGAGCGAACCTATTTGCGAGCCTGCAACTGCTTTTACCGTCAAGAAGTCAATATAATTTTTCTTACGGCTACCACCCTCATCTTCGAAACCAATAATGCCGCAATCTTCGTTAATTTTTTTAAAAATCGTAACTAATTGCTGTACATGGTTCGCAATAATATCATCTTGCTCAAGCTTTGAGCGATGCATCAAAAACCATACCGTAAATAACAACAGTGCTGCAAGCGTTACACCGACAACCCATGCTATGACAGATCGATTTGAACAAGTCTTTTTCTTTAACACAGTACGACTCTCCTAATAAAAAATTTAAAAAAACATACCAATATCCTGCTCGCCCTTACGCACATTGTGCCAGAACTAAAAACCAAAACCATAGTTCAAAACACTATAGTAACTTTTTTTAACCAATCACTATAGATGTATGTGCAAAAACTATATAGTTTTTATGCTTTTTTCTCCATGATAACAGCAAAATTCATTTAAAAATAATCGATCTTTACCGCACGACGAACTTCACTCATGGTATTCTCAGCATGAAGACGAGCGCGCAGTGTACCGTCATGCAAAACTTGTTTTACATATGTCATATCTTGAGCAAACTGATTTCGACGCTCTCGTATTGGTGCAATAAAAGCCTCAAGCACCTCAAGCAATCTTTTTTTGATCACCATATCTCCAAGACCGCCTTGCTGATACTGCTCTTTAAGTCGAGCAACCTCTTCTTTATTCGGGTCAAACGCATCAAGATAGGTAAATACCACATTGCCTTCAACCTTGCCAGGATCTGATACGCGCAGATGGGTCGGATCAGTGTACATCTGACGCACTTTTTGTGCCAACACATCAGACGAATCTCCCAAATATATAGCGTTCCCCAGAGACTTGCTCATCTTTGCTTTACCATCAATACCAACAAGACGCTCAACATCGCCGACAAGCGCCTCTGGCTTTACCAGTACGTCGCCATATATACGATTAAACGATTGCACTAATTCATGCGCTTGTTCAATCACCGGTAATTGATCAACACCGACAGGAACTACATTACCTTTAAAAACAGCAATATCTGCAGCCTGACTTACCGGATAGATTAAAAAGCCAGCAGGAATAGCTTCTCCAAAGCCTTTTTGCAATATTTCATCCTTTACCGTCGGATTGCGACGCAGTCGACTGACCGTTACCAAATTCAAAAAGAGTATCGTCAATTCAGCAATGGCTGGTATTTGCGATTGAATAAAGAAAGTGTTTTTTTGCGGATCAAGACCAACTGCCAAATAATCAAGCATCAGTTGATATACGTTATCATGCACTTTTTGTGGGTTGTCATAGTTATCGGTAAGCGCCTGAATATCAGCAATCAAAATAAACTGCTGATACTGATCTTGTAGTCGCACTCTATTTGCAAGAGAGCCAACATAGTGCCCAATATGAAGCGGCCCGCTCGGACGATCACCCGTTAGAATAATCTTTTTTTGATTGCTCATCAGCACTATCCTTCAATTTAAAAAAAACACAATACTGTGTTATACTGGTATATACTAAGATATAGATACATAAAATATTGTACGCAATCTCAACCATGACTAAAGGATACAACGCTCGTCATGAAAAACCAACTAAAACTCTTTGGCACCGATGGTATTCGTTCCCGCTTTGGCAGTGGACCGCTATCTACTCAATCATTAATTGCTATAGCTAATGCTATTGCCCTGTGGGCTCGCGAACAATCAGTTGAGCCAATAGCACTAATTATTCGAGACACTCGTGCTTCGGGCAAGATTATTAATACTATTTTGTGCTCTATTTTATCTCAGCATGCTGTCCAGGTTATTGATGCAGGGATACTTCCTACGCCTGCAGCGGCAATGCTTATTAATGCCTATAAAGCAACATTCGCTATTATTATTACCGCATCACATAATCCTGCCCATGACAATGGTATTAAAATACTGACCGCATCAGGCGAGAAAATTTCACATGCTGATGAACAAAGAATAAGCGAATTAGTTCACATAAATAAATATCCTGCCTCGCTCACATCTCATGCAAAATATATCACCCACTATCATCAGGCACAGTCTGATTATATCGCTCATATCAAACAACTTTATCAATCATGCAATCTACAAAACGTACGCATCGTTATTGATTGTGCACATGGTGCATTCTCCTCTATTGCATACAACATTCTTACTTTTTGTGGCGCGAACGTTACCGTGATCAACAATTACCCGACGGGTAGCAATATTAATTATCAGTGCGGCGCTGCGCAAGAAGACTTTTTTAAGCAAGCACTTGCACAATACGACTTTGATTACGCATTTGCCTTTGACGGCGATGGCGATCGACTCATTGGCATTGACCGCAATGGCGGTATCATTGATGGCGATGATTTTCTCTGGATACTTGCAAATTACCCTGCATATCGTAGTCAACGCGCTATTGTGGGAACAATTATGACCAATGAAGGCCTTGCAATAGCTCTACAATCACAGAACAGAGAGCTCATTCGTGTTGCCGTTGGCGACAAATACATTTCACGAGAATTAATCAACAAGGCATTGCTACTGGGCGGCGAAAGCTCAGGGCATATTATTATGCGCGACAAAAACAGTATAAGCGATGGGCTTATTACCCTTATTACTTTTTTGGACTGCATGCAAAGCAATACAACACTGCCACGTTATGCTAAATATATTCAGAAACAATCACGTATTGCATGTACCCTAATTACTGTAGATATAGAAAATCAACTACAAAAAATAGCCAGGGAGCTTAATGATCTCTGGACTGATGCACGCATTATTATCAGACCTTCGGGTACCGAGCCGGTCATTAGAGTCATGATAGAGCATGCAGACAAAGATGCAGCAGAAAGCTACCTACAGCAAGCGCTTATTCGCCTACATAAAATTCTTTAACACAAACCTCTTGATTATCTGCTCCCCCAATAGCATATACTCTTCAATACTTGAAGATGCATGTATGTAAAAATTTTTATCCCAATAACACAAAGTAGAAAGATACGCATATGAAAGCTCAAACAAAAAAAATGATTTCTCATGGCATACAAACCGTTCGCTCGCTGTTTTTTAGTGGGTTGTTTGCCATACTGCCTCTCGCTCTTACTTCTGCTCTTGTTGCCTTTACCCTCAAGTTTGCACGGACGCTCTTTGCACCTATTTA
Organism: uncultured bacterium; assembly: GCA_903831405.1. Lineage (GTDB taxonomy): Bacteria > Babelota > Babeliae > Babelales > Babelaceae > GWE2-41-16. Next base: position 21,715 of record CAIKXM010000012.1, read on the forward strand.
CAATATAGAGCCAGAAATATTTCATGTAATACCGTATTCAGAAATATTGGTCGTCGCAATCGTTATCGTTGGCATTGGCGCAATACTACGATTCTTTTTACTCGAGCAGGTTATTCATGCAATTGAATATATTGTTAATAAAATTCCACTTATACGCGAGATATACTTCAGCTTCAAGCACCTCACCCATGCCTTTAATTCACAAGACAAACTCTCATTTCAAAAAGTTATTTTGGTCGAATTCCCCCGCAATGGCATGTACAGTCTTGGTTTTATTACCAATGAACAACCATCAGTGATGATCGAACACTCGGACAAAAAATATTACAACGTATTTATCCCTACTACCCCAAACCCAACGCACGGGTATTACCTAATAGTGGAAGAAAAAGACATTATTTTCTCAAGCTTAACACGACAAGCAGCACTCACTCTTATCATGTCTGGTGGCATTATCCAGCCAAAGCCAGGCGAGTATAAAAAAGAATAAAACAAATTTTTAAAAGTTTTTATACACTTTTCCCATCGAGCTTGATATATCCCAAAATTTTATCAATTGTCTCGCCAAGAGTTAATGTTGATGAATCGATCTCAATAGCACCTTCAGCTTTTTTGAGTGGTGATATCGCACGTGTCATATCACGCTTATCACGATCGGCAATAATATGCATGCTCTCTTCGAGCGTAAATATATTATTCAATCTCATCTGATCTTTTTGCCAACGACGTGCACGTACTTCTTCTGACGCAGTCAGGAAAAACTTATAGCATGCAGCAGGAAAGACAACACTTCCACAATCACGACCATCAGCAATCAAATTATGTTGCGCTCCAAGCTTTCTCTGAAAGCCCATCAATGCTTCGCGCACTTCTGCCTTGACACTAATAATAGAGGCTATGCGATCAACCGCTGCACCTTTAAGATATTTGGTAAAATTCTCGCCCTTATATATAATTTCTGCACCATAGAGAGCGGTATATCGATACTCAAACGCTGGATCAGAAAAAAGAGCGTCTACCATTTTGAACGTAATACTTTGCAATTGATGCTCGCTCACATGCTGAACATGCGTAAAATAATACGCTATAAATCGATACAATAAGCCTGAATAGAGATAATAAAAAGATAAACGATTTGCAAGAGCAAGTGCTACCGTTGACTTGCCGCTTGCTACAGGACCATCTATGGTAATAACTATCATAATTTACAAACTCCTTGAAACATCCATTCCATATAATTCTATCGTTCTTGTCGCGCGAAAATAATGTTCACGTATTGTTACCGCGCAGTTAAACAATTCGCCCGTAGAAAGTCCCGCTAAAAATGTATAAATATCTGGCCTGCTAAAAAACATAATAGATCGAACGCTGCCATCAATACCACTCACCCGACAACGAACATGTACATCTTTGAGTAATTTTGGCGGCTCAATCAACATAACATTTTGCAACAAAAACAGCGGCTCAGGATTTTGTGCACCATACGGCTCACCATAACATAACGTATCAAATAAAGAAGCCCCAACATCTTGTAGTAAGACTTGTGCATCTAGTGATAGCTTTGGCACAAGATCAGCAGGGGTAAGTCGTTCTTTTAAGTATTGATTAATCCGACTTTCAAATTCTTCAACATCATCAAAGCGCAGAGAAAGTCCTGCTGCATGTGCATGCCCACCAAAAGAGCATAATATATCGCTATGCGCTTGCAGTGCTTCAAATATATTACATTCAGGAATAGATCGAGCTGAACCTTTTAAAAAACCATCTGCTGTTTTATGTAATAGAATTGTAGGACGTCCATAGCAACTAACAATACGAGATGCTGCAAGCCCTACAACACCTGCTGGCCAGTTTTCTGCATAGGCAATAACAATATATCTATCCGCAATAGCAATAACATGCTGCTGTATCTGCTCGTGCACCTGCGCTATAATATCACGTTCAATTTTTTTTCGTTTCTCATTAAGCTCGCCCAAAATTTTTCCCGTATTCGCAATATCCTCTGACTGGGTTCCTATCAAAAATGAAACACCACTGCGCGGATCATCAAGGCGTCCAAGGGCGTTAATCTGAGGAGCGATAATAAACCCAACATCCGAAGAGGTTATAGTCGGCTTATCAAAGTTAACATTGCGCAAAAGCACATCAAGGGCAAAGCTTGGGTTAGAGCGGACATGAGCAAGTCCTTCTCGTACCCAGAATCTATTTTCACCAACAAGCGGCACAACGTCGGCAACCGTTCCAAGCATTAACAACTCATATACTTTCGCAGGCAATTCTTTTCCAAGCGTCGTGTAGAGCAATTGCATAAGCTTAAAGCTAACGCCAACGCCTGCCAAATGCTTAAAGGGATACGCGCAATCTGATTGAGCAGGATTAACAATGGCATAGGCACCACTAACAGTGCCCTGCATTTGGTGGTGATCAGTAACAATAACATCAATACCGTTTGCATGAGCATGGGCAATAGCATCAAATGCCGTCACTCCATTATCAACGGTAATAATCAGGCTATAATTATTTTTTTTTGCTTTTTCTACCACCGCAACAGACAATCCATACCCATCACGAGAGCGTACGGGCAAAAAGAAATTTACCTGTGCTCCAATCAATTTTAAACTATAGAGCATCAATGATGTTGCCGTTATACCATCAACATCATAATCACCGGCAATCAATATCTTTTCACCATTTGCTATTGCTTTTTGAATTCTCTCTACTGCACGCTCACCATCCTTGAGCAATCGTGGATCATGCACCTGATCTCGTGATATAAAAATATAGCGCATAATATCTTCACGGGTTCTAAAGCCACGATTATACAATATTTCGACAAAAGAGTGTGCGAGAGAGCAACTTGCGGCAAGACTCATCATCTCGCTCTGTTCAGCAGAATTATACAGTGGCAACTTCCATAGATATTTGCATCCCTGTATGCAGCGCATGCTCTGATGTTTTTTCATTATATGAACTCAACTTTGCATCGATAAAAAAAGTTTATACGCGAATTTTGAGCGCAGGGAACAATATAACTTCTTTGATCGACCAGGTATTGGTGATAAGCATTGCCAATCGGTCGATACCAATGCCAACACCTACCGTAGGCGGCAGTGCATATTCAAGAGCGGTAATATAATCAGCATCATAATGCATAGCTTCGTCATCGCCTGCCTCATGTGCTAACACTTGCTGCTTAAATCTATCAGCCTGATCAAGCGGATCATTCAACTCATTAAACCCATTACTCAATTCAATACCACCAACAAAGAGTTCGAAACGTGCAGCGTTTGCAGCGTTTTTGCTATCTTTTTTTGCAAGCGGTGAGAGCTCAAGGGGATAGTCAACAATAAATGTTGGATTAATTAACTGTTTTTCGGCAACTGCTTCAAAAAGTGCAAATACTTTTTTATTATACGAAAGAGATGTATAGGCAATATTATGCGTTGCACACGTTATATCAATGCGCTCTTCAAGCAAATCTTCGACTGTTATTGAACTATATTGCATAATAGCTTGTGCCGGGCTCAGTCGATCAAAAGGCTTACTCAAATCAACTGCATGCTCGCCAATCATAATATTTGTAGTGCCGATAACCGTTTGTGCAATCGTAGCGAACAATTCTTCGATAAAACTCATGATAAAGTTATATTCCTGGTACGCCATATAAAACTCAACCATAGTAAATTCTGGATTATGACGCGTCGATACTCCTTCATTGCGGAAGTTGCGATTGATCTCGTACACGCGCTCAAGACCTCCAACAACCAGACGCTTTAAGTATAATTCGGGAGAAATGCGCAGATACAAATCCATGTCTAGTGCGTTATGATGCGTAATAAATGGACGAGCCGAAGCGCCGCCAGGTATTGGATGCAGCATAGGTGTTTCGACCTCGAGAAAACCTCGTTGATCAAAGAAGTTACGCATCGTGCGAATAATAAGAGAGCGTGCAATAAAACGATCGCGTGTTTGTGTATTCGTCATCAAATCAAGGTATCTTTGGCGATATTTAATTTCTTGATCAGCGATACCATGAAATTTTTCGGGCAATGGGTGCAAGCATTTGCTGAGTAATCTGAACGACTCAACAGCAAGACTGATCTCGCCTGTTTTTGTTTTGAATGCTGATCCATGACACAGAATTATATCACCAATATCGATAAACTGATCAAATAATTGAAATTCAGCTTCGCCAACACGATCTATCTTAAGATACACTTGCAGACGTCCACTGCGATCTACAATATGTGCAAACACTGACTTGCCATGCTTGCGCATCGTCATAACACGACCGGCAACAGTATACGAAGTAGCGTCATTCTCCTGGTAATGAGAAATAACTTCAGCACACGTTTGATCGACCGCAACATTTTCTGCCCATGGCTCAATACCACGTCTACGCAATTCATGCACTTTTGCAAGACGCACTTCGTACTCATTGCTTTCTATTGCGTGAACTTCTTCTGTAGGAAATTTTTCATCTATCACAGCTATATCCCTCTATACATAATACTGTTACATTCCTGCTATACATGCACTAAAAACATACACGTATACAATAAAATTTTTCTGACCATATACCTTAGTGTACTATGAAGATCACTATTTTGTGAAAAATATTATGTACGAAAATAAACAGAGCATGCAAAAAATGTATAAGCTTACAAGCATTTTTTTTAATACGTGCTACCAGCATACAATCATACCAATAAAATTACTGCTGGTAGCACGTATGGTAAACGCGTTTAAAGATTTTTTAATACACTGTATTATTGCTTTACTTGTATGCTCTTCTGATAGTGCTGGGATACCGTGGACCAATTGATAAGCTTCCACCAACCATCCAAGTATTCTCTGCGATGATTTTGATAGCACATATAATACGCATGCTCCCACACATCAACCACGAGCAACGGTACACATTCTATAGTGAGAGGACTATCCTGATTAGCTGTTTTTATAATTTTTAATTCGCCAACCTCATCTACTACCAGCCATGTCCACCCAGAACCGAACTGTTTTTCTGCCGTACCTAAATATTGTTCTTTAAAGCTATCTATTGATCCAAATGCTTTAATAATGGCCGAATCAAGCTCCACAGCTCTCTTGCTACTATGGGCCAGAGGGGCCATACAACGCCAATAAAATACATGATTTATATACCCTCCGCCCTGATTAATAACATCTGCACGAACGGCATGGGGAATTCTTTTTGGATGCTGTATGTATGACTCAAGCTCTTCTAGGGTTATAGCATCAACACCAAGCGCTTTGAGCGTCTTCTCATAATACCCATAATGATGTTTGCCATAGTGCAATGCTACTGTTTGTGCGTCAAGTACCGGCTCAAGAGCATTTAATGGGTAAGGCAGGGTAAAAAAAGAGGTGTTTTTTATTACGATTGCTGCAATATTTTTTTCTCGTACACCACAGGTGCATCGCCATGCTCTACTCATAGAAATTAACAATCCAAGTATGACAACAAGTATTACTACCCATACCAGTATATGCATATCGCCCCACTCCTTTTTTTATCTTTTTTTGTTCGTATCAATATATATATCTTCATCAGGGAAACAAAGGGAAAGATGTTCACGCGCCCACTGCTCACGATAGAGTGGATATGTATTCCAATTATCAATAGTGCATACAATCGATTCAATTTCTTTTTTTACTGCTTTTTTTTGTTTTTCTAAACTATTAAACTGTTCTTTGTATGTCATAAACATTCTGAGGCCACGATCTCCACAAACAAAAAAATAGCCCATAAGCAGCACTTCAATGCTACAAACAGTCACACAAAGATATAACCAAAATTTCTTTTTCACAATACTCTCCCTCTAGATACTATTTTCACCTTATTTTCACATGTATCAAAGCCATGATAAACCATTTGCAAAACATTTATGCAAAAAAAGTTTTATAAAAGTAAGTATATATCAATACAAAAACGATAGGTAAAAGCGTATAGTTTTTTCTACGTACCTATACTATTGAGATTAACCATAGATACACAATGGTTTTTATATATAGTTTCTCATCCTAAAAAAAGAAGTTTGCGTTATTGTATATTTTTATATCATAAATGAGATAGTATGTAATGCCGTATAAAAACAATATTTTTACGAGCAGGAGCGCTGTTCTATGAAAGAATTTATACTACTTTTCTCACTAATAGTACTCACCAGCACTACTATACAGGCTATGAACTGGCAAGATGCTCCTGGCTATCGATTAGGTAGCGATATGCAACAAAAATCTCCTGCAATTTCCCCGCCCGCCAGCCAATTAGCAAGAGAACAGCGTTATGCGCTCGCAGAGCTGTCCAAAGCAACACCGCCCCCCGCACAGAGTATAGCGACAGCAGGTGCTTCACCGCAAATAAACCATAGCCTACAAGAAGAATGCTCCGACCACGAAATCTCTATAGTTACAGCAGGAGCTACAATGGCTGCTGCTATAGCAGCACGAGAACAAGATTCTATTACATTGTTTTCAACTCAGGGAGAAGACAATCCACCCTATAGAATACGTCACAACGCCATTCACTTTTCAACTATTTTACAAAACATACATGACATAGTGGAAGATAAGACAGCGCCAATGCCCCTTGATTTTAGTAACAACCAGGTCCATTTTGTCGCTGATTTACTCAATATGTTACTTATCCTGCAACACGACAAACACACAGAACAGTATATTGCAGGGTGCATAATAAAATTGGGCAAAATATATACACTCTCTTTTATTGATATCGTCAATCTCGTACATTTTTTTGACATACCTGTTGCATTTAATGCGCTTACTGCAACACAACAACCACTCGATATGCCAACAAATTCTGCCCAAGAAGGCGCATATAACGAACAACTAGTATCTTTATACAGAATGGCAACCAGTACAACAAATAATTATACATCATGCATAGGCAGCGATCGACTATGGCAACTGTGGGGGCGAATGCTTTATGCAGGATGCCTGCAATACAAAGAGATTCGAACCCTAATAAGATATATAAAAGCACGATCAATCCAAGACAGCATTAAGCCCATACGAGCTGCTGGTAAAAAAGTGAATACACATCTGAAAAATAGAATAGAAAAAGAAACACGAATTCATCATATTGTTGAGCACCTTATTCTTGGTGGATATATGCAACAACGCCCCGAGTTATACTCACATCTACTGCAAACAATAACAACAACGCATAAGATCACTTCTCTATGCTTTAATCAGAGCAGTAAAACTATTGCCGCAGGTCTATCTAATGCTACTATTGTGATATATGATGCAGAAACTAGCGAACTGCTTCATACACTCAATGGACATACAAAAATGGTTAATTCAGTATGTTATAGTCCTGATGACACAACACTTATATCAGGATCAAATGATCATACCATTCGCCTATGGGATATCAAAACAGGTACACCTATACAAGAAATGAGAGGACATACAAAAATAGTTACTGCCGTCTGCTATAGCCCCGATGGAAGTATAATTGCATCAGCATCAGATGATCGTACGGTTAAACTGTGGAACGTAGAACAAAGAACTGTTATACAAACACTTAGTGGGCACACAGGTGCTGTTACTTCTATTTGTTTTGACCCTGCAGGTACAATACTTATTTCAGGCTCTGCTGATCATGCCATATATATATGGGATGCACTCACAGGAAATCTTATTGAAAGGGTAACAGATAATTCTCAACGTATTAATTGCGTATGCTATAGCCCTGATGGCAGCATATTTGCCTCAGCTTCGGATGACAATACTATTCACCTATATAATGCGCAAACCAAAGCAATAATACATACACTCAGAGGTCATAGCGCTCCTATCACCTCTATTTGCTTTAATCAAAACAGCAATATACTCATCTCAGGATCAAAAGATCATACGGTTTGTCTGTGGAATGTAGCAACAGGAAGCATTCTAAACACTCTAAGGGATTGTACTGATAGCGTTGCAGCTGTTACATTCAGTCCCAATAGTAGACTGATAGCAGCTGGATCAGGGGGCAATGCTATTCGTGTATGGGGTCAGGCGTCGTTACACGCGCTACTCTCAGCACCGTTATTGCAAACAAGTACCGCTGCCGCCCAGTGAGTAAACAGTAAACCCTTGCGGGTGGACCCATTCTCCTGCCCCAGAAAGATCAGCAATAGAAGAATAATACCATACTATCGCACATAATCTCTCTGTGTTTTAACCAAATATTTACTTGATATACCCTTTTATCCTATACAGATATATACCTATACAGTATTTGTTCTAAAAAGATTTTATAGTGCATGCGATATTTTTCACTTTTTTTAAAAAGGGAGTTTTTGGATGATACAGAATAAAGCAATAGTATGCTCACTGGTATTACTGGCGAGTAATACGCATGCCATGGAAAGAGACGATTGGCAAAAAACACCGGGACAAGCATTAGGTGGCAGTGGACAACAAAGTTCCCTGATTCCCGCAACCAGAAGGCCAAGCTCACCACCAAGAAGACCTGCCGCACCTCCACCATCAGCACCATCTGCGGCTCCAGCTGCTCCAAGAGCAACTAAAGCGACTTCAGCAACAGGACCAGCAACAGCAGCAGCCACTATAAGAGTGGACTTAGAAAGAGCTCCTGGATCAGTTATCATACAATCAACGACAAGCGAGCATCCACAAGAACATAGTATTCGTCCAGATGCTATACAATATGCACGAACAGTTAAAACCATGGTCGATGTTAGTAAAGATACACAAACACCTATAGAAATACCCTATACAGAAGAACAAGTACGCCTAGCAGCAGAATTAGTCAATTTTATCGCGCAACATATGCAAGACACACAAGTGTTACCGCCACAACAGGCCGTAGCTGATTTTATTATCAAGTATACCAACAAATTTGAACGTCTATCTTTTGTCGACACCCTCGCTATTATTAATTTTTTTGATATACCAGCAGCATTTGATGCAATAGTCTCTATGCGCCAGCCACTACAACTACCAGCAAGACACCCACTGCCACAACTATCAACGAATTACGATTATCCCCTGCAACTACCAGCAAGACACCCGCTGCCACAACTATCAACGAATTACGCCCTGGAAAGGCGATTTATTCCCCCACAAGAACAACAATCTACACCAGCGGCTGTGGCTATGGCACCTGCATCACAGCCAGCATCACAAAAAGGTTTTTTGGGTAAGTATTAGCAATTGGAGGCAAGGTAAAAAACAATAATTGCTTAGTGACGCCATTTGTAGAAATAGTATAAAAAGCAGAGAATGCAACAAAGAGAAAAAACGATAACTAATTTATTTTGTATAGCATGGGTTGTGTTGCTCGAGCAGCGCAACCCATGCTTCTTTGCAAGAAACACTAAACTATCTCTATATTTTTATCCTGCTCTTGCAATACATTTTTACATACACAATAGCAACCTTCGAAATCCTGTTTTTTATCATGTATAACGAGAGAGGTAACGATGAAGATAAAACCAATACTTTACGCACTGGCACTCCTAATGAGTATCATCAATGCCATGGAAAGAGACGATTGGCAAAAAACACCGGGGCAACAATTAGGAGGCCGTGGGCAGCAAAGCTCCCTGATTCCCACAACCAGACGGCCAAGCTCACCACCAAGACGACCTGCTTCACCGCCAACACCATCTGCAGCAGGTCCAGCAAGTGTCGCAGGGCGTAGCCCTACGGCTCCAAGCGCAGGAGCACCAACGACACCAAGCAGTATGCCACCAGCAGGATTTATGCGTTCTGGTCAACGACAATCAGGTGCAGCTCTACCACCCTCAGAAGTAGAATCAAAAAGTACAACAAGTATGACGACGTCTCCAGAAATAACGCCTGCAACTGCTGCTGCCAGCGTGCAAGAGTCATCAAAAATTCCTGGATCAATTACATTACAATCAAATATAAGCGCGCAGCCTCGAGACCATATCATTCGTCCAGATGCTATACAATATGCACAAACAATTAAAACCATGGTCGATGTTAGTGAAGATACGCAAACACCTATAGAAATACCTTACCCCTATACAGAAGAACAAGTGCGCCTAGCAGCAGATTTAGTCAATTTTATCGCGCAACATACGCAAGACACACAATTGCTACCACCACAACATGCTTTAATTGATTTTATCATTAATCATACCCATAACTTTGAACGTATCTCATTTGTCGACACCCTCGCTATCATTAACTTTTTGGACATACCACTAGCATTTGATGCAATAGTATCTATACGCCAGCCACTACCATTGCCAAGAAATAGAGAAGAAGAGCTTCGCTATAATCAACAGCTCTCTTCTGTTGCATCACTAACCAGAGGATCTCGCGATCGCCGTCTATTTCAACTCCTTAGCTCTATGCTCTATCCAGGATGCTTGCAGCACCAAGAAATTGCACAAATAATTGCTACCATACCGCAAGAATTGCAACACACTATATTGGGTGATTATATGCAAAGCCATCCAGAACTATATCAACATAGTATTAAAACTATCAACAATGCACACATTCCACAATTTACCGCTGATGGACAAATAGTAGCAATACGATCAGGAGATAATATTATACTTATCGACAATATAACCGGCCTATCTATACGTACTATCAACAATATTTATTGTACAGATCTTAGTCCTAATGGACAAACAATAACAGCGCGGTCAGAAAGGAATATTCTTCTTATCAATACGACAACCGGTACAATCATATGCACTATCAATGACGCCCTTTCTCATCAATTTAGTCCTGATGGACAAATATTAGCTGTAGAATCAGAAAGGAATATTCTTCTTATCAATACGACAACCGGTGCCACTATACGCACCATCCCCAACACCAGAATACCTCAATTCAGTCCTAACGGGCAAATAATAGCTGTAGAATCAGCAGGCAATATTCTTCTTATTAATACAGCAACCGGTGCCACTATACGCACCATCCTCAACGCCAGAATGCCTCAATTTAGTCCTGATGGGCAAATAATAGCTGTAGAATCAGCAGACAATATTCTTCTTATTAATACGACAACAGGTGCAATAATTCGTATTATTAATCAGCCAGACGCATACTATATTTTTCAAAGAATATTTTTCAGTCCTGATGGAAAAATCTTAGCAACAATATCTAAAGACAGCTTTATGCTTATCAATGCTCATGACGGAACCAGAATAGGAAAAATTATATCTACTATCAATAATGCCTATGATCCACAATTCAGTCCTAATGGAAAAATAGTAGCAATATCATCATCAGCAAAAAATACTATTCTCATCAATACCGAAACCGGTTCTATTATATATACAATCAATAATGCCGAAAACCCACGATTTAGTCCTGATGGAAGCATACTCATAACAACAACCTATCAAGATTACTCATCAACTTTAAACATAAGAGGTTATTCATTGTTACGTGAAGCTCTGCAGTCACCAATAGCAATTCTTCCGCCTACTGCGGCACCAGTGATCGATGGTTCTTCAGCTGCACCAGCGGCAGCTTCACCAGCGATTGCAGCACCAGCAGCACTACGCAGAACTGCAGTAGAACCTGAAGAAGAAGCTGTTATTCTTGCTGACCCCCGATTCGACCAAATGGGAAGACCAGCTATTCCTGCACAAGAACAACAAACTGCAGCTGCAGCACCCGTCGAGCCACCAGCAGCTCACGTTACTGCTCCAGCGATTACTGCTCCAGCACCTGTAGTGTCAGCAGCAGCTGGGGCACCTTCACTACAGCCAGCGCCACGAAGAGGTGTTTTGGGTGCTATTAGCAATTGGTGGTATGGCAAAAAACAATAACAGCCTATCTTCACTATTTGTAGCAATAGTATAAGCAGCAGAAGATACAATAAAGAGAAAAAAGTTATACAAATGTAACAGGGCGAATACAAAGAGAAGAGGGGCGCAATGTATTGTGCCCCTCTTCTCTTTAATAAACTACTCGTGCATACAAATTCTTTTATCTAAAAACCATGTATTACTATTGCTATCAAAAAAATACTGATTAATTTTAACGCGAATTCGATAATACAGATTAACTGAAAGACAAAGCTTTTTCGATCTTTGCAAGAGAAGGCTTACTTTCATAAAATGCATAAGCAGATACTCCTGAAAATATGTTACAAAGAAAACCTGCAACAGATCGATGTCTA
>CAIKXM010000013.1 GCA_903831405.1 uncultured bacterium
GAGCTTTTCAACTCGAGAAACTATATCAACCTGTTTTTTTTGCAACGCTTCTGGCAACATTTGTTCTACTAAACATGCCTGTATCAAAGCTGGCTCTAAAGAACTTTTATGCTGTTGAAATATTTTTAAAGCCTGGTCTATTATAGCAACAATTTCAACGCACTCTTTTGTACCTATGCCACGCGTCGTTATAGCTGCAGAGCCAATGCGAATACCACTGCCAATAAATGGCTTTTGTGTATCTGCAGGAATCGTACTGCGCGAAACAAGTATACCCATTTGCTCAAGGAGTTTCTCGGCCTGACGTCCCGTAATATTTTTATCGCTCAAGTCAACAACAAATAAGTGTGTATCAGTGCCTCCAGAAATTATTCTATAACCTCTATTACTGAATTCTTGCGCCATCACGGCTGCATTGGCAATAACATTTTTTTGATATTCTCTAAACTCATCAGTTTGCGCATTGATAAAGCATACAGCTTTTGCTGCAATACTATTCATAAAAGGACCACCCTGTATGCCGGGCATAACCGCTTTATCAATAGCTGTTGCATATTCTTTTTTGCACAAAATAAAAGCACCACGTGGACCACGCAGGGTCTTATGCGTTGTGCTGGTTATGCAGTCAGCATATCCTACCGGCGAGGGATGAAGTCCTGCCGCAATAAGTCCCGCAACATGGGCAATATCAACAACTAAGAAGGCGTTCACTTCTTGCGCTATCTGAGAAACTATTTTGTAATCAATAAAGCGTGAGTAGGCTGAAGCGCCTGCAACAATAATCTTTGGTCGATGCTGGAGAGCAAGAGCTCTGAGCGCATCGTAATCTATCAATCCTGTTGTGCTATCAACACTATAGGTAACTGCACGGTAATAATGCGAAGAAAAACTGCCACTATTGCCATGCGTCAAATGTCCGCCCGAAGACATATGCATACCAAGAATACAGTCTCCCGGCTTTGCAAGTGCCATGTACACCGCCATATTAGCAGCGGAACCAGAGTGTGGCTGTACATTAACATGAAGTATGTCGTTGGAATCAAAAACTTTTTTGCATTCATCAATAGCAACTTGTTCTATTTTATCAATCACAGAACATCCGGCATAATAACGCTTACCCGGATATCCTTCTGCATACTTGTTCATTAAGATTGAACCAACAACATCACGTACATTTACCGGTGCATAATTCTCTGAAGCAATTAAATTTATTTGTTTTTGTGCACGGATAGTCTCTTCTTGTAGCAATACATCAATAGCATTTATGAACATGTCTACCCTACTTTCACATTGCATTTTTTATGGTATTTTTTATACTGCATTATATGTAAAAACTTCTTTTGAATATAACATCTTTTACATTTTTTTATACGTTGATAAAAGGATTCAAAAAACATGGTAAGCGCAGGCGACGTAAAACGTGGAAGCAAAGTTCTTTTTAACAAAGAACCATATATGGTTACCGAATTTCAAATGGTTAAACCAGGAAAAGGCGGCACCTATATTCGAACCAAAATGAAAAATTTAATTACCGGACTTATTCGCGAAGAAACATTCCGCAGTGGTGAAAAGCTTGAGCAGCCAGACCTTGAAAACCGCACTATGCAGTACTTATATAACGATGACAACTCGTATATATTCATGGATCAAAAAAACTATGATCAAGTAACTCTTGATAAAAATCATGTTGAAGATATTATCGATTTTCTCAAAGAACAAGAATCATACGTTATTCTGTACTTTGAAGGAAAGCCGATCGAAATTACTCCACCATTGCACATGGAATTACGCGTAACACAAACATTGCCTGGTGTTAAAGGTGATACGGCACAGGGAAGCGCATCAAAGCCAGCGACCCTAGAAACTGGTGTTGTTATCAATGTTCCGCTCTTTGTCAATGAAAATGATATTATCAAAGTGGATACGCGAGACAAAAATTACATAGAGCGCATTAACAAAAAGTAGTATCTGCACAATGGAATTACACCTGCCAACAATCACTCCTGAAGAACTCTCGCTACGTGATCAAAGAGCGCTTATTTTGCAACTTCTCTATGCAGTAGATAGTTCAGATTATACAACAAGCATAAATGCTGTTGCAGAAAACTTGTATCACGGCTTTCAAATAAAAATCGACACAACAAGTGACTTTTTCAAAAAAGTACAATCTGTTATAGAGCAACGCGACGAGCTTGATGAAAAAATAAAGCCCCTGCTTAATAATTGGAAGTTTGAACGTTTAAGCATATGTACTAAGCTTATTTTACGTCTTGCCATATGGGAACTGCTTAATACTGATATAAACGCCGTTATCGTCATGAACGAAGCCATAGAGATAGCAAAGGGATATGCCGAAGAGGAATCATATAAGTTTATTAATGGCATTCTTGATGAGTGGGTTAAACGCCATAAAAATACAGATATTGAAAATACAGATCCTGAAATGAGAGAAGATACATAACTATGTTTTCTACGTTTCCCGTAACAGCTCATAGTAACTATGTACAACAAGATGGAACCTTTGTTTGTATTAAAGGTTCCTCTGATGATGGTACACGCTATATTGCAGACGCTCTTGCAAGTGGCGCGCGAATTATTGTAATTGAAGAAACACAAGCACTATCTCCTCAGATAGAAACGCTCATCAAAAAATATAACGCAACAATAAAAACAGTAAAAAACGCGCGCATAGCACTCGCAGAGCTAAGTGCAGAAGTGGCAGGCTATCCAGCAAAAAAAATGCATAGCATAGCCGTTACCGGAACCAAGGGGAAAACAACAACCTGTTTTATTCTTAAACATCTATTAACAAAGCTTGGTAAAAATTGTGCACTTATCAGCACCGTGCACAATCAAATTAATGACACGATATATCCATCACAATTCTCAACAGCACAGCCTGATTACCTGCATGCCTTCTTGAAAGAATGTGTTAACCAAAAAATTGAATGGGTTGTTGTAGAAGCTGCAGCACAAGCACTCTCTGTTAATCGTCTACACACGCTTGTCTTTGATGGCGCAATATATACAAACTTTAGCCAAGAGCATGGTGAATTTTATGCCTCTATGCACGACTATGCACAGGCAAAAAGCCTACTTATTAACCATCTCAAAGAACATGCACCATTAATCCTTAATGGCAATGATCCTGTTGTTGCGGCATGTGCAAAAAAACATGCGAACTCTATACTGGTACACGAAAATCAACTACCTGTTTATAATTATCCTGAAAGTCTGCTGGGTATTTATAATCACTATAATGCGTACATGGCCATGAGCAGTCTTATCTCACTGGGGCTTGCTAAAACGTTTCAAGAGTTATTGCCATTGCTTGACGACTTTGCACCAGTTCCCGGACGGGCCGAAAAATATATTCTCAAAAATGGCGCTCTTGCCTATATCGATTATGCACATAATCCTTCTTCAGTTACTGCGGTGCTATCTGCATTACGCACAAAAACAGATGATTTAATTGTGGTGATGGGTTGCTCGGGCAATCGTGAGAAAGAAAAACGTCCAATCATGGGGCACGAAGCTGCACGAATCGCCGATGTTTTTTATGCAACAATAGACAATCCTCGCTTTGAAAATACAACAGATATAATTAATGACATGCTCTCTGATATTGCACCACGTGATATGTCAAAAATTATTGTCGAAGAAGATCGTGCTAAAGCAATACAGGAAGCCTGCAAACGCTCAAAGAATGGTTCTATAATTGCTATTCTTGGCAAAGGACCTGATGAATATATGGATATAGCGGGCACAAAATACCCATTTTCTGAAAAAGCAATTTTGAGCACATTTCAATAACAAAAACAATGCTGATTAAAAATATACGTGATAGTCTGTAAAAGGCAGTATACTGCTATGAGCATTACCCGTAAAAAATATACTTTTACTATTTCATCCGCAAAGGCTTGCGCCTCATGAAAATAATAACTAAAAATAAAAAGGCTTTTTTTGATTACGAAGTTCTTTCGCGCTTTGAAGCAGGCATTGTGCTCAAAGGCGATGAGGTTAAGTCTATCCGCAAAGGTGAGATAAATTTAATCGGGACATTTGTTACCGTACATGATCATGAATTATTTATGATTAACGCTTTTATCTCAAGCTACTCTCATGCCTTTCAAAAAAATGAAGACCTGACACGCCGATCCCGAAAACTTTTGGTGCATAGAAAAGAATTAAATAGGCTTATTGGCGATATTGCACGAAAAGGCATAACGCTTATACCGCTCGCGCTCTATTTAAATGACAAAGGACTTGTTAAGCTTGAGGTCGGTATTTGTAAGCACAAAAAAGCTCATCAGAAAAAGGAAGAAATTCGTGAGCGCGATATACAACGAGAAACAGCGCGCGAACTAAAAAATTATTAATTGCCCGTTACGCCAACTTACAACGAGAAACAGCAAAATTATTAATTGCCCGTTAAAAAATATTAGTTAAAAAAATGAGGTTAATAAAAAATGAAACAATTGCAGACTACTTTTCTTATCTGCTGTGTAGCAACTCTTATAAGCATATGCAGCATATACACATTATGTGCACAACCAACCTGCTATACCATCGACATGCATATACCGCAAACAAGTAAAGCCTGCGGCCTCACTGCTTATTACAAAGGAAAACCACTCAATCTCTGTAACTCTTTTTGCATTTTGCCCGAAAAAGAAAAACGGCTTACCTTTTGCTACGTCATCGCCGAAGAAGCTGACATCAACATACGTGGAAATTCGGTCCTCAATCTCAAGAGAAGTAAAAATAAACATGACATAGCCTGGTACGACTTAACATTGTCTATAGATAATCCTGATGCTGAACCAACGTATATGTGGAAAGTAGAAGAAAAAAGTATTGATACCATGCCGGTTAACTTTCCTGATCATGTTATTTTTATACAAACACACCCTTCAAATATAGAAAAAATTGAATACACCAACAAAGACTCTCTTGGTGACTCAATCATTCACCTGCCAACTATATTTCTCAAAGAAAATATTAACTTTTCAAAATCATTGCATGCTACCATGGCATCAATAGATCTTAGAACATTTAATACACCCGAAAAAACTACCGTTTGCGTGCCAAATCCTCAAACAATTATATCGCTACCGGTAACCAGAGCGTATGACCAATAATTCTACAGATCTTTGCCAAGAGCAAAAGTATATGATCAGCAATAAAAATATATCGTGCATTTTAGCAATAGAAACATCTTGCGATGAGACTGCTGCAGCAGTATACTCTGCCGAACATGGCATTGAATCGAACGTGCTATTCTCGCAAATGGAACTTCATGCCCAATACGGTGGCGTTGTACCCGAGATTGCATCACGCTGGCACATCAATAAAATAATCCCCATTATTGATCAAGCATTAAAAGTAGCCAATAGATCTTTTGATACTATCGATGCTATAGCAATTACTAATACCCCAGGCCTACCTGGATCACTACTTGTTGGTCTTGCAAGTGCAAAAGCACTTGCCTATGTATACAAAAAACCCCTTATTGCCGTCAATCATCTTGAGGGGCATATATACTCAGCACATATCGAAAACGAAATCCCTTTCCCCTACCTATGCCTTGCTGCATCAGGTGGCCATACATCGCTATATATCGTGCATAGTTTTTACTCGTACGAGCGCATTGCCAAAACAGTTGACGATGCCGCAGGTGAAGCCTTTGATAAAGTAGCTAAGTTGCTACAACTGGGATATCCTGGCGGCCCCATTATCGAGAGCCTTGCAAGAGAAGAAGGTTTTACAGACACACGCCATTATCCACGACTCAAACATACAACGCTTGACTTCAGCTTTTCGGGACTCAAAACTGCGGTATTATATGATCTGGTAAAGATGGGCTGTTATTCGATGCAACAAAAAAAACTTACGGTAGAACATTTGAGCGAAAACGAAAGAACTGATCTTAATAAGACTGTTTCGAGCTCGTTTCTGGTCTGTGTTGGTGATATTTTTGCACAGAGAGTTGCCAAATCACTCGCCCTCTATCCTGACATACGGGCAATCTCATTTGTTGGCGGCGTTGCCTGTAATAAATACCTACAAGCACGCATTGCAGCTGTGGCAGAAAAACATTCAATACTCGCCGTTAAACCATCAGGTCAATACTGCACTGACAATGCAGCAATGATTGCCTTTGTTGCGTATAAAAAAGCACAAGCAGGATTGTTTGCAGACCTATCGCTTGATATATAAAAAATAAAGCAGTTTTTGTTTCTTTTTACAACTGACCATTTAAATGCTCTGCCAATTTTTACCTACATACTCAAGAAATGCAAAGAAAAGAAATGACGCAACCATGACAAGCAATGCTACATTCTGATCAATATTAATATTGAAAGGCGGCTTAAAGCATAAAATGACCATTTTAGCAGCCAAATTATTATGGTAATGAGTCGTCAAAAGCTGCGTAATTACTTTACCTGCCGCACCAAAAATCATTATTAATGATAAATAATATGTCTGACGAGTCCAACAATCACGGAACGTTACCTTTTTCACTTATAGCCTTCTTTTTTAGAACTGATATTACAAAATAATTACTTTATAATATCATCTACAGAAACTATTGTCTGCTCTTCTTGCTTCCAACCATACTTCTTTGCTACTTTGCATGCATGTTGATAGCGTGACCATATTGTTGGATGAGTCTTCCAACTAAAAAAGCTCAATTTAGCCCTACTAAAGAGTGAAGGCTTATCACTAATCTTTTGAGATATCGTATAGTGAGCCTGTGTAAGTATTTTCTCGAGCGCCACACAACCAGCAGGTGCATCTACTTTTAATGCATTAAAAGCATAATCATCGGCGACGTATTCATTTCTTCTCGTAAAAAAAGCAGTGCCGAAAAAGTAACCCCATGCCACAGCTTGTTGAATTTTTGCATGGTTTATATTTTGTGGTCCATATAATTGTAGAGCAATAAGCGGCAACTGTAGAGAGAGCCCTTTTAATACATTTGTTATATCTTTTCTTGTACTAGTGTGACCACTAATGACGTGCCCATATTCATGAAGCACCAAGTATGCAAACTCAACATCACTCAAATCACAGGTTGAACTTAGGCGAATATTTGGATTAATAATAATAAGATTATTAAAGCTGCAGGGAGCGCTCAATCGGCTAAAGTAGGTAGGTTTGCGAATGCAGCCAATAATGGTATTAAGTACATCGGTCGATACATATGGCTCAACAATACGTTTGAGATCAGCAAGCTCATCAACAGAATATAATTCAACTTCTCGCAGCATCCATCTTCTCTGTATTTTTGTACCAATAAAAATACCAGCATGGGCACCAAGTACTTTTGCTGTATTAATGATCGCAGCAGCAGTTCGAGGTTCAATTGCTTGAATTATTCCAGATAAACTTAACAAAAACAACAATGCTATACTTTTAAAACGAAACATACGATTATTCATCACAGACTATCCCCATATTAAAACAGTATCACTCGCCAAAACACAATTAACGCTATAATTTCAAAATTTAAAAAAAAGCTAAAAACCCGTATTGTTCTATATTTCTATAAACATTCAAGACAGCTGTTCTAAATAATTTATGCAACAACAACTTCAGACTTCCAACCATATTTTGCTGCTACACGACATGCATGTTGATAACGTGACCATATCGTTGGATGTGATTGATCAGCAATAGTCATCAAAAATCTATTTCCAATCGATGGCTTATCATCAGCTTTTAATACAAAATTTTTATTCAATTGTTTATATAGTTTTTCGAGAGCGATGCAACCAGCAGGCGCATCTATCTTGAGTGCATTAAATGCATAATCATCTGCAACAAATTCGTTTTTTCTCTCAAAAAAAGAATGTCCGACTGTAGCACTTTTATGAGAAAGCCATAACGTTATCAGTGTTCTATACTTCATATTTGGCACATAGGCCCTAAGAGCTATAAGAGGCATTTGCATTGTGCACACTTTTAATGCACTCATTACATCGCTTGTCGTTGTATAGTGATGATTAATTTTGTGGCCATATTCATGCAAAACAATATACGCACACTCAATATCAGTAAAATTGCATGGTTCTTTATACATGCCTGCAGTAATTCTCTGCAAATCCAGATAAGAATCAAATATAATTTTTTCAACAGTTTTATCCCCACTCTCTCCAAAGATCTTTGGATCAATAATAATAACATCATCAAAGCAACAAGATCCTGTTGCTTCAATCAACGTAAGGGGCTTTGGCTGACGAATACAGGAGAGGATATCATTAAGAGTATCGGTCGAAACATACGGTTCAATTACCTGCTTTACCCGAGCAAGTTCATCTGCAGAGTAACGGTCTACTTGCTGTAAAAACTGCTTTCTCATTACATTTTTAAAAAACAAGCCAACAATCTGCACGCCACAAGAATATGTTGCATCAACAAGCATCATTTTTGTTCGCGGAGAAATTGCTCCAAAAACACCCGATGGCATCACAAGCAATAATAAAAAAAAGATTTTTGATCGACAAAAAGCATTATTCATAAAAAAAGCCTCACTATAACACACTATTATTTTATCTTTAAACCTACTCTTAACAGGGTACTATTTTATAAAAACAATACTAGGAAAAGATGTCATTACATAAAATTAATGCGTAGTAGTAAAAAAACTATTTCAGATCAAAATCGTTACTAGGACCACTCTTTTTGTTCATAGTATCAAGTAACTCTTCATTAGTCTTAATCTTTTTCATACGATCGATAAGCAGTTCCATTCCATCAATAATAGACATTCCAGTAAGGAACTTGCGCAATACACGCACTTTATTAAGCGTTACCTCATCAAGCAATAGTTCTTCACGACGAGTACCCGAGAGCAGTAAATCAAGTGCAGGGAATATGCGCAAATTTGACAATTTACGACTCAGATGGATTTCCATGTTACCGGTACCTTTAAACTCTTCAAAAATAACTTCATCCATACGTGATCCTGTTTCAACAAGAGCCGTTGCGATGATAGTCAGAGAGCCAGATTCCTCGGTATTACGTGCTGCACCAAAAAATCTTTTTGGACGCTGTAGTGCATGCGCATCAACACCACCGGTTAATATTTTTCCTGAGGCAGGCGCTGTGGTGTTATATGCACGAGCAAGACGGGTTATCGAGTCAAGCAAAATAACAACGTCTTTACCAGCTTCAACCAATCTTTTTGATTTTTCTAATACTATGTCAGCTACCTGAACATGGCGCTCAGCAGGTTCATCAAATGTCGAGCTAATAACTTCGGCATTAGTTCCTCTGATGGTACGACGCATGTCAGCAACTTCTTCTGGACGCTCATCAACAAGCAATACTATAAGCAGAACGTCTGGATGGTTGGTAATCAGTGATTGCGCTATTTCTTTGAGCAACTCTGTTTTACCAGCTTTTGGTGGAGCAACAATAAGACCTCGCTGGCCTTTACCAATAGGCGCAAATAAATCCAAAACTCGTGATGCTATCATGGTCGGATTAAATTCAAGCTTGAATCGTGTTTGTGGGTGCAGAGGTGAAAGTCGATCAAAAAACAAACGATCGCCGAGCATTGCAGGATCTGCTTTGTTAACTTCTACAACTTTAGCGAGAGCAAAATATTTTTCGCTATCCTTTGGCTTGCGAATGACACCAGAGATCATATCACCGGTACGCAAGCTCAGTCGTCTGATTTGCGAAGGAGATATATATATATCATCAACGCTTGACGTATAGTCAAACTGTTTTGAACGCAAAAAACCATACCCATCAGGCATCTTTTCGAGAACACCATCAACAATAGGCTCTTCTTCGGGGTGCGTGTCGTAGTATGTAATTTTTGCAATAAGATTGTCACGAGACATTAGAGATGCTCCTGTCAAACCATGACGGCGAGCAAGAATGTTTAATTCGGCTAATGAATACTCATGCAAAGGGCGAGCTTGACCTTCCATTGTACTGGATTCTCCTAAAAAATAGGGGATATTAAAAATTTTATTTTTGAATAGGTAAAAAAATACGAAAAACTAACGTGGTGAGAAATAGAAAATCAAAACTAAAGCTTACCGAGAATTTATACTACTTTTTTTACAGATAACTACTAACTACTTTTTTCACTTGAGAAGAAATCTATGTTATTTTTTACCATATGTATAGATTTCTTCTCAAAATTTATATAACTAACTTTTTACGCTTTCTTCGTCACGCTTATAAAATAAAAGCATTACAGGAGAAGCTATGTAAATTGACGAATATGTACCAAAGATCATACCAACAAGTAAAGACACTGCAAGAGTTCGCAGAACTTCTCCACCAAAAATAACCAATGAACCAACCACTAAACTGGTTGCAAAGCTGCTCAAGATAGTACGACGAAGTGTTTCATTAAGCGAAATGTTAACAATCTCTTCAATCGTTTTACCCTGTAGCTTTTTTATATTCTCACGAATACGTGCAAAAATAACAATCGTATCGTTAATCGAATAGCCCAATATAAAGATAATTGCAGCGATTACTAGTACCGATACTTCATAATTAAAGAACATTACAAATGACAATATAACAATGACATCATGTGCAAGTGATATAATGTTTCCGATAGCAAATGAAAACAGACGAAACCTAAACCAAATAAACAGAAGCATTATCAATAAAGCCATTAAAACAGCATATATCGAATCACGAGTAAGGGCAGCACCAACACCAGAACCAACACTATCAACTTGTTTGATAGTTGCTTCATTATCAGGATGTGCTTTTTCTATAATACCTTTAACGCGTATTGCGAGACCAGTTGAATCAGATTCGAATGCTTTGAGACGAATTAAAAATTCATTTGCTGAAAAATCACGGGTGATAACATTCTCTATCCCGCTTGCATCCAAATCTCGCGCAGCAGCTTCACCCGAAAGAGGCTTTTGCATTGAAATTAAAATTTGTGTTCCACCAGTAAAATCAACACTATACGAGAAAACTTGTCCTGTTTTAACACGTTTATAAAACGCACCAACAAAAAAGGATCCGATTATTACTATTGAAAAAACAAATGCATATGGACGATATTTTAAAAAATCGATCATGATACTTCTCTCCAAAGATCAATCAACTACTTATAAAACAGACACGTACTTACGACCACGCAAACCATAATGAAACTTGATAGATCCTACACCAACTGCAAACAGTGTATCGTCGGTACCAATTCCAACATTTTTTCCTGGGTGAACTTTTGTTCCACGTTGACGAACAATAATTTCACCACCACTTACGCGTTGACCATCAAACAATTTAATGCCAAGACGCTTACTAATACTATCGCGGCCATTACTTGTAGACCCGCCAGTTTTACTAGTTGCCATAGTGCTAAATCCCTTCAAGAAATAAAACTTATGTATATCGAACAGATGTGTAAAATATCAAAAAAAATTAATTTTTTTATGTTTTTAGTATGCACAATGACATTAAAATGTCAAAAATAACGGTAATTTTCAACTCAAAAATTAGTTTTTTAAAAACTTCATGTATAAAAAAAGACATATATATAGTATATATTTTTTTATACATGCACACAATCTACTACTGTATCAATAGTAATCAATTCTTCAGAAGCAAGATTTTTAATTATTTTTGTACAATCAACCAAACTGCAGCCAACATCATCACACACACGATCTATTAAATCATTGCGAGAAAGTGTTCTATTTTCAGCACTTGAAAGAATGCGAATTATCGATCCGCGTATTTGACGCATAGATCCAATGAAAGCAGATTGTTTTGCATAGTGCTTACTTTTTTTTGCTATATTGCCCTGTGTTTTTTTGAGATGCACGCCATAATCCATCAATGCATAATACCACTCGCGCGGATTGTCTTTGCATACTGTTTTTTGAACAAACTCAAGAATCATTGCATCTGACACCACTAATACATCAGGGAAAAAATGGTATATAAAAACTGTTCTAATATTTGTTTCAATAAATGCAGTAGGCATATTAAAGGCATATGCACAAATAGCCCCTGCAGTATTAATACCAATTCCTGGCAATACTGTTAATGCTTTGGGGCAGTGTGGCAATACACAGGCAAACTCACGAGCAACATGCTGAGCACTTGCATGAAGATATGCAGCACGTCGATTGTATCCAAGTCCTTGCCATGCAACAATAACATCTCCCCGCTGTGCACTTGCAAGCGCCTGCCATGTTGGAAAGAGCTCAACAAAAGCATCAATTTTTTCTTGCACTCGTTGCGTTTGTGTCTGTTGCAGCATTATCTCCGAGACAATTATATAATATGGATCGGTCGTCTGTCGCCAACTAAAGTCTCGTTTGTTTGCAGCATAATGATCCCAGACACATGCGCAAAATTGTTTTATTTTAGTATCCAAAAAAATCCTACTTAAAAAAAGAGCTATACTCGTCCAACATGCAGTTCAACAAGTGGGCGTTCATGCAGAAATGAGTTCACTGTATCTTGTACTTCTTGCAATGTATAGGCAGAAAGAGCATGGGCGCGTGTATCAAAATAATCATCAGCAAGACCCATATCATGCGCATACAAAAAAGTAGTTGCAATACGACGGTTTGTTGCAAAATTATCAACAATAGCATGTTTAAGAGCTCGCACTGATTCTGATAATTCTTCTTGTGTTAATGTATTGGCGCCCTGCTCAATTATATCTTTGATACTTACACGAGCCTCATCAAGACGATCGTTTGATACAAGTGTCTTGATATATACCATGCCAGGATCTTTATGAGCACCTGCAATCAGTGAACCGCTAATCCCATAGAATAATCCGCTTGCCTCACGCAACTGAAAGAGTCGCGAATTCATTCCACCAAGAACACCACCACTAAAAACTTGGTCAAACAACAATAAAGAATCATATCGTGGATCAAGTCTGCGCACTGAAAGGCCTCCGAATGCCAAAACCATTTGATCACGATTGATGGGGTATTCTATAATTTTATTTTCTTGTTGCAATGGCTCTCCAAAAGTAGCAGGAAACACACCCTGTCCTTGCCATGTACCAAGAGTGCTATCCAGAAGAGATACAATATTGTATCCAGACGTATTACCAACAATAGAGAGTATTGCACCTTGGGGAATAACACACTTGCGATATGCGGATATCAGATCCTTGCGAGTCATGCGTTCGATATCACAGGCAACGCCCATTGTTGGTTTGCCATAGGGATGTTTTCCATATACTGCTTCACGCAACAATTGAGCAGAAAACTGCGTGTGATCATCCCAAAAATCTTCAATATCTACTATTAAACGATCTCTCACCTGTTCGATTGATTGTATATCAAATCGTGCATCAACCAAAACACTTACAAGCAGTTGCAACCCTACCTCAAAATCAGCAGACAACATACTCATATGTATTTGTCCAGCAAGAATCGAAATGCTCATGCCATAGGACTCAAGCTTCCATGAAAATGCCTTTGCATCAAGGTCTCCTGCGCCTTCCTCAAGCATATCATACACAAAAGAAGTTATTCCCTGCTCGCCTTGCGGATCATGGTGCTGCTTCGCTGCACAGTTCAAAATAAGTTCGATTTTATCAATATCTGGGGTGTGATGCGTTATTATTTGTAGACCATTGCTAAGCATATACTTTTCTGGCCGTGGAAATGAAAATGCTTTTGAATCTTTTAAGACAAATTTTTCAGCTGCACGAGCAGGCTCAACCGCGGCCTCTCGTGTCTTTGATACAAGCATTTTGCTATCACGAGCATCATCAGCTGATTGCAGCGCTGACCAACGAATCGTAGCCTCTTGCGAGAGAGGAAAAACATACCCTGAATGCATTCCTTCTATGTACAAATAATCACGTACCAGTTGCTGCAGGTCACGTGCTAAGATTTCAGCATCGTAAGTACAGTAATTATCAAGATATTTTTCATCACGAGTAGCGGTATATAGTTTGCCAAGCATATACGCATATTTTTGTGGATTTTCATACAGCGAAATATGATCAACTAAGATCTTTTTTTGTACGCGTGCAATTTCTGCACTATTAAATCCATTTTTAACAATATCAAATAATTCTTGTGTAATTATTGCTTCAATTTTTTCGATATCTTCTACTCGCTTTGGTTGATAAAATATCATAAATATTGCCTGATCAAACATATCGTCCATCATTGCATCAATGTCGATAACCAGATCCATATCAACTGCAAGCTTTTGATATAATCGAGAGCCTCTTCCTGATGCTATAATCATTGTAAGAGCATCATAGAGATAGTCTTTTTTGTGAACAATGCCAGGCAAAACAAACCCCAGGAGACAATAGGCATTTTTTACTGCTCGATACACTTTTGTAGAAGTGTTTGCCAAATCAGGTTTATAGTAAAGCTCTATATTTTCATGCTTTTTGGAACTAATAGAACCAAAAACATCTTTTGCCTGAGCAAATACATCGGCTGCTTCGATATCACCAACAACAACTAAGACTGCATTATCAGGTGTGTAATGCTGGTTGTAAAATGACAATAAATTATCGCGAGTCATTGCAAATAATTCATTTTTGTATCCAATAATAGGGTGCTGATAGGGATGACCTGCAAAGACTGATTGTGTCATTTTTTCAACAAGCGTTGAGAGATAATCATCGTTATACATCTTCAATTCTTGAATAATAGTATTAAGCTCTGAGTCCAAAAAATCTTGCCGGAAAGAACAGTTGCTCATGCAATCAGCCATAATAGGTAATACATCAACCCAATACTGAGAAGGCACATCAAACAAATAACCGGTATAATCGTGCGAAGTAAAGGCATTGCAAACGCCAGACATTTTGGTCGTTAATGCATTAATATCAGACTCAGAAAGATGCGAGGTTCCTTTAAAAATCATATGCTCAATAAAGTGAGCTATTCCATGCTCTCCAGATTGCTCATGCTTTGATCCAACATTGTACCAGAGTTGCAATGAAACTTTTGGCACACGAGGCATGCGAGCAGCCAAAATAGTAAAACCATTATCAAGAACATGCTTTTGAACCATCGTATACTCACAATTTTTTAAGAATGTATATTCATTTTTTTTGCAATTTGCTACGCAATACTGCCTTTTTTTAAATATACCAATTATTGTTCTTTTTTAACAAAAAATGCTTTAATCCTACAAACATTGCTTCATGTAAAAACATATACGTATAAAAATGCATCATATTAAAATACATAGCATATTTTTTTAATATTTTTACAAAAAGAGATCTGTATGAATAGATTACAAAGGCAACTCATATTTTTTTATTGCATGCTTATTGTGGGAATAAACACAGATTGTCACTCAAAAACTAGTAGCAGCGTTATTCACTCTATTGCAAATATCCCAGTAAGCATTGTTCATATGGTCAAATCAACCAAAGACGTCATGATTATTGCTGGAACCCTTTCAGCGATAATCATTATATACAAAGCAGGTCTTATGACCTATACATGGGATATAGTACGATCGCCAACACGAATAGCTGGTATTAACAAACGAACTGAAAATATACAGAAGACGCAAAGTGATATTTTAAAAAAACTTATTGAACATGAAACAATACTAAAAAATCTTTCCACAGAGTCAGCAGATACTAATAAAATACTACATGATTATCTTGCAGATTTTGAAATATTTAAGAATACAACTAACATTCATCACGATGATATAATACGAAATATTCAAGCAATGCAAGCACGTCTAGAAGGACAAAATAGTGCACTTGATTTATTAATTAAGCAACAAATAGCAAGTATTTTGCCACAACTTTTAGCAGCTCTGGGTGCAATACCACAAGCCTCTCCGGGTGTGGTGCCAAAAACCGTTCCGGGTGCAAATTCACCTCAAGCAAGAAGGGCAGAGCCCAGTAGAGATGCAGCCTAAAAAGCAACTCAGACGAATTAATCTATTTTTTCACCCATTAATTGGTATTAAGTTATTATTTGCAAAATCTCAACCCAAAGAGGTGTTATTGTGAAGCGATATATACGCAGCAGAATATTTGCAATACTATTTATTGTACTATCTCATACAAGTAACACCATACAATCAGCACCAATAGGTTTAAACAACAGGGGCAACACTTGTTTTCTTAATGCATTGCTGCAAAATTTGCTCAACATGACTGAGATGAATAACGAGCTATTACTAATGCCAGAAAGAATTTTGAACGCTCAGGATAGCAGCAGACTTGGATTGTCAAAGCTTTTGCTAAATATCCCAACAGTACGCGATTCTCTTTTTACACAACCAGACCTTAGTGCGTATGAGGCAGGAGTGCTTGAAAATCAAATTAAACTACAAAGGCAACTACAAGCCTATAGAGAATTATACCTGGCGATTCATACCGATCGCTCTCCAATTATTATTAACAAAAAACTTACATATACCATTATTGACGAAAAGCTTGCTACATTTGTTACCACCATTTGTCGCAACCAATGGAATTTAAACCTAGGCCACAGTCAAGAAGACTCTGCAGAAGCTCTACAAAGATTCTTTCCTTCGATGTCTGCTTCAGCAGAACCATGGAAGTGGTTTGTCTATTCAATCAATGAACAAAAAATACAATTTAATAACAATAGTATAATTATACCAAAGGTAACAGCACAATATAGCATTCCACTGACTTATCAGAACAATGCATATACTATTAACAATTTGCTAAAAGCAGAAAAATGGCTATGTAATGAAAATCTTATTTGCAGTAAAAAGGATTCTTTTGATGAAATTAATACAAAAAACAGTGCAGTAGCATTGCCCATTAATACATCAATAAAAAATATTCAAGCAGCTATTAATCACTATCAAGAGGACGAAACAACAAAGAACACAATAGGCAATAACCTGAAAGCTGATCTAGGCCAAGGTATAAATGAAGTAGGACTAGCAATAGATGAGCGAAAAAAATCGATACATATTTTCTCGCAAAGCAATTATCTACTTCTATCATTAAATCGATTTGACGATAATTTACAAAAAATATCAGTGCCTGTTGGTATCCAAAAAAACATTACTATACCAAATAAAGACAATGGTCTTATTAATTTTGAACTTATTGGCATAATAATTCATAGAGGCGAAACGCCAAACAGTGGTCACTATGTTGCCTATATCGCTGACCAAAACGATAGCGCTCATAGATGGTATCTTTGCGATGATAGTGAAATTACACCTATGCCAAATATGTTTAACCGAAATGACATTGCCATAGGACTGAGCGCTTATAACCCCACAACTGATGGATATATACTGTTTTATAAACGCGCTGATTATAATCCAATACCATTAATCTCAACCATACAACTACATAATGATCTAGCGGCACTGCAATCATTAATGCATTAGATCAGCACAACCTGCTATAACTAATTTCTGCTCTCACGATATGTTTACTAAAAACACCTGCGTAAACATATCGTGAGAACAGCTCAATATCATATCTATAACATTCTTTTCTAAAATCTGTATGCTATAGCAGTTTTCAATAAAACGTACACAAATATATAAAATAACATTAAATCTCTGACAGCATATTTTCTTACTTTATATCTCTTTGCACAATCTAAAAATGTTATCAGTAGCAATTTAAAATAGTGTATTTTGCACGTCTAAAAGAAGCTCTCTATATTTACATAATAGATTCTGAATCAATAATATCTGTATTAATCTAACAAAATCTTTCGCTACATACAGCAGCGACAATCAAGAAATTGCTGTAAAAACTGTTCTTTGATATAATTATCTGTATGAAACAATTTTTAAAATTAAATATTATTACAATTTCTATTCATCCGATTACATGGGGTTGCGCTGCCTTTATCACAACCATAGGACTACTGAGCTCAACTGATCAAAATTATATTCTTATTGCACTTGTTGCCTGTCTTTTTTTTCCTCTATTTTTATCCTTAAAAACAATCTCGCTCAAAGTAAAAGTTATTGTTATCGCTAGTGTATTACTCGCCATAACAAGCTACAATATACGCCTGTACTACTTTAATAGTTACTACAATAGCGAGCAAAGCTCTCTTGACCGTTATGCCCTTGTTGAAGATGCTACGAGTACACAGGTAGGTGGAAATTATCCTTTTTTAATAAAAATAATTGCGTACGATGTTGATTCTGCTAATAGATATATGCTTAATTTTGCGACAAAAAAATCACTTATTATACCCATTGGTCAATGTATTATTATTCCATCAGGGAAAAAACGCCTTCCCAAAAGTAACAATTTTCGCAATTATCTACTCAAAACCGAAATAGATGAAGCAATATTTTTAATCAGCGCTCCAGGAATGGTTGATTTTGAGTCTAAAAGTTTTTTACTAGGCATCAAGCACTATTTTTTGCATCAAAAACAGTTGCTTTTGCAGTATATACATACTACTTTTTCACCCCAAACAGCATATTTCTTTGCTCTTATTTTTTTGAGCAAAGTGCCAGACTATCATCAGGAAACTCAACTCATACGCCAGTCTTTTGCGAACTGGGGCATACTACACATTATAGCCCGTTCAGGCCTTCATCTGATGGTTCTTTTTATACTTTTTGGCTATATTTTTTGTGGAGTGCCAATCATATTTCGCACCAGTATTATCATGATTCCTATTTATTTTTATACTTGTATTTCTTGGTTTTCTATATCATTTGGACGAGCTCTCCTCTCGCTCTCACTCTCATCATATGCAACAATAAAAAAGTATGCTATTAAGCCATGGGACGTTCTTATGTTAACAACATATATGTTTATTCTTTACAATCCATTCGTTATATTTGCTCTGGATTTTCAATTAAGCTTTGGTATTACTGCAATTCTTTGTTTTATCAGTGAAATTGAACAATCAAAAACTCTTGCTACTCATAAATAAAAACATCTATAATCTCCTCTTAGTTTAGAGTTTTTAACTAAAAAGGGAGGTTGTATGTTTGCACGTATCAAACAGGTATTGCTGGTATTAATAATTGCGTTTTGTTACTCAATAACCATCTACAGCGAAAGTCGAAAGGTAGACACTAATTATCAATCCATTGATAATTATTCCAAAACAACAAGAGAGCCGTTTAAAAAATTAACATTTCTCTGCTATATAGCTGCTGATAATGATCTTGCACCTTTTGCTGATCGAAATCTCGAACAAATGGCTACCGTTGGCACCAATGAGAATATAAATATTATTGTTCATCTTGATATCCGCAAAAAAGGTGACTCGTCACTGCGCGGCAAAACAAAAATAACGAAACGCTTAATCGTACGCAAAGGTCGTCTTGAACAAGTTGGTAATACAATGTGCATGGATAGCGGTTTGGCCGAAACAGTAATAGATGCTGCAACATGGGCTATTAACGATTTTCCTTCACGTGATCTTGTAATTGATTTTTGGAATCATGGTAGCGGCTGCCTTAATCCATCTGCAGGTCGTATCATAAATCCAACAGAACTATTTTCCTATGACCACAAAACAAATTTAATTGTTCTCGACAGATCAATCGGTTTTATTGATTACGTAAATCAGACAGTAGGTAATTGTGAAACCAATAGAGGTATTTGTTTTGATGAGACAACAGGGCACTATCTTGATGATGTAAAATTAACATACGCACTGCAAGAAATAACCCAAAGACGTGGAAAGAAGATCGATTTGATAATTTTTGACGCATGTCTTATGGCCGCAACTGAAGTTGCCTGTCTTGTTGCACCCTATTGCAACTATATGACCGCATCAGAAGAAGTTGAACTTGGAACAGGCTATGATTATAACAAAGTGTTATCTATAGCTGCTAACAATTATACCAATGCGCATGATTTTGCATTTCATATCGTTAATGCATTCAAAGCGACCTACAATAACGTTACCAACGACTACACACAGTCAGCAGTAGATTTATCAAAATATAATAATTTAAATAGCACGGTAAACAATCTTGCTGAAGCCTTTTTAACGGCATTGCAATTTGATTATAAACGCCAATTAATAAATTTAATCAAAAAAAGTAAAAACCGCCTCAATTGTACACACTTTGACGAACCATCGTATATAGATCTTCGTCATTTTTGCGCAAATATCATAGAAAATATTAATAACGAGACACCATCTTTGCAAAAAAATACACAATTATATCCCTACATACATGCCATAGTAGTGCAGGCAGAGAGCTGCATCGAATGCCTAAGTGATATGGTTGTAAACAATGCAGTAGGGCTCAATCTGTCAAAGGCTGGAGGTCTTTCAATTTATTTTCCAATCGATGCCTTGCATGAATCGTATCCAAAAACGGTGTTTGGTAAACAAAATAGCTGGTGTGACTTTATTGACACCTTTACAAGTCTATAATACATACTAAAAGACTCTTCTCAGTATAAAAACAAGCAACACTCAAGAGATTTTATTACTCTTGAGTGTTGCTTGTTTTTATACTGTTTTTAATTACTTTTTACTATTATTTTGCTTTACTATTAACATGCATATATTTTATTTTACGCACACAATAGTAAAATATATGCAACAACATACTTCGCTGAGACATACACAAATATATAGCATTGAAGCTCTGATAAAATATTTTACTGTTATGATATTTGTATAAAACTAAAAAAATCTTGTTTATACATGCTCTTTCTATAAGCAAGTACGCGCTTAATAGAAAGCTATCTTCTTTTTTCTTTGCAAAATCTACTGCTTTACAATTATCTCTAAACACCTTTTTACAAATACTTTTTTGATACACATGGACACAAAACAAAAACTACTTCAAAAGCTATACTCTCAAGATATTTCTCAAACAACAAACAAACCAACATATAGTGAATATGAAACCATAGTGCCTGGCGAGGGATCAGTAAATGCCACTATCATGTTTATTGGCGAAGCGCCAGGAGAAAGTGAATCAAAACTTGCTCGACCTTTTGTTGGTCGCAGTGGAAAAATTCTCAGAGAAATGCTCGCGCAAGCAGACATCTCCTTTGATACCGTATATATAACAAATATAGTAAAATGGCGCCCCCCAAACAACAGAGCACCAAGCAACAGTGAAATTGCCTTCTGCTTTGAAACCTATCTAGAAAAAGAAATAGAAATCATACAACCACGCATACTATGCACTCTTGGTGCAAGCGCACTAAAAAGTTTTTTACCAGGAAAACGGTCAATGATGGACATACGAGGAAAAATATACGCATACAAAAACATATTGCTTCTCCCCACAATACATCCAGCATTTACCCGATATAATCAAAGTCTAAAAAATATGCTGCTGCAAGATCTGCTAGCAGTGAAAGAGTTGGCTGAGCAAAAAATACAATTGTATTAAAAAAAAATAATTACACTGAAAATAAATAATCAGTTGAACAAAATAATTTTATGTGGATAACTTGTGGATAACTTGTGGATAAGTGTTGTGGATAACTTTTTTCATACCATTGAAAGATAAGATCTAGTAACAATTCTCAGAGTTATCCACATAAGAAAAATCGCACCAGAGCATTCGAATGGGGGTATCGTACAAGTTATCCACAAGTTATCCACAAGTTATCCACAACACTTTTTTAGATCAAAACAGCTTTCCACAA
>CAIKXM010000014.1 GCA_903831405.1 uncultured bacterium
TATTTTATATATATTTAGTAGACTAGATCACATCTTTGGAGATTTTTATGCGTAAGTCCTGTGTATAAACTTATAGCAGGTATGATTGTTAATAGAAATATACTATTTTAATACGTTGTAAATTTATTCTAATTCAACATATGGTTCGCTTGATTCATTATATTTTACGGTAATTATACCCTTTGGCGAAGTGTTAATATCATTGATATCCATGCGAGAAGTAAATTGAAAGGTTGATAATGGTCCTTTATCGGTATCAGTAAAATTAAATACAACTTCTGATAGAGCAGGGCTCATGTGTTGGTACTCAAGAGTATATGATTTGCCAGCTTTTATAGTAGGTGTTGTTATTTCTTTGCTTGCATTATACCCCTGTGTCCATTTATTTTCAGGCACGCTTCCTGTAGTGAGCGTAACGGTCATTGGTTGATTTGTTTTGTTAACAAATGTCCATTGTTGTGTAGGAATTGGTATATATCTATCATTTGGCATGTCTGGCAGTTGCTTTGGTGTTAATGGTTTTTGTATTGTTTTTGCAAAGCAATGAGGTGTTATTATAAGTGCTATACTTATAGTGCATACAATCAGTGTTATCAGCTTTTTTATGTTCATGAACGTTTTCATACAATCTCCTTTTTATGTTTTTTTAAAAGTAATTTTTATTTTGGTTATAAAAAATAATAAGAATATATTATCCCCGTGAATCACCAAATGTTTTAATATTTGCCGGGTTACTCATTTTTACTTCTCCATTTTTTTCTAATGTATATATTGAAAATTGATTTATATCATGAATGGAAAAACGTCTTTGAACTAACCAGATGTTATTGGGATATAAAAATGTTATTTCCGAAAATGTTGTAAATTCATTATCATAATTGATAGATGCTTGTCCTCCAGGTCTGATGATACTTGTTTTATATTCTTGTGCACCTGTGACGCCTCCAATAGGACTACTTCCCCATGTTTTGGCGAAGCCAATAACGTCAGTATTAGAGTTGTTAACAAAGGTTCTCGTTGTTGTTTCTACATTAGCTGCGGTAGGCATGCAAATAAAAAGAAGGGCTATGTTTATGATACATGTGCTCAGTGTTACCAGTTTTTTACTATTTATGAACGTTTTCATACAAATCTCCTTTATATAATTACTTAATTAACGTGTTATGGTTTTTAAAGTTTTTTTTATTTATCTCACTCTTTTGAGCTTTCTGATAACCGTATCGGTTATACTGCTCGGAGCATCACCTCTATGCGCAACCTTTTGTCCAACATAATTGTCGAATGTGTTGGTAGCATTAACGAGGCGCTGATTTTTGCTAAATTGCTCTTTTAACTGATTAACGGTTGCTTTGTATTCAGGATTGTTTTCTACGGTTTGCTTAAAATTTGCATCATTTATGGTGAAGAATTTTTTAAAAAATTCTTCCGTGTCTTTTTCTTGAATAGGGGTGGCAACAGGTCTGCCTATAACAATATTGATATAGATAGTGTTTAATTTTTCTCTCAGTTGTTTTATTTCCGGAATGGTTTGGTTAGTTGCAGCTAAAACAGCAGCGATTAATGGTTGAATATTTGTATCACCATTAAATAATGGGTCTTCGATAGTATATTCATACCGTATTGGCATATTGCTTGGATGAGGCATAATAATGGTAAAAACATCGTGAGAACTTTTCGCATTGTTGTATATTTCTGTAAGTTTAATTTTTTCTACAATGTGTGGATATTTGGATAAACTCCATTCGTTTACAAATTGCAAGTCCATCTTTGATCCAGATGCGGTAATTATGGCACTTATACATAATGCGCTTATTGTTACCATCGTTTTAACTTGTTTTATGATACTCATACAATCTCCTTATATTTTTATATTTATACACGTTTATATACATTACTTTTTTATTCCCGGGTGTTATTAATTTATTGGATATCTCTAAGAGTTACTCATAGTAATGCTGCCATTCTCCTCAAGTGTAAAGGTGTTAAATTTATCTATATCATTAGACGATACAAAAATGCTGTTTGTAAGCCATCCATTTATTCAACGAAACATTATTTGTGCTTTATACTGCATAATTATGAAGTATAGTAATAGAAATATAGTAAAATATTTCTATTATAAATTAATTTTAACATACTGCTGATAATAAAAGCAAGAGTTTTAAAATTAGTGAAAAAAGAAATTGCTTTTATGTGTACAACTCTCTATACTAGCTACCTATACTAGAAAGTAATTTCTTTTTTGAAATGTATGGTGAATGTAGCTCAGTTGGTAGAGCATCAGACTGTGGCTCTGAGGGTCGTGGGTCCGATCCCCACCATTCACCCCATATACTTGAAAAACAAAAAGAAGCTCATTATAATGAGTGAACAGTTTAATTTCGGGGCGTGGCGCAATTTGGTAGCGCACTCGCTTTGGGAGCGAGGGGTTGCCAGTTCGAGTCTGGCCGCCCCGACCATAAAAAAAGGATTTTTTCATATGGTCGGTAGAAATAACGTTCAAACATGCATGAACATTTTTTTTGTTTTTAGTCTTCTTTTTTTGTTTTTCCCTACTGCCGTTTTTTCAATGAGTCCTATGAGCCAATTAGAACAATTGGTCAAAGAAAATAAAGCTTCGCAAGACGATGTTTTATTGCTTTTAAATGTTCTTTACAACTCATACGAGCGTTCCGCATCGCTTATCGATGCACAATATGCCTATCACCACCATTTGCAAATAACCGGACTCGTCGGCAACTATCTGGTGACCACACGGCGCAATCCATCAAAAACAGTTCTCGAAATACCGTCAATAGAAAGCATTGCTCAATCAGCGCAAAGTTGTGCACATTCTTTTGATCGATACAAAAATGCTGCCAATCTATATGTGCAGTGCAGTGAGTATGCGATTAAAAACAATGGCTTTAAAAAAGAACAACTACATGCACTTGTCGTAGAGTTTCGCACACAGGTAAAATATGCTATTCTTAATACCATCAAAACGTATTATGACACGATTCAATCGCTATACTATGAATTATCAAGCAAGACTGACAAGAGCAAACAATTCAATAATGTAGCTGATGCAGCTGATACAGTTGATGCAGCAGAGCAAGTTGAGACTGAGAAAGATGAGCTCGAAATTGTCGCGGAAAAAGCCGAGCTCGAAGCTATCGCGAAAAAAGGCTTTTTGCAAACACTGATTACCT
Organism: uncultured bacterium; assembly: GCA_903831405.1. Taxonomy (GTDB): domain Bacteria; phylum Babelota; class Babeliae; order Babelales; family Babelaceae; genus GWE2-41-16. The sequence continues at coordinate 3,192 of CAIKXM010000014.1, forward strand.
CGTTGCCATTCTTTGCAGAAAAAGTGTTTATTACCGTTGATGAAAAATACATAGTACTTAATCAAAAATTATGGGATTTTTCGTTTCGTAATGGTGAGGCCTATGCACATATCTGGAATGTAATTGAACAACAGCGAGCAAAATTGTATCTTGATGCGTATCGAAGTATTGTTTTTGCTGCCATAGCAAAAAATCCTCGCATATTAACCCATGCGCAGTTGTTTGGAGAGTTAGGGATTGTTGAGCCTAAGCATCGCAAAGATTTACCGGCACCTATTGAACTTACCATTTCGCTCTAACTATTTTTTTTGAAAGATTTACCATACCCCTATGTTGCGCATTGATCGACGGCTTATCACAAACTTTGATTTTGCTGGTTTTTTCTTAATTCTAACGATAACATTCATAGGCTTGTTGACGGTCTTTAGTGCAACAACTTCAGCGAGTGAACGCTTTTCCTACTATTTTATTAAACAATTAGAGGGTACTTTTGCGGCGCTTGGTATTTACCTATTGTTTTGTAGTATTGGATATGAAAAACTTGAGCGATGGAGTTATTTTTTATTCTTTTTTGTGGTTGTCCTTTTGGGCATAACCTTGATTAAAGGATCTATAGGTATGGGTGCTCAGCGATGGATTTCTATTGCGGGGGTCAAGTTTCAACCCTCAGAGATTGTTAAAATTCTATTCCCTGCTTTTTTTAGTTATTTTCTCACAACAGAAAAACGTCCCTTTACCACGAATACCTTTAAGCCGCTTATTATTATTTTGTGTATCGTTACCGTTCTTGTTCTCAAGCAACCTGATCTTGGTACGGCTATCATCATTCTTGCTAGTGGCTGCATTCTGTTAATGGTAGCAGGATTAAATAAAAAATTTTTCATTATTGCCGCAATAGTGATTGCACTTGCAGCACCACTGTGTTGGTCGCTATTAAAACCGTATCAAAAGAATCGCATTATTGTTTTTATGGGTGGTGGAGACAGTCACAAAGAACGCTATCATATCGAGCAGTCAAAAATCGCCATAGGCTCGGGTCGATTCTTTGGCAAAGGTTACTTGCAGGGAACTCAAAATCACTTATGCTTTTTGCCCGAAAGACGTACCGATTTTATATTTTCAGTTTTTGCCGAAGAGTTTGGCTTTGTCGGCTGTTGTATATTGATACTGCTGTTTTTTTTATTGTTTTATCATCTCTTCTCCATTATAGTAACGGTGACCGATAAGAACGCTCAATTGCTTATGTACGGTCTTATTACTCCACTGGTGTTATCAACGGGCATTAATATTGGCATGGTTCTCGGATTAACGCCTATTGTCGGCATACCCTTGCCATTTATGAGTTATGGCCTAACACATACGCTTATTACCTTTGCAATGTGTGGTTGGATTAATAGTATTCTGATGAGACGCGGATCTATGGTAAAAAAAACAGAAGGTTAAAACAGTATGTTGACAGACAAAAACAAACAAGATTGTTCGATTGAGATTTCGCAATCACCTCTCTATGAGCTATTAAATACCGTTACCGAAGAGCCTTCTGCTGAATACGAGCCAATGACATTTGCAGAATACATAGGGCAAGAAAAATTAAAAGAAAAGTTACAACTATATACTGCTGCAGCAAAGCAACGTAATGAACAGCTTGACCATGTCCTACTCTTTGGTCCTCCAGGCCTTGGCAAGACCACCCTTGCAACCGTTCTTGCCCGTGAGCTAGCGGTAACCATTCGTGTATGCTCGGGACCATTGCTTGAGCGTACGGGCGATCTTGTTGCTATTCTCTCAAGTCTAAAATTTCGTGATGTGCTCTTTATTGATGAGATACATCGTATGCCTATCGCAGTCGAGGAAATTTTGTATAGCGCTATGGAACAGTTCAAAATTGATGTCATTTTGGGCCAGGGCGCTGGTGCCAAAACAATAACGCTACCGCTTAACCCCTTTACGCTTATTGGCGCTACAACGCAGAGTGGATTGTTATCAGCTCCGCTACGCAGTCGATTTGGTATTACTGAGCGTCTTGATTTTTATACAGTAGAAGAGCTGCAGAGTATTATTCTGAGCTATGCCCAGCAGTTGGGTATTACTATGACTGATGACGCGGCAGCAATGCTTGCCAATTGCGCGCGCGGAACGCCTCGTATTGCAAAAAAGTTGTTGCGACGCATTCGTGATGTTGCACAAATTACCAACAATAATACTGCTGACAAACAATTAGTAGAGAAGACGCTTTCGATGCTTGGTATTGATGGGGATGGTTTGACGACTATTGATCATGCAATTCTTACTATTCTGCGCCAGCACAGTGCTCCTGTTGGTCTTGATACCCTTGCCTGTCTGATCGGAGAAGATCGTGCAACGATAGAGGATGTGTATGAGCCATTTCTTATGCGATCGGGTTTGATTGAGAAGACAGCGCGGGGTAGAACTATTCCAGAGCATATTCGCGCGTTACATGATAGCAAAAAGTAACTGGTAGCAAGTTCTAATTTTATGGCCATTGCTCTTCTTTTTATTTTTGAGGGTTTGAATGACGCGTTCTATCAAAGTTGGTTGTGAAGTTTTTTTAATTAAAAATGGAACAGTTTTATTGGGAAAAAGAAAAAATTGCTCAGGGGCAGAGACCTGGGGATTGCCTGGTGGGCATCTAGAGTTTGGTGAAACGGTATTAGAATGCGCTAAGAGAGAGTTGAAAGAAGAGATTGGCATCGAAGGATTGCAATTAACATTAATTTCTGTAGTGGATAATATTGATGAGGGTGGACAGTATGTTCATATGTCTTTTTTATTAGAACAGTTTACTGGTGAGATACGATGCATGGAACCAGATCTTTGTTATGAATGGAAGTTTTTTGCATTAGGCTCATTGCCGCAAAATGTTTTTAAGCCACATCAAAAAATATTTGAAAATTATTTTAAGAGTACTTTATATTTCGAAAAAGAATAAAAACTTTTCACGAAAAACTATTCCAGAGCATATTCGCGCATTACATGATAGCAAAAAGTAAAATACCGTTTTCTTCGAAATATGAAGAAAACGGTATTTTACTTGGCATTTATTTATAATAACAACGACTGTTATTACTTGATAATCATAGTTAATAAAACTGCTATTCCTGATAGCGCAACGATGCCGTATATAACAGCTTCGAGGTGTGGAATCATGTGTAAGTGTTTTGCAATTTCAGCAACAAGATTAAATTTCAAAAACTCAACGAGGCCCCAGTTGATTGCTCCAATTGCACTGATTGCGCAAACGATGTTGGTGAATATTTTCATCATAGAAAATTCCCTTTTTTATAAGTAAACGGTTAAACAAAATAAACCACAGTTTTTTAAACTTCCTCGCCTATGCTACCTCAAGAAACTACTTCTTTGCAACAGCTGCGTAATGTTTCAATAAGTTGTTCGTCTGTTTTTTCTAACAATTCGCTACCAAAGCGTTTTATGACCGTTTCGTTTGTCGGGTCGATAATAAGAACTGTTGGGAGCCCTTTGATATCAAATTTTTTCATAAAAGTTTTAACGGTATCTGTTTGTTGTGTACAATCAATAGCACTCAAAACAAATAGATCCAATTTTGTTGTTATTGCAGGAATGCTTTCAAAGCGTTTACCAAGGGCGGTACATGCAGAACACCAGCTCGCGCCACACTTAATCAATAGTTTTTTGTTATCAACAAGCGCTTTTTCTTTTGCTTGATCATAGCTTGGTAACCATTGGGAGTGTAATTCTATCTTTGGGGTATATAATTGTTTGACCATCATAAACAATGACAAGCCACTTGCGCAGAATAAGAGTGTGCCAACAATGAAGGTATACCAGCTCATACGACTTGATGCCATTGATCGGCCAGATACAATGTAATAGGCTCCAATAGCAAACCATGCAACGCTGTACATTGCGTAAATAAAAGGAGAAGGGAGTATGGCTGAAGCATAACTGATTGCCATTATGATCAATAATATACCAAATATTTTTTTAATCTCTATCATCCACATGCCCGCGCGTGGCGCCATAGACAATGTGTTCGAGAAAGTGCCAAGAATGAGCAGCGGAGTGCCGATGCCGCAACCAAAAAGAAATAAATAGGCAAAGCCGAGAAGCGAGCTTTTCAGTGTAGCAACCATGCCCAAGACAAGCATAAGTCCCGGAGAAACACAAGGGGACGCTATAGTACCGCCAAAAGCGCCAAAGAAGAATGCTGATATATAACCGCCACCCTTTGTATTTGTTGTGGTGCGCAGAAATGCGGGCATTTGTATTTCGTAAAAGCCAAACATTGCAAGGGCTAAATACACAAAGAATGCAACCAAAAATGCGATAAACCAAGGGTTGCCAAGCAGCGCACCGAACTGAGCTCCTCCATATGCAGCCAGCAGGCCAAGCATAGCAAAGGTTGTTGCAAGCCCTGCGGTATAGGTTGATGCAAGCAAAAAGTTGCGTAACAGTGACGATTGTTTTGATGCCTGCAGAACACCCATAGTAATAGGTATCATCGGATATATGCAGGGGGTAAGGCTCATAAGTAAGCCAAGTAAATAGACAAAAATAAGGCGAATAGGTAGTGATGATGTATGTTCAACGGCCTTTGATACCATGCTCTTGCCTTTGAGCAGCACTTTGTTGCTATAGGTGAAAGCTTTTTTGACTGTATGTGCAATATGTGCACGAATTCCTATAGGTGGTTGTGTATGTGGTTGAAATTCTTTTTTGGTCAAAGCTATTGATTGTTCTTCTGTGTTAGCAACACTCGTTTGTGTGTCAGCACTTTCTGTAGATAGGGTAATGAGGGTTTGTATTGGTTTGTTGCTGCTGTTTGTCATATAGACAAGAGAGAGTGTGCTTACTTTTCCAGCAGAGGGTTGTTGTGTGTACGTAAAGGGTGCTGATATAGTGATTCGCTGAGAGAATCCATCAATGTTTTGTTTTGTTTTTTCGTCAAAAATGGTTTTTGATGGAATGTTTGTGGTATATTTCCCTACGGTAATATCTGAGTCTATCGCGGTAAGCATCAATGAAGGTGCAATGAGTATTTCTTGGGGATCTGTGTCAATAGTAATTTCTATGCTGCCCGAGAGCGGCGTTGTATAAGAAATTTTTTGACTGATGCGTGCGCAATTAATAGTGGTAGAAAAAACACATGCTATATATGCGCAATATAGTAATGTTGATTTAGTGCGCCATCCTGTATTCATAATAATAGAATCTCCTGCTTTTGGTATGTACTGAAAAAATTAATAGCCGTTAATAGTAATTGAGCCGCTGTGCGACTTTGCCACGAGTTGAGCGCTGCCATCATTAATAGTTCCGCTAATGGTATGTTTGCGTTCTTCCCATGTTTCATCACACAATACCATAGTTGTTTGATTAAGGGTAATAGCAATATCAGAGGTAATTGATCCCAGAGGTGCCTGTGCATTTAGTGTTGTTGTTGCAAGCGGCGAAACTTTGATAGATATGTTTGATGATGCATCAAGGAGTATCTCTTGATTGGCAGCAAGATCATACTGCTTAAATGTTATAGAGCCTTTGTGTGTGGTAGCTTTTATAGAACCATTACAATTTTTTATTTTAATAGGTCCCTTGTTTACGTTTATGATGGCCGAAGCATGAAGATTTTTTATTTTAGTGGAGCCTTCGTCGAGCGAGCAGCGCAGAGAACAGTCAAAAGGTACACGAATAATAAAGTCTATAGTAGCTTTTTCGCTTTGTTCATCTTTTTTTCGGTATGTTACTGTATATGCAAGAGAATCGCCTTCTTTGTGCTCGGTGCATAAGGTGTTATGTTGTGCTTTTTTTGAGCCTTTTATAGTATATTGAACAACGGTATGGGGCTTGTCCCATGCTGAGACAGCAATGGATCCCTGGTCAATCTTTAGTGTGAGATGTTTGTATTGTTGTATATGATGAAGACAGTTGGTATTTTCCTGCGTTGTATGTTGAGCAAGAGTGTTAGAAACGCTTGAGGTAACTTTTTTCCATGCAGTGTGCATAGTATCTTTTATTGCTGCATGAGTCATGCTGCTCTGTATTGTTATTGCTACTAAAAGTATATAAAAACGTAAAAAATGGTTCATTGGCATATTCCTTTGGTTTTTTAGCAACAAAAACAGGTAAAAATACAAAAATTATAGTACTTGAGGAGTGAAAAAAATGAAAGTATCTTCTTTTCGTATACAACAGGCAATACAGCAACTGCAGATATATATACAATCAATGCCATATTTTACTGATATTGTAACAGAATTACAAAATAATGGCGCACAGGTCTATATCGTTGGCGGTATTGTTCGTGATGCGTATATGGGACTGCCCTTAGGTGATATTGATGTCGAAGTGCATGCTATAACAGCGTCAAATCTTGAAAAAATATTGCAACAGTTTGGTACCTGCTCGCTTGTTGGCGCCTCTTTTGGTGTGTATAAATTACATGGTGTTGATTGGTCTCTGCCTCGTCATGATGTACGGGTGACTCATGATGAGTGCGATCCAAAAGGGTCACTTTCAGATGGACATCATCTGGATGGGTGCTCTCTAGATGGTCGTCATCCACAGGTACAGATCGATATACATCTTGATATACGTGAGGCTGCGCGTCGCCGTGATTTGACCATTAATGCGCTCATGTATGATATGCAAAAGAATATAATACATGATTTTTTTGGCTCTTTTGACGACTGTGATAGGCGTCTGTTGCGCTCGCCTGATGTGCAGTTTTTTGCCGATGATCCATTGCGTTTTTTTCGCGTGATGCACTTTGTAGGGCGTTTTAACGCTTTTGTTGACGCAGAATTATTTGAAATGTGCAGAAAAATGGATATATCTGCTATTTCACGTGAACGTGTTGAGCAGGAATTATATAAATTGTTTTTGTATTCACGCCTTCCTTCTCGTGGATTTAGGTTCATGCAAGATTGTGGTCGACTGCACGAGTGGTTCGCAGAGATTGCTGCATTGACAGATGTTAAGCAATTGCCACAATGGCATCCCGAAGGTTCAGTTTTTGAGCATACCATGCAAGCTCTAGATGCTGCTGCAGAACATATAAGACGAAATAATAGCGCAGAAATAGTATTAAGTAATAAAAATAGTATGAGTAATTTTGATAGTGCTGGTGATAAAGAATCTGTAGATACCGCTATTGTGTTGTTGCTTGCAGCACTGTGTCATGACTGTGGTAAAGCAGTGAGCACAGATGCGCAAACACTCAAGAGTCATGGCCATGATATAGCGGGTGTAGATTGTGCTCGTGCACTATTACAGCGCATAATTGGCAGTAAAAAGATACACAAAAAAGTATTAGGACTGGTTCGCTATCACATGGTACCGCTTAATTTTATTATCAATAATGCATCGAACAAAGCATATCGTGTTTTCTCTGTTAAGCTTGCGCGCTGCCAGGTAAGTATTAAAATGCTGGTAGCTCTTGCATATGCTGATAGCGCGGGACGTAATGGAGCTAATACGATGCCGTTAAATTATTGTGTGTCATCGTGTTGTGTATCACAGTGTTGTAATCAAAAAGATTCTACACAGCGTGTTGATGAGTTTGCACAGCGTGCACGTGATGCTGGCGTCTTTGATGGTCCAGTGCAGCCATTGGTGCAAGGGAAAGATGTGTTGGGTTTGTATGGCGAAGGGCCTATTATTGGCGAAGTTGTAGCCTATGCATACGAAATACAGGTTGAGAAGGGTATCGTTGATAAAGCTGTTTTGCTTAGTTTGATAGAAAAGAAATATAAAAGAGAGCGTATCTAAAACGTTTGACTATTTTTAGATACGCTCTCTTTGGTTATTTTTTAATGGGATTACTGTTTGCAGCGACTCTGATAGGCATAAGAGGCTGTGCCTTTTGAGTATTTTGTTTATTGGGAGCTATTTTTATGGTATGAGTCTTTTGTTGCTGTTGTTTTGTTGGTACAAAAAATCCTCTATAGGGACATGGTTGTAGAATCATTGCCTGTGCCAAAGAGCTCTGTACGCTTATATATAATAAAGAGATGAGTGCTATAGTTTTTTTCATGAGTATGCCTTTGTCTGTTAAAAAATAATTATTTGTATTCTATTGTAATAGTATAAAGTATATATAATTTTTTTTAAAACTATGGTATTTGCTGATTATAAGTAAGTAAAAAAGTGGGGTCGCAATTTTTGCTGCCCCCCATCATGATTGTATTGCACAATATGTTTGTGATGAATGGTATTTATGTATGATTTTTTTAATTAGCTTATAGCTGCTTTTAGAGCGTTTAGTAGCTGATTTTTCTGATATTGTAGGTCTTGCATGAGCAGCTCGGCTTGTTGATTTTCTGATAGTTGGCCGTAGTATTGCTTGTTTAACTCATCGCGCTGCCGCATTTTTTCTATTTCTCTGTCTGCTTCTCTATTTATTTCTTTGACTTTATATGATGCCCATGAGTAAGGGATGTTTTGTTTTTTTAGCGAGGCATCTATTGCACGGCATATAGATTTTTCTACATTAGTAAATATATTTACAGTAAGTAGTATTTCAAGATGCTCAATGAGAAGAATTGTGCTCCGAAATGAAATAGCTTCAAAGTTTTGTGTTTTTTGTATGATACATTCTTCAATAGCATTTTTTGGGGGTAATGTTTGTCTGTGTTGTCGATATTGTGCAATAAAGTTAAGCAATTCTGCAATAAAATTGAGCTCATCATTGGTAAACTCTTCGTCATCAACAGCGTATATTATTGGCTTTGTCGGATTTTCACTGTCAGCAGCTATTCCTTGTAGTAGCATAGAGTAGCGAATAGCATCGGGGCGAATTATATGCGAAGAAGTAGAATGGCCATCTTTTTCGGATAGTAGTCGCATAGGAACGTCTTTTTGCACTGGTTGACAGCAACTATTAACAGTCGGTGTTGATTGTATTCTTTCTCTAGATATGGGTGATTGTTTGGTAATAGAGCTGAAGATTTCTGCAGATGAGGGTAATCGTTGGGTTATAGCGTTATTTGTATTTCTTCTTTGTCTTAGTGTACTTACTTGTCCTGTGTTTTCTTGTTGATTGTTTATAGATTCCTGTATGTCCATAGTATGGATATTGTGTATGAATAGTATGGATATGGATAAAAGGTATAATATTTGTATGCTCATGGGATTATATATTCTAAATTGTTCGAAAAATTTGATTAATCTGAATTATTGAATTTGTAACATCTCTTTATTCTTTTTATCTTGAAGTTCTTCTTTACGTAATTGCTCAAATAGAATGTTTAGCTCTTGTATGACTTCAGGAGTAATAGTATTGATGGCGATACGTGCAATAGGTATTTGAAAATATGTAAGTAGATTATTTGTTTCATCGAATGAAATAATGGTAAAATTTTTAGTTTCTTCTTGAATATGTTCCCTTATCATGTCATTGGTAGGTAGTTGTTGTGTTTGTTTTTTGTGTTCAGCAATAAAGTTAAGTAAATTTGCAATAAAATGTAGTTTTAAATTAGTATCTTTCTCAAGAAGAGGGTTAAAAGATAGAACCTGTGTGCCCTGTGCCTCTTCATCTTTATCAATATTAATATGTAATAGTAGTGAGTAACGAATAGCTTGGGGAAGTATTATATGTCTGTTCCTCATATCTAAAAGGTTTGTAAGGGTTTCAACGGTGATATCTGGAAGGTATGCAATAAAAATAGGATATGTTCTTCTTTTTGGTTGTGTAATGATTTTATCCCTATGTATTGGCATAGGTGTTGATTGTATTGTTTCCATAGCCCTAGGTGATTCTGCATAAGCCCTAGGTGCTTCTGTATAGATAGAGCTAAAGATTGTTGCAGGTAATAGTAATTGTTGGGTTGTAGCGTTTTCTGTATTTTTTCTCTGTCTTAGTGTATTTGCCGGCTGTGCGATTGCTTGCTGGTTACCTGCAGGCTCTTGCAAGTCCATAGTATGGATATTGTGTATAATTAGTGTGGCTAAAAGACAGAGTATGCGTATGTTCATGAGTTGTAAGCTTTAAAAAA
>CAIKXM010000015.1 GCA_903831405.1 uncultured bacterium
GAAGCTTGGTGTTGAATTTTTTTGATTTTGCTCACACCTGTTAAGGAGGGTATACGCAATGGAACCTAAAAAAATATTTATATTGGATGCAAATGTGTTGGTGCATGATCCTTTTGCGCCATTAAATTTTGCTGAACATACAGTCTGCGTACCACTGGTAGTGCTTGAAGAGCTTGATCATTTCAAGAGCGAAAATACATCACGAGGCAAGAATGCTCGCCAGGCAATCAGGCTTCTTGATGATCTGCGCGGCCAGGGATCGCTCAAAGATGGTGTAGCGATGCAATCAGGAGGGATACTGCGTATTATTGGTGATCAAAAAAGGGATTTTGAGCTGTTTCGTCAAGAATATGCCAATATGGATAATGAGATTTTGATTGATTCGCTAAAAATAAAAGAAGAAAATCCTACCAGTATTGTTCGACTGATCACCAAAGATATAAATATGCGGGTAAAGGCTGATGCTATTGGTCTTGAGGTCGAAGATTATATGCGTCAATTTTTTACCCAAGAAGATGTGTACAAAGGCTGGATTAGCGTTGCGGTTCCCTCTATTGCTCTTAAGCACGGCATTCCTGAAGAGTTATACGCATTGGCAGACGCAAAAAAATGTTTGATGAATCAGTATTTTTTGGTACATAGTGAAAATAATGAACAAAATTATAAAATTTTTAAATATCGTGGCGGTCGCGACTTTGTTGTTGTTGAGCAGCCCCATTTTATGTGGCCTATTATCGGAAAAAATCCCCAACAAATTATGGCCTTTGATGCCTTGATGGATCCTACCATACAGTTTGTTACCCTTATTGGTGGCGCAGGAACAGGTAAAACATTTTTAGCATTAGTTGCAGGGCTGCACGAAGTCTTAACAACGCGTGCCTATGAGCGATTGCTAATTACACGACCAGTGATTCCTCTTGGCCCTGATATTGGTTTTTTACCGGGCGATGTGCAGGAAAAAATGCACTCTTGGATGCAACCAATTTATGATAACATGGATTTTATCGTGCACTTGGCGAATAAAAATGTACGAAATGAGCAGCCGGATGACCGGCGCACTAAAAAGAAAGATGACAGGCATCCGCATGATGCAGTGCATAGAGCTTTGCCATCGCTTGATGCATTAATTCAGCTGAAAAAAATAAGCCTTGAAGCTATTACCTATATGCGTGGTCGTTCGATTCCCTATCAATATATACTCATTGATGAGGTGCAGAATTTAACACCGCATGAGGTAAAAACATTAATTACTCGTGTTGGTGAGGGTAGCAAAATTATACTTGCGGGCGATCCGTTCCAAATTGATTCACCGTATCTTGATTTTAGCTCTAATGGTTTAGTGGTAAGTAGTGAAAAGTTCAAAAATGAACCATACTTTGCCACCATTTTTATGCAATCAAGTGAGCGTAGTTTATTGAGCCAGCGGGCGAGTGAACTTTTGTGATTTGAGGCTCAGATGAATTGAGGCTTGAAAGCGTTCTTCTATGGTAAGGAGAAGTTCTTTTGAAAGTGCAATTTTAAGACGCGTTTTGAGTGATTGCATTATATTTTGCTCAAAGAAGTTGATATGTACCGCAGTTGTCCCGACTGAGAAGAGCTCCTTGAGAGAGAGGAGCTCTTCTTTTTGTATATGTTTTGTTTGCGGAAACGTTATTGTTACGCTTTCAAAAGCTTGCGCACATGATCCAAAGAGTTCTTCGCAGGGTATACAGAGCGAAGCTTTTATTTTGCAGGTAGTTTTTGTATTGTCTGTATCGCCGATGATAATAAAATATGAGTAATTATCGAGGTATTGCTGAAGTGTCGTATACACTTTGGGGAATGCGATGATCTCAGCTTTATTGGTGCGATCTTCGCATGATAAAAACGCCATCTTATCACCTTTCTTGGTGACAATAACTTTGTAGTTAATAATTGAGCCTGCACAGATAACCGTTGTGTTGTTTTTTGTTTGCTCGCCACTAATGTGGCTAAATGGATTAATTGCGAGCCATGACAATTCTTTTTGATAGGCGTCAGAAGGATGTGCGCTGACGTATAAGCCAAGAACGTCTTTTTCGAAGCCTAATGTTTCTTCCAGTGAGAAGTCTTTTGTATCAGGCATTGTATACGAAATTTTTTGCCCCGCTTCTGCCTTTGGAGCAAAAGAACCAAAGAGTCCCATCTGGCCAGTCGCCTGTGTTTTTTTGTATTCAGTTGCAAGGTCCATCACGTGAGAGAGGATGGCAATTTTTTGTGCACGAGTACCGATAAAGTTATCAAATGCGCCTGCATAAATCAGACTTTCAATCACGCGCTTATTGCATGAACGCAGGTCCATGCGAATGCAAAAGTCTGCTATATCTTCAAAATTTTTAACAAGGCGCTGCTTTTCGATATTTTCTAGAGCTGCTTCGCCGACATGTTTGATGCCTTGCAGGCCAAAGCGAATTGCTTTGTTTTCGACAGAAAATTGTCTCTGAGACGTATTAATATTTGGAGGCAGTATTGCTATGCCATTCTCTTTTGCTTCTTGTATATAGAAAGCCTGTTTCTCGGGGTCGCTTGATTCAAGCGAAATTAAGCAGGCCATAAATTCAGCGGTGTAATGCGTTTTGAGATATGCTGTTTGGTACGCAATAAGTGCATAGGCAGCAGAGTGAGACTTGTTAAAACCGTATCCGGCGAAGTAAGCCATAAGGTCAAACACTTCACCTGCTTTTTGAGGATCAAAGTTTCTACTTGCAGCGCCAGAGGTGAATATATTTTTTTGTTCAGCCATAACGTCAGCTTTTTTCTTACCCATTGCACGACGAAGAATATCTGCTTCTCCCAGGCTATAGCCACCAATTGCGGAGGCTATTTTCATAACTTGTTCTTGGTAAACAATAACGCCATAAGTTTCTTCGAGAATAGGTTTAAGTTCAGGAAACAGATAGGTAATCTCGGCTTCACCATGTTTACGCTTTATAAAATCATCAACCATTCCTGATCCAAGAGGTCCTGGTCGATAGAGAGCGTTAACCGCAATAATATCTTCAAACACTTTTGGTTGCAGTCTGCGTAGAACATCTTTGAGGCCATCAGACTCGAGCTGGAACACTCCTGAGGTGTTACCCCTGCTGATTGACTCATAGGTTGCCTGGTCATCAATAGGAATGTGCTCAATGCGAATGGTTGTTCCAAACGTTTTTTTGAGCAGATTGCATACATTGCGCACCAGGGTTAAGTTTTTGAGCCCAAGAAAGTCCATCTTTAAAAAACCAAGCGCTTCCAGGTCGTTCATGGTGTATTGCGCAACCAGATCAGTTGTTTTGGGCGGAATATATACTGGCAAAACTTCATCGATTGGTTTTGGGGAAATAACAATACCAGCAGCATGCTTTGATGCATGTCGTGTCAATCCTTCGAGCTTAAACGCGATATCAAAAACCTGTGCAATCTTTGGGTTGCTTTGGCGCATGCGTTCAAGTTCGGGCTCTTGTTTGAATGCTTCTTCGAGCGTGATTTTGAGCTGGTCGGGAATAAGGTCGCTGAGGGCTTGGGCTTCATCAAATGAAACACCAAGTGCGCGAGCCACATCTTTTATAACCCCCTTGGCCATCATGGTACCAAAGGTTATGATTTGACAGACGTTGTCAGCATTATATTTATCACGTACATATTGGATAACGCGCTCCCGGCCCTCAATGCAAAAATCGATATCTATATCAGGCATCGATACGCGCTCGGGGTTAAGGAATCGCTCAAAGAGTAAATTATATTTTATTGGATCTATGTCAGTAATACGCAGTGACCATGCAACAAGTGATCCTGCAGCTGAACCTCGACCGGGGCCAACGGGAATATCTTGTGAGCGAGCCCATTGAATAAAATCACTGACGACAAGAAAATAACCGATAAAACCCATCTTTTTAATAAGAAAGATTTCTAGCTCAAGTCTTTCTTTGTATTGGGGGAGTAAATGCTCTGGAATGCGACCGTCGTTAACTAAGAACTGTAGGCCACTATGGCATTGTTTATCAAAAAAGCTTTCTTCAGTTTCATTTTCGGGGATAGGGCTTTTGGGGAAGAAAAGTTTTCCTGTTTCGAACTCAAAGTTACATTTTTTTGTTATCTCACCACTTGCCCATACCGCTTCTTGGTGGTCTTTAAAAAGTTCGAGCATTTCTTCTTGGCTGCGCATGTATGCTTGGCATTCACCAAAAGAAAAACGCTTTGGGTTGTCTATGGTGTCATGAGTCTGAATAGAGAGCAGTACATCATGTGCCTGTCTATCTTCTTTGAGGAGATAATGACAATCGGCTGATGCTAATAGTTGTATATTTTTTTCTTTTGCTATGGCGCAGAGCTGTTCATTTACCATAATTTGTTCAGCCTGATCGGGTGGTTGGATCTCAAGATAGAAATCTTCGCCAAAAAGTTCTTGGAACCAATCTATACGTTCTCGCGCTTCTTGTTCTTTTTTTCCAAGCAATAGTTGTGGTATATGGCCACCAAGACATGCTGATGAAACAATAAGCCCTGCAGAGTACTGTTTGAGTAGCTTGTAGTCTATGCGCGGTTTAAAATAGAAGCCATCTCGATAGGAGTGTGAAATTAATTTACATAAATTGCGATAGCCAATTTCATTCTTGACGATAAGCATGAGGTGATGATAGCGATTATTAATATCTTTCGAAGCAATATCATCAATGGTATATGCTTCCATACCCAGAATAGGCTTTATTTTTGCCTTCTTACATTTTTGAAAAAATTTAAGGGCAGCAAAAACATTACCATGATCTGAGATGCCCAATGCAGGTATTTTGTGCTTTAGGCCATACTCAACAAGCCTGTCAATGGTTATAGCACCATCAAGAAGCGAATAATCTGTATGCAAATGCAGATGCGTAAAAAATCTATTGTCTATCATTCTCTATTACGTTCTATATAGTGTATTGAATATGCTAAACAATATTATGTGCTTGTTCGCGGCATTTTTCTATTATTGATTTAATATCGATAGCGCGACTGCTAATACGGGTGTCGTTGCTTTTTGCGCTAATCGTATTTACTTCTCTGAATAGTTCTTGCAAGATAAAATCAATTTTTTTGCCGTGTTCGTTTGAATGTTCTGCCTGTATTGTTTCTTGCAGGAGAATAAGATGCGTTTTAAACCGAACAATTTCTTCGTGTATATCAAGACGATCAATATTTTGCTGCACGACTTGGTATAATAGTTCGAGCTCTTTTTGCTCAGGATCTTTTGTGCTTATCAGTGGGCTGATATTTGTTATGAGTAACTGTTTTTTTGTTTCCATAACATCAATAATATCAAGAGCCACCTGATCAATATGCTTCTGCAATTGCTCTATCTGAGAAAAAAAGTCTTTTGCGAGAGCTGCGCCTTCAGCTATTCGTTCAGCATCTAGTACTGCAAGTATTTTTATTAGTTCTTGTATAATTTGTTCATCGGCAACTGCTTCGAGAGGTACTTCTATTGTTTCAAAAACATAGGGAAGCGCAAGAAGCGTATTCGCAGATAAATCATTTGCAATATTGTATTGAAAGGTAAGCGTTTGCGCAGCTGTTTTGTATGCAGATACGCTTGCATGAACGAGTGCCAAACTTTTATTTGAAAAAGCGTTAGGGTCGGTATGAATAGATATCGTTACGGTTCCTCGCGCTAACGCTTTTTTCGCTATTTTTACGATTGTTGTTTCAAGATGATGAAGCGCTGATGTCATACGGCATTGACAGTCGAAAAAACGTCCATTCAACGACTTGATTGATATTGTTATAGGTATGTGTTGCTCTCCAACGTGTATAGTTGTTGAGAGTGTAGCGAATCCTGTCATGCTTAATAACATAGCTGGTGAGTGTCCTTATTTTATTTTTATATTATGCAAGGTTGGTATATACGTTTTGAACATCATCAAGTTCTTCAAGTGCTTCGAGAAAATCCGTAGCAGAGTCCATGTGCTTTTCTTCGATTGTATGAGCTGCTTTTGCTACCCATTCAATTTGTGCGTCTTGCACGGTGATGGTAGCATTTTTTAGTGCATGCTTTTCATCTTCGAGAGCTTTTGGATCGCCAATAACCGTAATGATTTCTTCATCAACGTTTATTGAATCAACCGGATATTCAAGTAAAAGCTCCATAAGGCTGTCTTCATTTTGGCTGCCATCATTTGCTATGGTGATAACACCTTTGCGTTCAAATAACCAATTAACCGCTCCCGGAGCAGCAATAATGCTATTGTGTCTATTGAATACGTGGCGTAATTCACTGATGGTGCGATTTTTGTTTGAGGTAAGTGTTTCGATGACAACCGCAACATTGTGTGGACCGTAGCCCTCGTATGTTTGTGCTTCGTATGCTTCGCCTGCAAGTTCGCCAGTACCTTTTTTAACGGCACGTTGAGCATTTTCAAGAGGCATGTTAATTTCGCGTGCTTTATCCATAAGGGTTTTTAGCGTTGCATTACCTGCCAGATCACCACCGCTTGCACGAGCACATACTTCTATTTCGCGGATAAGCTTAGAGAATTGTTTGCTTTTCTTAGCATCAGTTGCAGCTTTTTTGTGCTTTATTGTTTTCCATTTTGAATGTCCGGACATACGTACTCCTTATCAAGTGTGATATACGTGACTAACTTTTTTACGATAAAAATAAATTTTTATCGTGTTTAAAAGATATGTTTTTTTTTAAAATTTGTCATCACAAAAAGTAAATTATTAGTACGAATCTTTTATTGTCTAGTAGGTAGTACCGGTATTTGGTATTGTTCATATACGCTTGCTTCAAAGGTGTCTGCAAGAGTAAGTGTAACAAATGTATCATAATTAAAGCCGCAGTCTTCTCCAAAAAAGTTGTCGGGAGATACGTTAAGCGTACATACCATGTAGTTCCATAATTGTTGTGTAGCGGGAATGGTTTCTGGGCGCCATAGTTTTGCAACACCATTGCCATCAATAATTTTTTTCATAAAACGTGCGGGGAATAGATGCAAAAAACGTTCTGATATAGAGTTTGAGTGTTGGTGCCCACGAAATATAGCTGAGATGCCATGTCTATTCATCCAATCAATCGCACCATTTCTATAAAGTAGTTGACCGTGGCCAGTTACTTCTCCCTCTAATTTTGCAAAATCTTCGGTAGTATCTTGAAAATCTACCAGAGAGTAGATATTGCCAGAGTATATGGGCGAAAAAGGACTGGCTTCGTACTTATGTGTTGGATGACGAAGGAAATCTCCAACTGTTGCATGTTCATAACTGCATCCACCATGGCAAAAGAGGAGTGTGTAGGCAATGGGAGATTCTGGTTGTGGTGTGGTTTTTACCTGTGCATAGAGAGCTGCAGGAAGAGATTTAAGAAAACTTTGCAGTGCATATAAACAATAATCTCGCTCTTTTTCATTAGGAATTACTCGTATAAGGTCTTCTGTTAGAGCAGGATCGATACAAGGATATAACAAATCATGATTGCCCTGTATGAGTGTTACTCGTTCTTGATTGAATGCCTTAAGCATGGCAAGCATAAAGAGTGTTTCGATGTTATAAATACCGCGATCAATATAATCTCCCAAAAAAATAGGATTGCAGGATGGTGCAAGATGCCAATGATCATCCAGTAGTCCTTCTGCCATAAGTTCTTCAAGATAGAGAGCAAGAGACTTAACGTCTCCATGAATATCGCCATGGATATAGAGTGGCATGCCAGTGGTAAAGATTTTTTTTTCGACATAGGCATCAATAAATGGATTTATAGGTGTTGTCCAGAGATCAGTCTCAAGTGCTTTGCGATAAAAAAAGCTGTTATTAAAATCAAGTATGTATATAAAGCTTGGCATATCAACAATAGTGCTATTTGGTTTTGCATTACCAGTGCTTTTTCGGGCAAAAGGCAACAGCTTGCAGCTGCGTATAACTTCTGATACAGAGCTTGTATTTGTTATTTTAGGAATAATAATTTCTGGAGCAGGTTGTTCGTCGCCTAGTCCAAGATCTGCTGCGCTTAGTGCGGGGGCAGTATGTTCTACCGTTTCCATGGCAAAAATAGTTGGTACTAGTGAGGTAAAAAAAAGAACAAAAAAGAGAATGCGCAGAGTATTTTTCATAAAAAAATCCAGATTATTATAATTATATGGTAAGCGATATTATGCTTTTAAGTATGCGTTTTTTTCATAAATTTGTCATTTTTTTACGTAAAAATCTCTTATGTATGCATACAGTGTATGAGAAAGATAAAGTACGATTGGTATAGCATACTTGGGGCAATACATGCACATATATAAAAGTGGCATTAATTTTCTAGCAGCATGCTTTATACTTTGATATTGTATAAAGCTAAGCGAATGTTGTTATAATTGGCTATGCTGGCTTAACCATAAAAAGTTTATTGTGTTTTAAATGCTGCAGTATAGTGTACCGATCACTTTTTTTATATTTTTTATATGCTTGTATAGTTTTCCATGGCGGCATAAACAGTTTGTTGAGAAGCGGCCAATAGAAAATGAATGTTATTTTTATTATATCTTCTTGAGCGGGTGGCGATAGCTTTGCAAATAGTGATCGCCATTTGTATAGCGTTGCACTTAGTCCTACGGCAATTATTGAGCATATAAAGACAACCTTGAGATTGAATAGCGGTGTATTCTTTTTGTATTCTGCTGCAAGGGTTTGTAGCAATTGGTATTGCAATAGTTTTTTGAGATGTATTGTCTTGTTTAAGAGCGTAATATCCTGCTGAGTGCAGATGGAGAGGCGTAAAAAAGTTTTTATATTATTTGTCCAGATATCCCCTAGAGTGGGGTCAAAATTTGTTTGCAATAAGCCATAGACTTGTAGTTTATTGAGTAGTTCTGTTGCACGCGCTTTTTTAACCGTATCTTTTATGAGTGAAGCATCAAGATAATATGAAATGAGCATTTTAGAGACACGTTCAAATAATACATAATCATAGATATGCAGAGGCTCTTTGGTAGTTGTTTCGGGATATATTTTATAGAGCGCAAAGAACGCATCAAAGCAATCAGGAGAAAAGTCTCCTGTATGTATATATGCGATAATTAAAGGCTCTAGAATTTGATGAGCTTGTAGCCAATCGTACTGTTTATGTATAAAGTGACCAAGTTCATCAGGCTTTGTTGTTTTAAAGATGTCTTGGTACCTCTCGGGCGGCAATTGATTAAAGCGTTCTATAATTTTGTGAACTCTTTGTTTATCGTTTTCTTTTCGTTGTACAAAAGCCTCGCTGATATAATTTCTTTGTACTTGTTGTTTCTTTTTTGTTTGCTGATATTTTTTGTATGCATATACTTCATGTCGTGATAATGCACGCCATTGGCGCGAAATATGTTGTATGTTTACAAGTTCATGACGCGCTTCTTGTGCAGTGTCGCTTTGTACGATAAGTTTTTCTATAATATTTTCGTGTATCTCTTGTGGTAATTCATTAAGAGTCATAGACAGTGTGCATGATGGAATTATTACAAGCACTATGAGAATTATTCTTAATACTGTTTTTTTACCTATAGATATCATGGCGTCAACCTTTTTATACTATTGTTTTTATATATATTTTTTTAAAGCATATTTATAGAGTAATATGTCTGCGTTGTAAATTGCGTTTTATTACTGAGGCTGCTTCCATGCGACGATTTGCATGGAGAAAACGAACTATTGTTGCACCAAGTATAAGGGGGCTTGCCGTTGCGGTAATAAAAAGGCATTTGCTGCCTAAGCTATGCATGATTTTTATACATGTTAATCCCGCTAACAATATACTTATGTTAGTGTGTAGGGTGCTTTTACGTTTGTAAGCACCGTATAAAACGCTCCACAGTGATGCTGCACCTAGGCCTGTTATTACTAAAGCGTCTGTTATTGTAGATCCACATATTTTACCCAGAGTATATAGCATTTTTTCTGTGCCAATTGTTTTTTGCAAGCCAATAAGAGTTGTGCCAATGAGTATTGATTTGATCATCAAAGCGCTTATTACAGCTGTTTCAACGAAAACCATTGGTATATCCTTTTTATTTTGTAGTGCTGCTTTGGTTGATTGTATAGGACTGTAGCGTAAATGTTTTTTGAGGTTAATTGTTCGGTTCAAAAAAGTAACATCTTCTTGGGTGTAATTATCTCTTTGTAAAAAACGGGTTACACAGGCAGAGCTACTAAACCAGTCCAATAGCACTTCTCTCATTTGTAGGTTGATCGATGGGCAGGTAAAAAGAGTGCGATTGTGTAAAAACGTGATAATATCACCAATGCGATTCCTGTCAACAGGGGCATATGTTTGGGTGTATTGTATGAGCAGCGATTCTGAGATTGTTACTAGTTCTGTTTTTAAAGCAGCATGTATTTGCGGTATTGTTTGGGGAGCTATGGCAGGATCTGTAGGATATTGACGATTCAGTTGATATAGTTTTAATAGGTCATAAAAGCAGCTAATTGAAGTTGGGGTATTGATATAATAATCTGTTAATAGATCAAAGATAATTTTAAATTGTGCATCGAGAGCGGGCATAGGGCTGGCAATATATGCTATTATAGCAGCATATTCGTCAGGGGAAGGTTTTGTTTTATGGTATGTTACTCTATAGTCTGCCACTGATAAAAACATCATATTATTGATAATAGTTGTTATGGTGTTCGTGCATTTTATTTTTACTGTTTGGACCATATCATTACAACCTAGTTGTTGGCTTGTATATGGGTGCAGTGCCGCGTGCCAGCTACGTGATGTGCGCGATAGATTTGCAATAGTTTGGTCAGCTTGTTGTGCGCTGTTACTTTGTATAATGGCCTGTTGAACGATGAGTTCTTTGATATCTTTAGGGATTTGCTCATCAAGTGTTATGGATGATAGGTATGATGGAGATATTAAAAGACCCATAAGCAATGCATACAATACTGTTTTTTGTACAATGTTCATAAGTTATTCCTATACCTATTTTTTATATTTTTTTAATAAGTGTTTATATTTTTGGCAAAATAGCTATTTATATCGCAAAACCTCTGCGATTGAGTGATTGTATTATTTCGTAAGAAGCTTCTTCTTGTCGGCTTCTATATAGAATATTGATGATGTTAGGGATAAGAAGTAGCGGGCTTACTTTTAGTAGGGTAAGAAGACATTTTTTACCAAGAGTCTTTATAATTTTATATGTAAGAACGCTGATAAGAATAAGTGGTGGTAGTGATTGATGGCCAAAATTTTCATTTCTCAATAGATAACATATTGCAAAAATTTCTGTCCAATTTACTATGCTTGATCCGCACATTTTGCTCAAAGTGTATAGTACGCTTT
Organism: uncultured bacterium; assembly: GCA_903831405.1. Lineage (GTDB taxonomy): Bacteria > Babelota > Babeliae > Babelales > Babelaceae > GWE2-41-16. Next base: position 11,282 of record CAIKXM010000015.1, read on the forward strand.
TTGCGCCCATTGATCGCATAGCGATAATGGCTGAGAGAGTTAGTGCTATTTTTACAAATACAGCAGTAGTTGCTGTTGTTTGTAGTAAAAATGGTAATGGATTGTGGTATTTGTTTTCCGTTTTTGATTGCTTGAAACTATAGCGCAATAGTGTTTTCAAGTGTATGGCTTGGTTTAAAAAAATTATATCTTCTTGTATGCAAGCATCGCTTGATAAAAATTTATTAAGATGGTGCTCAAGGCTATTAAAAATAATAAAATGTATATGTTTATGCAAATTGATAGCGGGAGCGGTAAAGAGATCCTTACTTTGTAAGAATTCAATAACTTCACATATTCGTAGTCTTTTAACTCTATTGTTTGTAACATAGTCGAGTATTAATTTTTTTGAGGCATGTTGAAGCTCTTTTTTTAAAGCAGCTTTTGTTTGCAATGCTGTTTGGGGCGCTATGGTAGGATCTGTAGGATATTGACGATTAAGTTTGTATAGTTTTAATAAGTCGTAGAAACATGCACATGAAGCGTCAAAGGTATTAATATAGTAGTCTGTTAATAGATCAAACGTATTTTTAAATTGTGCATCGAGAGCGGGCATAGGGCTGGCAATATATGCTATTATAGCAGCATATTCATCAACAGAAGGTTTTGTTTTATTGTATGTTACTCTATAGTCTGCCACTGATAAAAACATCATATTATTGATAATAGTTGTTATGGTGTTCGTGCATTTTATTTTTACTGTTTGGACCATATCATTACAACCTAGTTGTTGGCTTGTATATGGGTGCAGTGTCGCGTGCCAGCTGCGTGATGTACGCGATAGATTTGCAATAGTTTGGTCAGCTTGTTGTGCGCTGTTACTTTGTATAATGGCCTGTTGAACGATGAGTTCTTTGATATCTTGAGGGATTTGCTCATCAAGTGTCATGGATGATAGGTATGATGGTACGCTTAGCAGTGTGATAAGAAATAAGCGTGATATTATTTTTGATGTGAGAGAAATATAGTTCATAGCTTGAAGCCTCTGGATCGTAAAACTTTTGAAACTTTATAATAATTACTAATTCTATAGGGTACATATTTCACTATGGCAAAACCTATGCCGGTTATTAAACCTGCGGCAAGCGCGCTAAAAATAGGGCGAATGCTTGATGAATGATGGGTAAGCTTATATAAACCCATTGCGCACAATACAGAACAACCAATGATTGTTCCTGAAATTAACCCTGTCTTTGCTATAGGTTTATATATGAATGTATATCTAAAATTTTTATGAAAGATTTCATCATCAAGACTTTTAGTAGGTCTTTCAGCTGTTGCATTCGTAAGAGCTGTGTTTATTTTTGTATGATCAAGTATGGTAAATAAAAAATCTATCTCTTCTTGTGAACAGTTAGCGCTTTGCAGGTGCTTTATAACTCTAGGGTTATTAAGTATAGAATTTGTAAGAAAAACTATATAACAAGGCTCTAAAACAGCATGTGCATGCAGTGTGGCAATGAGTGTTTTGGCTCTCGTTCGTTTTTCATTATTTGAGTCGAACATATAGGTCAGGATTAATGCATTCATAGCACTGGCATAGTCACATTGCCACCCCTCTATTATGGGGCCATTATACCATCTGTTGGAATAGAGTGGAATGAGATATTTTGAGAAAAGTATATCAAATGAATCGATTGAAACAGTGTTAGTTTCTATATATTGGTATGTTAATTTTTCTAATGCATAAGAGCTCAAGAGGTCTTGTTGTATTGTGAGAGGAAAAAGATTTGGATAATGGTGGTGACAGCGTTGGTATGTTCTAGTCTTTTCTACGTCTTGTTCTGCTTTTTCTCTGAGGGCTCGAGTAATGTAATTTGCTTCCAGCTCTGTTTTGTCTTGTGCTTGCGCATATTGTTTTGCATTACGTAAATCGGCTCTTAAGAAACCCCAACTGCGAGAAATACCAGCGCAAGCGGCAAGGGTATTGCGAGCTTGCTGTGCATTGTCACTTTGTTCAATGACGTGTTGAACAAGTAGTTGTTTGATTTCTTGTGGGTGTTCTTCAAGTGTCATGGATGATAGATGTACAACTGTTCCCAAAAGAACTATAGAAATGGTTTTTAAAAATATGTTTTGTATTTTGTTCATAGACTCACTCTTTCTCTCTTTATTGTTTTTTTAATTATATTTTATATTTCAGATTGATAATAGTATACTGTTGCAGAAGAATAAGTCAAACACTTATGCTGGTATTTTTTGCTATTGCAATTGTAATAATTACGAAAAACCCTGAGAAATGTGATTCTCAGGGTTTTTCTGTTGCGATATGCTTTTTTGCTGTTCTTAGCAGTAAAAAATTAATGTATTCTAACTATTGCTACAATCAGCTCGATCATAATCAATATAATAATGAGCACTGAGAGTATATCTTCGCGAATGACATCAACTTTGTTCGCATATACTGATCGTATATCGTGAACAATATCAAGCTTCTTTTGCAGTGACTCATGCCACTTTTGCAGATCGAGCTTTTCGCTGAGTACGGTATACACTTCTGATGCGTATGTTTCGCCTGCAAGTTTAATATTATTAGAAACGCGTTCAATAATAACAGAGATGTCAGCCTTGAGCTTACCCAGTTCGCCAACAGGATCGTTCTTGAGCGTGCCCCAGAATGGTAGGTAGGCCGAAATAGGTAACTTGCCAACCTTGCGGTTGTAAATAAGGTTCAGTTGGTGATCGAGAAGTTTGTCAAAATATTGGAGCTCAAGCTGTTGTATATTTGCAAATTCAAAGATATCAATTAAGTCGCCATAATCAGCATCATATACAAATGCAGCTTCGGTATCGATTACCAGCAAGTCTCCCTTGTAATAACCAAAAGAGTCTGCAAGAATCTCATCTTTTAAATGAGTTGATAGTCGTGCTTTTTCGAAACGAACTAAAGAGGCTATTTCATGACCAAATGCTTCTTTGAGTTCACTGCCATCATAGTGGGCTACTGTAGGATCTACTTGAATCACCACATACACGTTGGAAAGATGATAAAATTGTGGCTGCTTGATAGCTTTTTGTATTTTTTTAAATATGGTGTGTGCGTCTTCAATAGCTCGTTCGTTATATGCATAGACTATATCAATAAGCTCTTGCTTAAGGTTTTCCAGTGTGAGCGTGTCAGAGAACGGTATCTTGTAGCGGAGGGTTACCACGCCAAAGTTATATATCTTGACACTGTCGCAATTGCTTGTCTGGAGAGGTTGCGGTAATTCGATGGCAAGGGGTGTATGATAATTTTTGAAGTATTTAGAATCATTGAGAGGTTTTCTAATGATTGATTTATCTTCCTTTATCATATCCAGTTGGATGTCATCACCGATATCAAATGCGTAGAAAAGATATATGTGTCCAGAAAATGTAGTAGGTTTCATTGTTTTGTTTAATCCTGATTATTCAAAATAAAATACGTTCATTGCTCTTTTTGGAGCACGGCAAGGAAGGCTTCTTGCGGTACTTCGACGGTACCAATTTGCTTCATACGTTTTTTACCTTCTTTTTGCTTATCTATTAATTTACGTTTACGTGATATATCGCCACCATAGCATTTTGCGATAACATTTTTGCGCATAGCAGAAATAGTTTCACGTGCAATAATCTTTGCCCCGATTGCCGCTTGAATCACCACTTCGAATAATTGGCGTGGAATGGCACTGCGTAGTCTTGCGGTAAGTTCTCGACCAACATAAAACGATTTTTCACGATGTACAATGGTAGAAAAAGCATCAACTGATTTGCTATTGAGCAAGATGTCAAGTTTGACCAAGTCTGCTTCTTTATGTGTTGATACTTCATAATCCATGCTTGCATATCCAGCGGTCAATGATTTTAAGCGGTCGTAAAAATCAGTAGCAACTTCGTTTAAGGGCAGTTCATAGGTAAGAATAACACGTTCTTCGCTCAGGTAGGTCATGTTCTTTTGTTCGCCACGTCGTTCGTGACAGAGTTGCATAATCGCACCCAGGTGCTTTTGTGGTGTTATAATGGTTGCAGTAATAATGGGCTCAAGAATTTTTTCTATTCTCTGAACATCGGGCAGGTCTGAAGGCGTTTCAACGTCAATGGTGTCGCCTGAGGTCAGCAATACTTTATATACAACGCTTGGTGCGGTAATAATAACGTTTAGATTATATTCTTGTTCAAGTCGTTGCTTAAAGACGTCCATGTGCAGCAATCCCAAGAAACCACATAAAAAGCCAAGACCAAGAGCAGGAGATGATTTTTTTTCAATTTTTACACTTGCATCGGTAAGCATAAGCTTAGCGATTGCATCTTGCAACAACTCAAATTCATCATTATCTGTAGGGAAAATACCGGCAAACACCATTGGTTTTGCGGGCTTAAATCCAGGAAACAGTTCTACTGGTTTGCGATAGTGATGTATTGTTTCACCGACCCGTGCTTCATTGAGCAGTTTCATGCCTGCAACAACATAGCCCACTTGTCCTGCGTACAAAACGTCAGTAGGTGTTTGGTGTGGGTACATAAGGCCAACTTCAAGGACTTCGTATGTATTGTTTACTTGTGCAAGGGTGATTTGATCGCCTTTACGTAGTTCGCCATCTTTAACCGCAATAAGAGAGATAACGCCCTTGTAGATATCGTACCATGAGTCAAAGAGTAGCGCTCTGAGAGGTTTTTCTCTATTGCCTATTGGCGGTGGTGTACGGGTAACAATAGCGTTTAGAATATCGTCGATACCAATGCCCTGTTTTGCTGAGGCAAGAATACATTCAGAAAATTCAAATCCAAATAATTTTGTTATTTCTTCACCAATGCGCTTAGGGTCAGCATTGGGAAGATCAATTTTGTTAATTACAGGAATAATAGTAAGCCCTTGCTCAAAGGCAAGATAAAAGTTTGCAATAGTTTGAGCCTGCACGCCTTGTACAGCATCAACAAGAAGTAATGCAGCTTGGCATGCATACAAGGAGCGAGATACTTCGTAACTAAAGTCTACGTGGCCCGGAGTATCAATGAGATTGAGCAGATATTCATTGCCTTGGTAGGTGTGCACCATAGAGGCGCTCTGTGCTTTAACGGTAATGCCACGTTCGCGCTCAACTTGTAGCTTATCAAGAAATTGTTCATTTTTATTGCGCGTTGATATGGTTCCTGTTCTCTCGAGCAATCGATCAGAGAGTGTTGATTTACCATGATCAATATGGGCTATAACAGAAAAGTTTCTAATTTTGTCGGGGGTGAATGAGGCAAGGTTTATCATAGAATAAAAATCTCGTAATATTTTTGAATTTTTTTCATTTTGTTTACTATTTTTTTGATTAATAGAATAAAAAATATAATAGTAATATGCTTATTCTACCGCATTTCAATGTTTTTGTACATGACTCCTGCACTAGCCTATACAAAAGGGAATGTGCAGGTAAATAGTTTCGTGCGAACAATATAGTAATTGTGAGATTATTGTAATTTTTATTTGACAGAAAATAAGAATTCATTTAAAATTTTAATAATCATTTTTTAAATAATTAAAATTCAAATAGAAAAGATAGTATATGAATAAACACATCGCTATAGCTTTTATAGTATTTTTTTGTATGAATATGTATATCTCTGTGCATAGTATGGAAGATTGCGCATGTGCTGGTATGCAAAAAGAAACATTGCCTAGCAAGTTTTCAAAAAAATCACTATATGGTCATATCGCCGCTCGTTCGCTCTGTGATGCATTAGCCTATATAAGGGAATTGCAACCAGTCAATCAAATTGATAGTGCGGTGCTTAAAGCGGTTCGTATAAATCTAGAACATTTTCATCAGCTCTATAATCGCTATATGTTTATACAAAACATATCACAACTCTCTCTTAGTGATGAGAAAAAAAGAACTGACAGCAGTAGTTTTTCATCAGATGAGGGTATGCTCGAATGTGCAATAAAAATGCAGCAAGATGGATTTCCTATGGCACGAATTCTTATACATTCCACTGGTTTGTCTTATATGGTAAACATGTATCGAAATAGACAGGGTCAAAGTTTATTACATTGTGCCGTCTCTGCTAATAATGAGCAGCTTATTCGTTGGTTATTTACCTGTATTGATGAGTGTCGATTGGTTATTCAAGATGATGTTATTAATGCAGTAAATGTGCATGGACAAACCCCTCTTGATGTCGCAATGGCTGCTATTGATGAAAATGAAGCTATTATTTCTCTGCTTATTGAAAAAGGTGCGACATATACTGCACCAAAAGCACCTTCTATTCGATTAAAAGAACTTGTTTTTGATGAGGCTGCTCATGCTTTTTTAGAATTGGAGCAATGCGCATAATATATGATTTATAAATAGCATGGCATGTTTATTTGCTTGTATAAAAACAGATAAATAATGTTTGTAGAAAAGTGTTGTGAAGATATAACTAATATTATAATTTTAACGTGTAAGGATATATGTATGTTTACTATGAGTAAGAAATTTTTATTTATCAGCTTGCTTTGTTGCTTTAGTGCCAGCGTTGTTGCCCTGCGTGCAATGGAAGAACCTGCAATTGATCAGCCAGGAGATGGCATAGTACGTCATGTAGAGAGGGATGTATGTGTACATATTGCGCGATGTACCTTTGCTGACGCACAAGCATATGTTGCAGGTTTAGATAGAACGAATAATGCAAGCAGGCAAATAGCACAAAGCGCTCAAAATGCTTTAGAGGTATTTAGTGCTGCGTATAATAATTATACACGCGAGATTGAGAGCATGCCCTATGATTCTGCTGTTGATGGGGTTGAAGATAGATTTATTGTTGAGCCAAACGCTACTATTATTGAACAATTAATAAAAATGAATGCCCATGGATTTAGAATTGCAAAAATATTTATAGACATTCTAGGTTCTAACTATATCACTGCTCACGGGCAAAGCTTGCTTCACCTCTCAGCACGTGCTGGTAATGAGCAGCTTGTTGAATGGTTGTTGTCGCAACTCTCTGAGCACTTTGTTGGCAATTCTGCTGGTCTGGTTGACTTTGTTAATTTGCGAGATCCTCAGGGTCGTACTGCTGTCAATTATGCTCATATTCTGAATGATGATCATGGTATTGTGCAGATGTTGTCTCAATATGGTCATGGTCTGGCTGTTGCTCATCATGCACCACTTAGATATGCACCAAGTGATGCAAGCGCAGCATTAGCAGCAAGACAACGCGAAGAGCGTCTTCGCAGTATTACGCCAGTATTGCGTCGTGAAAATGATGGAGATAAGGCACTATTGCGTGGATAGTTTTAGCTAAAGAGTCGCAAAAATTACAAAGCAATACAAGCGTTCACTGCACTAACTTTTAGCAGTGAACGCTTGTATTGCTTTGTAGCATCTAAAAAAATATATTTTAATAGTTTGTGGCAAAGCTTACGATAGTTTTTGTTGCTTTATTTTTGCAAGAATCGATTGTATAAAATCAGTCTTTGCTAATGCGTATTGCTAAGCCATCGGTATGTATAGTGGCAAGTTGTTTTTTGACTGCTTCGTAATTACGAGCATCCTCTGGATGCATGCACAGCCAATCGCGAAAATTAAGAAAATCGGCAATTTTTTGATTGTTTACTGCAAAAATATGTACATGGATATTGTACGGTGTTTTCTTGCTAAAATATCTGCCAGAAGGGATACCTTCTCCACCATTAATAAAATCAAGCTGTTCAAGTGCGGCATTGTTAATTTGTTCAAGATTATGGACAACAGCGAGAATATCAATTTTTGGCTTAGCTGCTAATCCTGGGACTGATGTTGAGCCAATGTGATGGACCTCTATACAATTGTTACCGAGGGCTGTTTTGATGAGTGCAGCTTGTTGCGCAAATATTTTTGGCCATTCTGGATCATAGGGCGCTATGTATATGCTTTGCATTGGCTTGTCAGTTTGATTGCTCATTACGTTCACTGTTTTTTAATATATATTTGATGGTATTGCTTTATTGTTATGTTCATTTTTTTGCCAAAACATTCTGGGTTCAAAAAGACTTATTTTTTTATAGTATTTCTGCATGTATACTTGCTATCTCAGCATCACCTGTATTAAAGGTATAGGCTGCTATTGCTGCTGATGCTTCTTCTGGATGTGTATATACATAGGTTGCTAGGGAAGCAATAGATGCAACAGTTATTATTGCTGCTGCAGTAATTTTTGTAGAGCGTTTGTGAGCAAATTTGGTGAGAGACTTTTTGATGCGGGTGTATATAGTTCTCTTTGGTGTTTTTGTATCTATTAATTGAGAGACTAGTGCTTGCGTTGCCATTGGATAATGCATACTTATTAGTTGTGTTGGTATGATGGTTGCAAGTAATCCGCTGATTATTATCACCTGTAATACCTTTTTCATACATATATCTTTCTTTTTTAAAAACATGTCTCTCATATAGTTTGTTTATTATAATTTGCATAAAAACTGAAGTCTATTAATAAAATTTTCGAGCACCATGTCTTTGATCGATATAAAATGTTATATAATGTTTATTGATATTTTGAATATAGGTAAAATATATTGTTTTATGAGTAGTTATAATATGAAATTTTTATAAGGGCGATGAAAAGCAATGAATAAAAGAAATAAAATGTTATATATAGCATGCTTTAGTTCTCTTGCGACAGCAGGTCTTTTTGGGATGCAAGAAATTTCTCAGAACCAAAGTATGGCTCTGCAAAATCAAATGGTGCCATTATTTTCTCAGCCACAAGATAGACTTATTGGTTTTACCGGTGGACCGGGGGTAGGAAAATCTTCAGTGATTGCATTGTTAAAGAGTAAAGGTATGCAGGTTGTGCCCGAAACATTTACCCTGTTGTATGAACAAGCAAAGGCGCACGATGCGATAGCAGATTTTTTTGCAGAGCCGCTAGCTTTACGGTACAAATTGATGCAACAGCAAATACGATCAGAAGATGCTCGCGATAAGACAAAGCCTGTTTTTATAGATGAGACTGCTTTGGGGGTGTTGTTTTTTGGTAATAAATGGCATGTACATATGCCGCGAGATTTATATACTACTGCTGAAAATCGTCGCTATGACATGGTATTTGTTTTTGATTCTTTACCAAAAGAATTATATAAAACGACCGAAGTTCGACGAGAGCAGCATGAAGAATCAGCTGATATTCATAACTTTCTTACAGAGAAATACAGAGAAACGGGTTTAATTACCGTTGATGTGCCTTTTGGTACGGTAGAGCAGCGAGCTGAATTTATTATGCGTACTATAAAGCAGCAATATCAGTATGTTGATATTATTCCAAATGTTATCAATTGTTTTGCGCGAAGAAATTCTTTGTACCCTCTGCAAGCTTTTTTTGGACCAATTGCATTAATTGAGGTTGCGATTGAGGGGGCTGTAAAGCCATATAGATTTTTTGGTATTCATGTTGACGAGTTACATCGAATTGCTGCTGGTGACATTGCCTCTCTAAAAAGATTTTTCGCTGATTTTAAGCAGAAACTTGCTCGCAGTATGCAGGTCAAAATAACTGATGGATTGCAAGTGATTGGAGATTCTAATCAATTTAGTCGTGAGGGTACTGCATGGGTACGAGACTTTATGCAGGATCGTTTTGATCGATCAGGCCTAATTGAATATGGTTTTACGGGGTATAAAACTGCTTATAAAGTTGATGTAAATACATTGGTTAATGAATATGCAAATGAACACCCTGGTCAAGCAAATCGAATTCTTGCGAATATTGTTGGCCAAACAACAGTAGCTCTTAATCAATGGGGTACATCAGGTTCATCGTATATTCGTAATTTTGTAGTGGTTTATAATGATGCAGGTGTGGTAGATGTGCCACGCTATAATGAAAAATTTGAGAAAATAAGTGGCTTTACGACGTTTGGTGATGATATTGTGCTATCTGATTATTTATTTAATGCAGCTCAAGGCGATAGATTTATTTGTTTAGAGGGTGGTGCGCAATCATTTAAACAAGCAGTGAATGGACTGATCTTGAATATACCTATTACCTGCGTGTACAATATTCGTAAATCTGAAAATGAAAAGTTTTTTTCGGCAGCACGTTTTTTTAATCTTATTAATAATGCATATGATGCTGATCAAGAACCAACTATTGATGACATAAAACAAATTTATAAAAAATATGTTGTAAGTTTAGATAGTTTGTGGGATGCCCGTAGACCTGACTACCAAACGAAAAAAATACTTTTCGAAAAAGCTATAAAAGAATTTATTGATCAAGGTATTTATGAAAAAATACCACATCTTTGTACTTTTTATGATGCAAAGATCGATTAGTGTTTCGATTCGTTCTTATTTATTTTTAGTGTAGCAGTAGAATAGGGCTTAATGATATAAGCTCTATTCTGTTTGTAAGAGTTATTTTGGTATAGTAGGAAGCTATGTATTACGGGTCGAAAGATTAGCAAGAACCAAGTCTTTGATGTGCATAAACAGAGCATAATTAAGTATCATATGCCCCATGCCGGGCATAACATGCATGTGTGCGTTTGGGATTATCTGAGCAATATATTTGTCAGCAATTCTTGCAGGAATGAGCGTATCTTTTTCACCATGGATAAGCATTGTTGGTACATGTAGCTTTTTGAGCTCGTCAATACGACTTTTAAATAGTATTTGTGCTCTAAAGTGGTTGTGTAGTGGTTCTCTGCCTCGTGAATATTTATCAAACCATTTCATATGAGCAGGGTTTGAGCGCTCATATATATCAGTTATATAATCACGAGCAATATCTTGCTCCATTGCAACATCACCATGCAGATGTTGAAAAATATTCATAAAACTGTCAACGCTTTCAGCCAAACTTTTAGTGAATTTATTGCGCATAATAACGTGTAAAATTTTTCCAATAGCTAGTACTTCCTGCATGTGCACGCTAGCAATAGCCAAAATGCTTGATGAGATAAGGGTGAGGCTTAACACTCGCCTTTGATAATCAAGGGCAATAGTTTGTGCAATACTGCCACCCATTGAATGGCCTATAATATGCGCTTGTGTAATCTTGTAGGCATCAAGAATACATATTGCATCGTTTGCCAAATCCTTGAGCGTGTAGGGGTGTTTTGCATAATCAATAGATGACGATAACCCTATGTCACGATTGTCATAACGAATAACAAAGTAATTTTGTGCTGCAAGTTCTTCGCAAAAGTCATCAATCCAAAAGCGTGCAGGCGCCATTGATCCAGCGATCAAAAGAATGGCTGGATTTTTACAGCTTCCAAATGATTCACTGTAGAGCTTTGTGTCTGTAGGGGTAGTGATTAATTTTGTTTCAAACATGTGATTCGTACTTCTTTTTTTTTAAAAAATATATGCAAGTCCAAGTCGTAGGGTGTTGACTAGATATGGGCTGCCAACTTCGAGTGTGTAATGAGCAAATAGCTTTATACATGAGAATTGTACTGCCATGTCGATATCAGTTATGCAGCTATTATTATGCTTGAGAGAGGCGTCCTGTATTGAGAATTCCTTCTCGCCAAGGGCTACGAGGTTCGCACATATGCATTGATGGTCAGGTTGTTCTGTGTGTGCCCATGCAATATGTACCTGAGGCATAAAAAGTGCTCTATGAATATCAAAACATCCATTAAACTGTGCGCCAAGCTGTGAGCGCAGAGTGTGTCGACCAAACCCTTGAACATCCAGATCGAGGCTGCTTGCACTACACTCTCTAAAGCGGCACTGGTGAGTATAATAGTATGACAGTCGTCCGAGCGGTACAATTGAATAATGGTCATGAACGCTATCATAGCCGCACTGAACGTGTAGCGCCATACTAGAGCCTTTTTGTTTGCTTGTTGCAATACGATCAATGTCTGCAAAAATAATAGAGCGATTGGTAGAGGATTTACTAAAGCCAATATCGAGTAGACCGTCTATAAAAAAAGCGCATGGCTGATAGCGTGTATATAGTTCTATATGACCACTATTGAGGTGATTTGGCTTTTTGCAATAACCATATCTCTGTGAATTATGAAAGCCTCCAATGCCAATACTGCAAAGCGTTGAGTGTGATTGCCATAGATCAATGATGGCAGCACCACCGCTACTTTTGTATGAGTATTCATTGCATGCTGATTGATTAATACAGGTGTGGTTTTTATACTGACCAGACTCTATTATGCCCTGAGCACTTATTGATGAATATTTTTGCTTGCAGGATGTGTTGTGCGGGCAATTATTGCAATAGGTGCAATTTGATCGACGGGTATGATAGTTTTCTAAGAATATAGTACTGGTGGTGATTGCATTGCGTAGTGCAAGTGCAGGAAGATAACCAAAATATTCAGGACTAATCCGATTAAGAGCTACTTGCAGATGATCCGGCCCAAATTCAACAACGTTTAGGTCTTCAAGCGTGGTGTATATACCTTCCATATCGCTCTGTGGTGCAGGGACAAAGGCATCAAGATATTCTGCGGTGGCGTGAGCATTTCCACTGCCAGCTAGAAGACTGTATGAGCGCATAAGGTTGTCAATTGGTTGCAGAAGATCTGGCACATCTTTGGCTTGAAGAATAGCAGCGTTGTGTACGCAAAAAAATATGAGCGTTAAAACTATTTGTATACGAGTTGTTAGTATTTTTTGGGGTACAAACATATAAACTTTCTCTCTATTTTTTTTAAAAAAAGAATATTGTCACTATATCTACTTTTTCATTGTGAGGCTTTATGAAAATGTTTTGCAAGCGTTGAGCTTTTTTACTGCTATTGAAACGATTATGCCTTGACAATAAAACAACAACTATCAAGCTGAATACTATAGTAAAAAATAAAAGTAATGACATGTTTTTATTTTACATAGTTCAAATGATTCTTATGCAATAAAGAAGGGCGTGATATGAAGAATATTTTCATGGTAATGATAACCAGTATGCTTATGATGCTTTCTTCAACACAACAATTTTGTTTTTATCAGCCGTCGCAACAATTTTGTAATAAGCAATCATACGCGTCTATTAATTTAGAAAGAATGGCTGCAGAAGATCGACTGCGCAATCGTCTTAGAGGGCAGTTACTGCTAATAGCGCAACAAGAGAGAGCACGGATTATACTACGAGCACGTCAACGAGACAGAGAGGACCGGCTTATTTTAAGGGCGAAAGAGATTCGTGAACGTCGAGAAATAGAGCAAGGTGTTCTTGAAACATTTGATCTAGCAGTAAGAGATGAAATAGATGCTTTGCAAACATTGCGTGGATTGCGCTTAATTGACATGGTTGTTGTAGTGCAGCAACGTGTCAGAGATTCTGATCGATTGCAAAGTTAAGCGTAAATACAGGCAAAATTTTGTGTATGTAAAAACTTTTATATAAAAACTCTTTATTTTTTTGTACAATATTTACTATTATTTCAAATAGAATTTTGAAATATATTTGTGTACATAAAAAAAGGAGCTTTTGCTATGACTAGAAATATCAAGTTTTTTGTACTAGTAAGTTTTTGCTTTATTGGTAGTGCTCTTGGTGATGCCTGTTCTCAAGGGCCATGTATGCGCAAAAGAAAAGTATTTAGAAATTTGTCAGGTGAGCCGGTGATTGGATTAATAAAAATAACTCAGCCTTGTGAGAGTGGTCAGCGATTAATATGTAGAGACTTTCGAACAAGGGAAATTAATAATGGAGCTATTGATGTTATTGATTTGGAATGCAATGCCGTCGTGAAAGAGGTTTCTTTTGCGTACACTACTACCAAAAAACATCATGTAAAACATGTGTTTGATAATGATTATCAAGCATGTGATGCGAGTGAATTTATATTGAAACCGCTCGATCCAAAGGATTCTTCTAAGCCATGGGGCAAGATAGAAGTATACGAATGTGATAAATCGCTTTCTAAATGCTCTAAAGCTGGGACTCATGTTCAAGATGGTGCTACTTGTTCGCCTCATCAAAAATAAAATAGATGAATATAATTAATTGGGCCATGAACGCTGTTATGTATTCATGGCCCAAGTGATTGCATAGCTTGTTTTTTTTACTGTTACACTCTTCTATCTCAGAAATAATTGCGTAGATAGAATCTTTGAACAAGTTTACTTGATGTTGATTGTTAATTCTTTTGCTTTTTTATAGGGCAGAGTGAGAGATAGTACACCATTTTGCAACTCGGCATCGCCTGCTTTTTCGAAATCAATTATTTGATCAAGGGTGCGTGAACCACTGTTTGCAAAATGCATTTCTTCACTTGATTCTTTGTCCGACTCTTTTTTCATCTTTTCGATTGAATAGGCGATATAGCACTGGCTACGTATATTTTTTAAGCTAACCGATACCATATATCCTGATGATTGCTTACTGCTAATATCGACAGACTCTGTTGTTGGCTTGATGGTAATATCTTTATTTGTAATAGCTTTGTTTTTAAAGTCTATTGCAAGCACACAGTCATCTTTTCGCAGTGTAACAATAATCTGTGGTGTTTGCTCGTCACGCATATCATGCACAATAAGATCTTTTGTTGCGTGGCTAAAAGGTAATGCGAAGTCAAAGAAATTATGTAAAGCCATTGTGCTTGTATTTGTAATACATATTTGACAAAAAAATGCCAAATAAAGCATTGTTGAAAATGTTTTATTATTTTTCATAATAGGATCCTTTCAAATAAAAAATAGATACTAATTGAGCTCTAACCAACCGTTCAGTATAAAATATTTTTTTATGCTATAATTCGAGATTAGATGTCTCAGAGAAAAATAGTCTCCTTGATTTGGGTATTACAAATGACACACAAATAGAGATTATCACTTTAGATGAATTGAAATAC
>CAIKXM010000016.1 GCA_903831405.1 uncultured bacterium
GCAATGCGAAATGAAAAAGAAGGGCTTTAATACACCAGAAGAATGTATTAAAGCCCTCAAACGCAAAAAATATCAAAATATATTACATAGGCTTAGTCGATTGGATCAGATCTTTGGAGATGTTTATGCGTAAGTCCTGTAGCTTTACACATGCAGTTCAAAATCAGACATTAAAATAAATAATCAAGAAAAAGATGGCCAAGAGCTCCAAATAGAAAGCTCGTCACAAAAAGTATTGCCATGCTCTGTTGAAGAGGGGGCACATAGGCACATATACCGATTAAAAAAATAATAGTTATACCAAAGAACAACCACCAGGCATGAAATAGTCCTCGATGCACTGCAAACAAAGAAAGAAATAGAACTGCAGAGCAACAACCAGACAATATATAATTACCGAGCAGCAAGCCAGCAATAATGCAACAGACAAGCATTGCATACCATAGCGTACGACCTTTACTCGTCGTATCAATATCAGGAGCAAGCGCACCAGCACAAGCACCCGCAAGAACTATAACTTTATCAATAAAAGAGAGAACCAATAGACGGGCTAAACAAGCAACTCCTGAGAAAAGTAAAAACAATACACCAACGAGCAAAACGGTAAACAATACATGTGTTTTGTAGCGCGGCATAGATATTTTTATATAACCTCAATCTTCATAAACGTTATACCAGGATAATAAAAGTGCAGCGTGTCTTTATACGACTTTCCATCACGTATCAATGAGCGTGCGCCCCACTGACACAGTCCAAAGTGATGACCGTAACCCTTGCCCTCAAAGACAATCTCGTCGCCCTCTTTTTTGACCGTATAGACCTGGCTTTTGATCTGTTTGAACCATGAATACATCTGTTTGCCCGTTACACGAGCGAGCGTTCCTTTGTTGCCCTTTATCAAGACTTCTTTCACCCCACCAGCTGCATCAGCTTTTGACACAGTGGCAGATTGGATAGATCCCTTCAAATCATACTGTTTCGCGAGTTCTTTTTTAATCCGTTGCTCAAAATTTGCTACTGAACAGGTTGCACGCCAGCGATATAATTTACACTCAGAGCAATAATCACAACCATAACGACGAGCAAGACAGGGTTCTTGAACAAAATTAATACCTTCATGATATGCAGGTATTACACCACCACAACACACATCATACATTGCCAATATCGGCTTACCTTTGTGGCCCATGATAATATGACTTGTTCCTGCTACTGCTTGCCAAATAATTTCACAATCATGCGTACCATTATAGGTTTGATGTGCATTGGTACATTTAATGTCATACCATTTTTTCTTTTTTCTTGATCGTGCCTCAAGCAATGTGTGCATAAGATAGGTGCGACACATAATAGCAAATGCCTTGTTAACCTCAAGACCCCATTTGCCATAGCTCTCTGCATTCAGCACCGCTGCCACATACAATTCACTATCAAGCCAATTGGTGAGTACATACGAGTCATGATCACAAGCACACACAAAGTCGCCATCATACCTATTACCATTCCATCCAATGCACGCATCTTCTTTTATCGGTTTGATACGAATATAGGGCGATGTCGCATGTATTTCTTTCTTTTGTTCGTCATTGCGTGTTTCTTCGCAATCAAGAAAATATTTTTTGCCATTTATATGCAGATCGCCCGCTATAAGCGTTAACTTAAGGGTGTCTTTGGTTATGGATTTTTTAATTTTTGCATTCTGATAATCTTCAACAATAAAGCCACCCTTACAACGAAGGGTAACAATAGTGTTATCAGGGCAACATGTTGTATCGCCCTCATCAATGCAGACGCGCACAATAAACGCATCAAGGCGCATTGCATGCATACACAATAACAATAACACGCAACTAACTATATTTTTTGTATTAATAATCATAATAAAAATAAAACCCCAAAACGTATGTGTAACTACATTATATATTATATCTATACTACTATACTTTATTTGAAAAATCTGGCATCACTACTAATTTTTATAACAGTGAGCAAAAAGATTTAAAACCTGCCGGCAGCGGTGTAGCGCTATCAATGCCTTTATTGGCAAGCTTGTCAGCAATAGAATTTTTTTCGCGCGCTATGTGATGTATCGTATAATCAAGGCTCTTGAGATGCTCGTGAACACAGAGGTAAAATTCTTTGAGTTGCGGATGCTTGACTCGATATTCACCACGAAGCTGTCGAACGACCAGTTGAGAATCAGAATAAATAAGCAGCTCATCAGAGCTTGCCAAAAGCTGCTTGCAAAAGAAAATTCCTATCGCAAGAGCGCCATACTCAGCTTGATTGTTTGATACTATGCCCAGATAAAAACCTTTAGCAACCACTTCTTTGCCATTCTTAAGCAATAATACCCCGGCGCCAGCTTTGCCCGGATTATTGCGCGAAGCACCATCAACAAACAACTCCCAAATGGCAACTTCTTCTTTGACATCGCTCATGCGTTCTTGTTGGAACAAAAATAATTGATTATGCACGTCCATTGCTACAAGCCTCGTGCTTTCTTTTAAATAAGTCGTTTATATAAAAAACGATAACAATTTTGACAAATTACCCGTGCTTGCCTGCGTATTATTGTTTGCTCGTTCGATGACAATAAATAAAAACAAACGGGGCAAGAATTACCATCAACAAAAACAATGGGGTTTGCTACCGTTTTTCGCATGCGTGTATACTCGTGCAACATTTCTGGATTAACCAGTGGTTCAACAGCGGTGCGCTTATCGTGCAGAATGGTAATTTTTTCATCCACGCGCTCTTGCACATGCTTTTGTTCTTCGAGGGTAGTGTTGTAAACTTTTTGAGCTTCTTGTAGTTGCACCCCTAGTGCTTGCAAGAACTTATCTCCGCTCTCAATCTCTTCCCAGAGAGGAAACATCTGTTCTGTGAGTCGTGCGCTCTCTTTTTCGATAAAAACAATTTCGTCACGCAGTAGCGTAACTTCTTTTGCCGAGCGAGACGTATCAACAAGCTGTTGTTTTTTCTGAATTTCTTGATCAATGCGCCCAATTTCTTGTTCAATCGATCGAGCTTGTATTTTTTTTTCTTTACTGCGATTGTGGAGTATTTGTTTTTCTTCTTCTAGCGCTGTCAGGTGTTTTTGCGCTTGCACAACAATTTTTTCTGCCGATTTTTTTTCATTGATCAGCAATTCAATTGCATGATCAAGTTCAACAAGGGTGACAAGTGCTTGGAAAGGATTTTGATTCAAACTTTTTCCCAACTCTCATTCTTAAAAAATACTTAAAAAAAATTAAGAAGACACACGAAAAAAATTTAAGATCCGCCTGCATTTAGCTGCTTTTTTATTTTGGTGGGCCCACCAGGGTTCGAACCTGGGACCTCTCGGTTATGAGCCGATTGCTCTAACCGCTGAGCTATGGGCCCTTAAAAAAAAGCTATTTGTAGCATACAACTAAAAAACTGTTCATACAAGTAGATGCTACAATATGTAGCAAAAGAATAAACAAAAATGGCACCGTTGTCCAGATATTTGTTTAAAAAACATCTGCTTATACAACGGTGCCATTAATTAATTACAAAAAATAATTTTACTTATTATACAGCTCTTGCACCACAAAAGAGCCCATATCGAGCAAACAGTCTAGAAAGTAAATTAGTAACAGGATAACCAGCTGCAGCTTTAAAATTAGATTTCATTCCATGGTCAGTCCCCTCTAATCGACTTGCTATATTAACCAAAAGAATATACATAGCTATTCTCCCCGTAGTTTTGTACGAAAACAATGGAGCCAAAACGCATACGGCTACAAGAGAATTTAGCAAAAGATTTAATGGTGCCTTTTTAACAGAGCCGCCAAATATAATTTCTTTTGTTGTTGGCAAGTTCATTGGAAGTTTGAAACCCGCTTTTTCAAACATATTAACGCTATTTTGAAATTGATCGTCCGGCAACATGTATATACCTTTGTTGGCCAATTTTTTACCAAAACTTTTACCAACATGCCAACCAAAACCTGTTAGAAACGAGATAGCCATGCCGGTGCGAAGATTTCCATATGTTGTATGCGCTGAATAAAAGAAGTTATTATAAAACTTTGGGCAATGCTTCAATAAATAACCATTAATAGCAACAACAGCAACTGTCGAGACTATATATGGGACCAAAGAAGCCACTCCAGCAATCACCGCTTTGCCACAAATAGATTTTGCCGATACGGCATTTATACGAATATTGCTCGCATAAAATTTTAATCTATCTGCACATATAATTCGAGCCTTAGGCCCTAGCACTATACCACTAAAACCAGAAGTTCTGACAAAAATACGCTCAATTTCTTCAATATGTTGATTGTATATATTTGATTTATTAGTAAAGGTTTGCCTCTTAGCATATTCACATCTATCAATAATTTTTGAAAAATTTTCTATAGATGTAGCCGTATTCTCTATCGTATCAATAGCAAAGCTTTCTTCAGAGACTTCAATTGACGTTATATACTCACTTAATTGATCACTTTTAACTCTGGTATCGCCCGAAGCATTTGCAATCATTCCATATAGATCCTGCATCGCTTGAGCTTTTTCACTACCAGTTAAGTCAGCAGAAAAATCAATAACAAGGCGTATATTATCATGTCCAACTAATCGTTGGCGCAAGCCTTCAATATTGTCATGATTAAGCAATTCTGCTGCTGATACATCAAAAGATTCTCCTTGCGGAGCTTCTACCACATTGGCTGGCAAAGGGTTTATTAAAAAATCACGAGCTCTTTGAACTTGTGCATACATTTTTTTCGCACGTTCACGCAACTCAGCAGAGTCCATAACATGTTTATCAGGGTGTAACTCTTTAGATAATGAACGAAAAGCTTTGATTACAGCATCTTTATTAAACTCAACAGTAGGATCTAACTTTAAAAGACGACATGCGTGCATGCGCGTCATAACAGAATCTTCCTGTTCATCAACATTTTCTTCTCTAGCATTTTCTGGTCGAGGAAAATGAGCATTAAAATAATTTTGCTCAGGGTCTCCCGCTTGCTCCATACCAGAGGAACCTGCGCCATAAAACAATGCGCAACCAAGCGCTACTATGCGTACTATTTTCATAAAAACTCCACTTCACCTAAAAATTGATTATTATTGCTTATGTTTTCAATCTGATGTAAATATCATACTTGAAAATTTTTTTATTGCAAGGCGTCTACACAAAAACATATAAAACATCTGCGAGAAAAAACTACCATATACTGTTGTTTTATATGCAATATACCAACACATTCGTGCAAAATTATTTTTTTTCCCTGCTATATCTGGTATACTTATAGTATTACATCTCTATATAAAATTAGGTAAAATAATACAAAATAACTATTACAAATGCTTTTGTTAATTTTAGAATAAAAATATGAGGAGTTTGCTATGGCCGAAGAGCTTATTCACGAACCGCACATAGTGCCGACAACCCTTGCATTATTACCGCTCAAAGGGGTGGTGCTACTCCCTAAAAGTATAATTCCCATTATCGTAGGGCGACAATCATCAATACAAGCTGTTGAGCATGCACTCAAAAACAACAATATGATCTTTGTCACGTCACAAAAAGAAGCTGATACCGAAAATCCAACGCTTGCTGATGTATTTGCCTATGGAACCCGAAGCATTATTCTGCAAGTTATGCGCATGCCCAAAGGCACGCTCAAGATTTTGGTAGAAGGCGTCTGTCGGTCAAAAGTTACGCAAGAAATATCTTCCGAAGGTTTTATCAGTGTCTCGTACGAAGATGCAATACAGCAAGAGGGTAGTCTTACCCTTGATGTGCAAGCTGGATGGCGCGAGCTACAACACTTGTATGCTACCTATGCACAATACAACCAAAAAGTACCCATAGACTTACTTGGAAGCGCTCAAACGATCGAGGAAATCGATACAACTATTGACACGGTTGCCGGGCACATTGCCTCAAACTTCGAAGACCGACAAAAAATACTGGAAATCGTTGATCTCAAAAAACGCCTTATTTTCTTGTGTGTACTCATCAGCAAAGAAATTGATATCTTTAAGGCAGAAGCACGTATTCGTACCCAGGTACAAAAACAGGTTGAAAAAAATCAACGCGAATACTATTTAACTGAACAAATCAAAGCGATCCAAAAAGAATTGGGCCGCGAAGACTATCAAAGTGAAATCGCTGCACTGCAAACAAGGGCCGAAAAATTAAAGTTACCAACGGTTGTTGCCGATCGCGTTGAGAAAGAACTTCATCGCCTTGAGCAAATGTCTCCTATGTCACCTGAGGCATCT
Organism: uncultured bacterium; assembly: GCA_903831405.1. Taxonomy (GTDB): domain Bacteria; phylum Babelota; class Babeliae; order Babelales; family Babelaceae; genus GWE2-41-16. The sequence continues at coordinate 6,268 of CAIKXM010000016.1, forward strand.
GTCAGCAGAACCTATATCGACTGGCTTATAGGCCTCCCCTGGACAAAAATGACCAAAGATTCAGTTTCACTTGCTCAGGCAGAAAAAATTCTTAATACCCGTCATGCACAACTCAAAAAACCAAAAGAACGTATCATTGAGTTCTTGGCAGCACAAAAATATTCAAGCACTATTGAACGCTCGCCAATTCTCTGTCTTGTTGGTCCTCCCGGCGTTGGAAAGACCTCTCTTGCTGAATCTATTGCCGAAAGCTTGGGGCGAGAATTTGTACGTATTTCACTTGGCGGCGTGCGCGACGAGGCCGAAATTCGCGGCCATCGACGCACCTATGTCGGCGCGCAACCGGGCAAAATTATTCAAGCAATTAAAAAAGCATCAACAAAAAACCCCGTTATATTGCTTGATGAAATTGATAAATTATCCAGTGATATTCATGGCGACCCTTCATCAGCATTGCTTGAGGTGCTCGATCCAGAACAAAACAAAAAGTTCACCGACCACTATATTGAGCTTGAGTATGATCTCTCACGTATTTTGTTTATCACAACCGCAAATACGCTTGATGGCATACCCTACCCACTCTATGATCGCATGGAAATTATTAGCCTTTCTGGATACACCACTGAAGAAAAACTGCACATAGCAAGCAAATTCTTGCTGCCAAAAGTATTTAAAGAATACACGATTAAAAAATCGCAAATTACCATTTCGCAAGATATTTTGCGCATTATTATCAATGAGTACACCAAAGAGGCAGGCGTTCGTCAGCTTGAGCGGACCTGTGCAAAAATTGTTCGCAAATGCATTCAGCTATTCTTAGAAACACCGACGCTCAAACATGTTACTGTTCAGCTCGCGCAAATACGTCTCTGGCTTGGCAAAGCAGTTATTAAGCCAACATCTCTTGATGAGGGCAAAAGCAACCGCATTGGTCTTGCAACGGGTCTCGCCTGGACTGAGCTTGGCGGCGATGTTCTCGAAATTGAAGTTGCCATACTGCCAGGTAAAGGGCTATTAATGCTTACCGGGCAACTTGGTGAAGTTATGCAAGAATCTGCGCAAGCAGCACTCAGCTATGTACGATCACGAGCAAAAGAATTAGGATTAAAAGACTCGTTTTACACAAGCAAAGACATTCACATCCATGTGCCCGAAGGAGCAACACCAAAAGATGGCCCTTCTGCCGGTATTTCGATCTGTCTTGCTATTGTATCAGCACTGACCAAAATACCTATCAAGGCACATCTTGCTCTTACCGGCGAGATTACCCTGCGCGGCAGAGTTCTTGCTATCGGTGGATTAAAGGAAAAACTGCTTGCAGCAAAACAGAACAATGTCACCACCGTGATTATACCAGATGAAAACCGTGATGATATCGATGAAATCCAAGCAGAAATTGGGGACAGCCCACAGCGCATATTTGTAAAGCATATGGACGAAGTACTCAGCTCGGGGCTTGAAAGTGATCCATTTAAACAAAAGCAAAAAGAAAAAACAAAAGAAAAAGAAAACAAGAAAAGCAAAAAGAAGAGTTAGCGTTGATAGTAAGTATTATTTTTTTCCAAAACACGTAAAGGACACGTATATGTTTACCCGTATGCCCCTCGCTATTGCATTGTTAGTTACCATTTCTCTTGGTGGATGCTGCTGTTGTAAAAAATGCACAAAGTGTGTTGTAGAAAGACCTACAACAGTTGTCAGAGAATCAGCTGTTCGCACATCAGGACCATTAGCTGAAGAATCAGTACAATGGGACAGCGAAGATCTCAAGTAATTACTTTTGAGAAATAAGCGAATCTAAAAGCAAAAAAAGCGTGGTAACTTTGAAAAAAATTTTATCACGCTTTTTTGCACTATTTTTTTACAGCAACACGATCTATAGCAAAACTCGCTTAGCTTTATACCATGCTAAAAGTGTAAAAAATATTACTAGAAGCTTGGCATCATTGCACATCTTGCCAAAACATATTGTTAAAAGATTGTCAGCAACGATGTTAAAAACAGCGCATGGAAAAGCAAAACTCTTAAGAAGGGGCTATAAAATAGTCGTAAAACTTTCAACACTCGTATCACACGTTATTACAATTTTAAAAAAAGAGAACAATAATGACAAAAATTGCTGCCATTCAAACATCAAACGCACCTGCTGCAATTGGACCATACAGCCAAGCGGTTAAAATTACCCACGCACAAGAACTGTTATATATCTCGGGCCAACTGCCCATAGATCAACAAACAGGCTTGCTCGTAACATTTCCAGCAGAGGCAACAAAGCAATGCATGCACAATATATCTGCCATACTAACACAAGCAGAGATGACTTTGAGCAACATAGTAGATGTTACTATTTTTCTAACCGATATCAAAGACTTTTCTGCGGTTAATAGCGCGTATGAATCATTTTTTACACAGCCATACCCAGCTCGCGCAACCATACAAGTGGCAGCGTTGCCAAAAGGCGCCTGTGTTGAAATTAAAGCAACTGCGGTTAAGTAGCTTATATCTCGCCAAGCGCAAAGCAAGCTACATTACCCGCAAAACATATTTTATTGCAACACACTATTTGGCTCACTGCAACACATTAATCAATGGTAAATTTGGTAGTTACAGATAATACGTATTCGTTGCACAAAAAATACCAAGCTTGTATAAATACGCTATACTAGCAAAGAAATCAGTACCATGTAGCAAAACTTTTACTTTAAAAAAAAGCAATTTTTATGATCGATATTCTCGTAGGCTTTGCCCTTCTTGCAAGTGCTATCACTAGCAACAAAATAGTTCTCTGCTTTATCCATCCAACCTTTTTTGTTGCTATCCGTATGCTTGTTGCCGGCACCATGCTCGCAATCGCTTCGGCGATCTCACATGTATTTTTGGGCAAAAAAACAATCCGTCATTGGCTTGATGAACACGCGACTATTATACGCTCCTACGGCTGGAGATTCTTTGCTATAAGTATTGCTATCACCGTTATCCCTTCGCTGTGCAAAGCATATGCTCTCTCAATAATGCCTTCATACAAAATGGCAGCGCTTGGCAGCCTTGATCCATTTATTACCGCAATATATGCCTATATATTATTTGGCGAACGACTAACTACAAAACGTTTTACGGGCATAGTATGTGGCCTGGTCGGCATGAGTATTCTTATTGCATCAACAACCCCACTTGAGAGCGTAACAAACACCTGGTGGCTATTTTCGTACGCAGAAATTGCAATGGTGCTTGCAGTAGCAGTTGGACGTTATGGCTGGACATTAGGACAAGTATATCTCAAAAAACAAGTCATTAAGCCGCTTGAGTTTAACGCCTACATCATGATCTTTGGTGGCTTAATTTCTGCAGTCATGACCATTTTTGAAGGACCAAGTGCCTACGCAATGATCAAGCCTACAACAGGGCTCTTTTGGACAATGATGGCATACACCATTATCATAGGCAACGGATTTGCCTATACCATGTATGCTCAAATACTCAAAAAATATAGCGCCTCGCTTGTTTCTCTTGCAAGTCTATGCGTACCTTTATTTGTTAGCCTTTTTGGCTATATATTTTTGCAAGAGGTGCCCTCACTCTCCTTTTTTAGCGCAATAGCATTTTTTAGCCTTGGGCTTGCCATTCTCTATCGAGACGAAAAAAAACAATCACAAAAAGTACTCCAGCGCTAAAAGCTTTCATTATTTTTATTGCAATGCTAGTACATTCTTTTGTTAAACTCTGGTCAGTATATATACACAGGTAAAAGAGAGAAAAGAGAGTACGTCTTATCTCTATGCAATTATTGCACAGCAATTTTTGCAAAACGTGCATTGTAAAAAACCACTGCCTTAACACATCCCTCAAAAAGAATGGGTTATCATGATTAAAAAATATTCTCTATACGCTACGTTTATTTTTTTGTTGCCTTTTTTCTTCAATAGTCAGTCATGTGCGCCAAAGCGACCAGTCAACCTTACGCTGGCGCGCAATGCTGTTGAGAACTATTATGAATGTGGACAATATGACGCTGACATGAACAAGGTTATAGCAAAAGCCATATCCCATTTTAAGAGCATTCCGGCAACTGAAAAAAGTGTCGTTATCTTTGATATCGACGATACCATTCTATCAAGTTATTGTGATGAAAAAAGCATTAAATTCGGCTATGTACCAAAATTATTGCATGAGTGGGTACTGCATGCAGACGCTCCACAGATTCCCCAAACATTTGAACTCTATAGCTACCTAGTAAAGAGAGGCTTTCATATTATTTTTTTAACCGGACGTAGACACGATGAATATGATGCAACGATAAAAAATATGCGCCGCGAAGGCTATACCACATTTGATAAGCTCATTGTGCGCTCAATAGATCAAGAGAAACTCAGTGCACAAAAGTTCAAAGCAAACAAACGCAAGGAACTTACCAAGCAAGGCTACATCATTGTCGGCTCTGTAGGAGATCAGTGGAGTGATCTATTAGGAGGATATGCTTGCTATAAAGTAAAACTTCCCAATTACCGCTACATACTTGATTAATACCTACAAGAATTATACAAAAAAATAGTTAATCAAACGCAAGCAACAGCTATTTAAAAGTACTAAAAGTTCTAACACATACAGCAACTTTTTTATCGATTAAGAGCATACATATTGAAAATAGTATGTGCTGATAAAAGCTATCATTCAGGCACAGCTTTTATCAGCACATAAAACAATAATAACGCATATAACTATAAATTGTCATACCATGCGGTACGAACATAAATATCATCCCAAGCAAGTTCTGTTAATTTTTTATATCCTTTGGTCTGTAAAAATTCTTCGAATTTTTTTTCATGAAAGTTATTCTCAACATCGATAACATCAATAGTAATATTTTCAAAATCAATCGACTTAAGAATCTCAAGCTCTCCGCCTTCGGTATCAAGAGATAAGTAATCAATGTGTCGCATATTATGCAATACAAGCAAATCTTGCAGCTTATAGCATAGTACTTCAATCTCTTCAAAAGTACCTCTTCCGCCGCTTGTCCATGTAGCAACATTTTGTAAATGTCGTGCATCAAAATTTTCAACAATACCACTGAGCATAGTAAACTCTATATTACTACTATTAATCTTTAAAAACCTTGCATGATCAGCTTTGTCATAAATACAGCCCTGGATACATATACAATTACGATTTTTTCGCAGCTGATTAAATATGTCTGGCATAGGTTCTATACACATTCCCTTCCATCCGCACTGTTTTTCAAAAAAGTAGGTATTACTTAAATTAATACCATTATGAGCGCCGACATCAACAAAAACACCGTCTATTTTGTTTTTAAAAAAAGTATTGTATACAAAAGAATCTTGTCCGCATTGGCTATAAAATTTCGGTGGCGTTTGTCCAAAGCATGGCACTGTAGTAAGAAAAATCATTGAAATCACCATGTTTATTGATAATTTTTTATTCATAATCAACTTTCTTTTGTTTGTAATATATAGTTAACACGCAACAGCAGTAACTCACAGCAGTAACTCATTGAAACAGATACGTCGAACATGCCAGTATCCTAGCAAAACAGTAATGATTTTCCCAGTATAATTTACAGAGGCACATATACGAACCATACTGACCAATCGTTACTCAGCAAACAGTGGTTATACAACTATCTTCTATTAAGAAAATCTCCATTTACATATATATGTATTGCATAAAGATTGTTAATCTTAGTAAAAAAATAAATGTAATTATTATTTTTTACTATTGAGATATAGTATTATACCATGCAGTTCGTACATATATATCATCCCATGCCAACTCAGTCAGCTTTTTATACCCTTTTGTATTCAAAAAATCTTCGAATTTTGATTCGTGAAAATTATTTTCGACATCAATAACATCAATAGTAATATTTTCAAAATCAATCGATTTAAGAATCTCTAACTCACTACCCTCAGTATCAAGCGATAAGTAATCGATATGACTCAAACCATGTAACGCTAATAGATCATTAACTTTATAACAGGTCACTTCAATTTCTTCTACCAAGCCTTTACCATTACTCGTTTCTCGTACAATTCTTTTTAGTTGTTGGGCGTCAAACGTTTCTACAATACCGCTCAGCATCGTGGGTCCTGTAACTTTTAAAAAACGAACAGTACCAGTTTTATCATAAACGCAACCCTCGATACATATACAATCACGATTTTTTCGCAACTGAGCAAATACTTCGGGCATAGGCTCTATACACATTCCCTTCCATCCGCACTGTTTTTCAAAAAAATAGGTATTACTTAAATTAATACCATTATGAGCGCCAATATCAACAAACACACCATCCGTTTTATTTTTAAAAAACGTATTGTATACAAAAGAATCTTGTCCACATTGGCTATAAAAGATAGAAGCACTCTGTCCAAAAATTTGCACTGTAGCAAAAAAAAATGTTAACAGTGTCATTTTTATTGATAAAAACGTTTTCATTAATCAGCTCTCTTTTTATACTATATAATTCATACATAACAATAACAACTCATTACAAAGATGCCGTACTATTTCAGCAATTTGTCAAAGCATAATATCGATAAGTATGTATAAAATCAAACACACTCTAAACAAACAAAATATCTTTCAATGAAGGATTAAAATATAAAACAGCTGAAGATACATTAGAATAGGTATGCAAAAAAAGATCGCATTGTGTTAATAAAAGCATCTCTATCAATACATCTTCTCCCAAAAGTGCCTTATTTTCTATAGATCTCAAACGATACAATGGCACTGAATCATTTGCACGCCGACAAGGATAATGGATCACTTTTCTATGCAATGTTTTTTCAGCCAACCTTAATAACTGGTACTCATCGGTGGCCACAAGAAATTGGCAATCTCCCAAAAGCTCTGCTTCTTGATTAGCTCTTGCAAGAATTATTAACGGGTCAACACCTCTCACCTCTGAAGTTTTCTCTGATCCACGTAAATGTATTCCTATTGTCTTTTTTCCCAACATATTGTTATTGAAAAACGATGTAACTTTATTATCAACAATGGAATTTATTTTTATATACGTATTTATCAGCCTATTGGCTAACAATATTCTTTCGCGAGTTTCACTGGCGATCGGAATAGCAGGCCAAACACATATAGAAGTATCCACTAAAAAGTACGTATCTCTTGGTTCGCTCTCTGTTGCTGTTTGCAAAGAAACTGGTTCAAAGAAATATTCCCATGCATTCAAAGAACCATTATATCCATCCTTGTGCCAATAATGACTTTCTCTTCCCCAATATACGACGGGCGTATTACCTGTCCGCTCGCACCAATACAGATGGTTGAGCACTCCAAAAAAGGCTGAGAAAAAACCGTGAGGCCAACTACCTATAATATGCTTTTCAGAGAAACTTTGCTGAAACCATAATAAACAACTAAAAAAAACAATACTCTTAAAACATTTTTTCATCTTACAATTCCTTTTTCTCTTAATAGGCATTTCGATGTTATTTATTCGCACATCTATACCATTCGAACACACTCTAAACAAATAAAATATCTTTCAAAAAAGGATTAAAATATAAAACAGCTGAAGATACATTAGAATAGGTATGTAAAAAAAGATCGCATTGCGTTAATAAAAGCATCTCTATCAATACATCTTCTCCCAAAACTGCCTTATTCTTAACAGAACTCAAGAAAAATAATGATATGGAGTCATTTGCGCGCTGGCAAGGATAATAAATAACCTTTCTTTTTAATGTTTTTTCAGCCAACGCTAACAATCGATATTCATCTGTTGCTACAAGAAATTGACAATCTCCCAAAAGCTCCGCTTCTTTATTAGCTTTTGCAAGAATTATTAATGGATCAACACCTCTCACCTCTAAAGTTTTATTTTCTCCACGTAAATGTATTCCTATTGTCTTTTTTCCCAACATATTATTACTGAAAAATGATGTAACTTTATTATCAACAATGGAATTTATTTTTATATACGTATTTATCAGCCTATTGGCTAACAATGTTCTTTCGCGAGTTTCACTTGTTATTGTCGTAGGAGGAAAAACATATATAGAAGGATCTACTAAAAAGCGCGCGTCTCTTGGTTCGCTCTCTGATGCTGTTTGCGAAGAAACTGGTTCAAAGAAATATTCCCACGCATTCAAAGAACCATTGTATCCATCCTTATGCCAATAAAAACTTTCTCTACCCCAATAGACAACGGGCGCATTGCCTGTCTGCTCGCACCAATACAGATGATTAAGCACACCAAAAAAATTCGAGAAAAAACCAGCGTGCCAACAGCCTATAACATGCTTTTCTGGAAAACTTTGCTGACAGCAAAGTAGCAATCCAAAGAAAATACTATTTTTAACATATGTATTCATTTTATTGCCTTTAACTGGTAAACATCATCTTTTCCTATACGCTGTATACGCGTATAACCATAAAATTCTAAATAGTTTTTCATTGTATCTTCGTCAAAATTATTTTCAACGACGATGTAATCTATAGTTACCTGACTAAAATCAATGGTCTTGAGAGCTATTTCCTCACCGCCTTCAATATCCAGACTCAAAAAATCAACATGCTTTACGTTATGCTTTTGAAAAAGCTCTCTAAGCCTTAAACAATCTACAAAAATAACTTCTTGATTGCCACCATATGTAGCTATTTCGTCATTAATACGCTCTATATGCCGAGGATCAAGACTATCTAAAAGGCCACTATACATTTCCAAAATATAACCCGTACATTTTAAAAATGGTTTTTGACCATTGCAATCTGTTATACAGCATTGCTCACAGCAACAAGAACGATTTTGAGAAAGTTTTTTAAAATTTTCAGGATTAGGTTCAACACATATGCCAGTCCAATCAAGATTTTTCTCAAAAAAATAACTATTGCTAAAACTTATACCATCGTGTGCGCCAACATCTACAAAAAAACCTCTTCGTTTTCCTTTAAACACCTGCTCATGTAAAAACTTATCTTGGCCTTTCTGACTAAAATATCCATTAATTGGCTTTGGATATTCGTAGCAATAATTAGTAAAAGTAGGACTAAAGAACAGAACAAAAATAATTTTTTTCATCATAAAAAAACTCCTTTTTTCTTTTATTTTTGATCAAAAAAATATATTGTGCAAAAATAATTTTAATATTACTCAAGAATGTATCTCCAATTCAACCCTCACCTAATAGCTTATTATAGGTTTAATAATAATATGATTAAATCTATAAACTTTCTTTGAACGTACCAATCATGATAGAAAGTCTATCTATTATATTTATAAAAACAGTTACAAACTATTTGCTTATTTTGCTATTTGCTCCGCAAGACTAACAAATTGAGCAGTTCTTCGTGAAACATCTATAGAACATGGCCCATCAATTTCTGATGATTTTGCAACAATAACACCATCAGCAGAAAAACTTTCTTCATTGGTGACTGAAAGAAGAATAGCAAAGGTCGCGTCTTTAAGTATTTTCAAACAATTATTATGACAATTGACTCCATGAGTAGAAATGAAAAAGTATCCTATGCGCTTTTCGGCTATAAGTCTTTGGCAGCCTTTAAGCATGTCTACTTCTGCGCCTTGAATATCACTATGTACCATATGAAAAAAATCTATGTTATTTTTAATTGCAAAATCATCCAAACAAACCTGTTTAACGGTACATTCAAAGCATGGTACGTGGTCACAATAATCAATAAATGACTGATTATCTTTACTTACAGATCCGACCATAGCCTGGGCAAAGTGACCGCTCATACCATTCAAGGCAAAATTCTTTTGACCAATAATTAAATTTTTTGGATCTGGCTCAATAAGAAAATTTTTTGCTCCAGAAATATTTTTCTGAAACCACATAGAATAATAACACCAATAGCTGCCCATCTCAACCATAACTGCGTTTTGCGGCATATACTTAAGCACTTCGTAGAAGGCCTTTTCTTCTTGCGGTTCATGAAAACCTTTTGCAAGTTCTATTAACGTTGTCATCCAACTTCCATAATAACAATCCCTACCAACTTTTAGCCCATTATGCATGAGCTGATAGCAGCTGCCATCATTTTCATAGATTACTTGACCAGCATTCTCAACACGTGGCAAAAGACTACAATCATCACAACAAAGAGTTGTTAAGACGCGAATTCGCAAAGCGCAGCCGATAGGAATTAATGAATTATTATAAAGCATCTTGTTATAATTGATTTGTTCAGCAAAACAATGAGCAAAGAGCAAACCACTTAATACGATAAGTATATTTTTTCGATTGAGCATATACATCCTCTTAATCAATAAAATTTTTAAACGTTTGATCTCATTGTATTTTTAAACATACATAAACTCTCTTTTAACCTTCAGATCATGGGAAAAGCCTATCCATCATGTTTATAAAAACAGTTACAAACTATGCGGTTATTACAACTTTGTCTACTGAAAAAAGTAAAACTAAAAACTTACTAACAGTACATACATTGATAGGCACAAAGTCATTTGCAAATAGTATTCAGACATGTTATGAATAGTGCGCATATCCTGCTTTGCTAAAGCATTTGATAGCCTTAATATGACCCTTGAATGCTTTTAATGTTTTACGGGAGAGCTTTTTATAGTTGACTGTATATTTTTAAAAAAGGATCGTCATATGAAACAAAAACTACTATCACTCGTGTTCTTATTATTGTTGTCATCACCCCATCTATCATTATCAAGCAATACAGAAGCAAAGCTTTGGAGCATTTTAATTTGCACACTCGACGAGAGAGCAGAATGTTTTCAAAAAATTTGTACCAAATTACAAAACCAAATCACCGCAAATAATCTTAACGATTCTATTGAAATTTTATTTTTTAAAGATAATCGCGAAAAAAAAGTTGGCTTTAAGAGAAATGCACTACTCGCAGCAAGCCATGGAGAATATACATGCTTTATAGATGACGATGATGATGTACACGATCAGTACATACCCATGATTTATGAAAAATTATTACAAAAGCCGGACTGCGTAAGCCTTGTTGGCATTATAACCACTAATGGAGAAAATCCAACGCTGTTTCTTCATTCAATACAATACGACCACTATTCCACAGAAAATGGCGTATATCTACGACCACCAAATCATTTGAACCCTATCAAGAGATCAATTGCAATACAGTTTTCATTTCCCGAAACTAATGTTGGCGAAGATCTTCAATGGGCTACAAAACTCCAACGATCAGGCCTATTAAAAAATGAAGCAACGATCAATGTGCCATATTACTTTTATCAATATGACGGTAAATATAACGCCAAAACAGCACATCATTAAACATGCAGAATGAATAATACATTCTATATAGATAAAAGCAGTAACAATATCATGGCACTTAATTATGTTCTCATATTAATTTTTAAAACATTAGGCGATTTATGAAAAAACTTAGTATATATATATTGATCTGCGTGATGCAATTGTACTGTTCAACGATATTTGCTACCGAAAAATTTAAACTTATTATAAGTCTCTATAATGAAACAAATCCAGCAAGAGCACAGGAATATATCACCTGCTTAGAAAAAAATTTACAACACCAAGACATTGATGACATCTATGTGGTCTATGACACAAGCAACGATTCCAAAAACGACAATGAAAACTATATATATTCCTACTTAAAAAATAAAAATATAAAAATTAATGAAATCAAATCTCGTCCAACATATGGCTATTGCTTTGAGCTTGCTAATCATGTATTCCCGGATAGTAAAATTATTTTAAGTAATGCTGATATCTATTTTAATGAAACTTTATCACTTTTAAACAATTACAATCTTACGAACAAATTTTTAGCTTTTACCCGATGGGACGTTACTCCAACTGGTTTAAAAATTTTTAAACAATATCATAATGGTATTTTTGAACAATTTCGCAGTGAAACGTCACAAGATGTTTGGATATTTAAAACACCACTTAAGCGCTTTCCAAAAGACCATTTTCAATTGGGCACAATGCAATGTGATAGCCGCATAGCATATCAGGCGCATATAAGTGGACTTATAACCCTAAATCCTTGCCTCTCTATCCAATGTTGTCATGTTCATGCAGAAATACAAGACTATAATGCGCTCAAATGCCCTACAGGAGAGCCGTGGATGGCCGTTAAATGGCAAGAGCTTTAGGACGTTGACACAAAGCTTATGATTTAATACGTTCACAACCATTATTTTTGTTCTTAAAATTTCATATTAATTTTTAAAACATTAGGCAGCTTATGAAAAAAAATATATTTATATTGATCTGCATGATGCAATTATATTGTACAACACTATTCACTACTGAAAAATTTAAGCTTATAACCACTCTCTACAACGAAACAAATCCCATAAGAGCACAGGAATACATAGCTTGTCTCGAAAAAAATCTACAACATCAAGATATCGATGACATCTGCGTACTCTATGATACAAGCAAAGACTCTCAAAACAGTACCGACAATTATGTATACACGTTCTCAAAAAACAACCGTATAAAAATTGTTACTATTCACGATAGGCCAACCTATGGCTACTGTTTTGATATTGCTAACACGTTATTCCCAAATAGCAATATTATTCTAAGCAATGCTGATATCTATTTTAACCAAACTTTATCACTTTTAAACAATTACAATCTTGCGAACAAATTTTTAGTGCTTACTCGTTGGAATATTACCCCGGCTGGTTTAAAGATTTTTAAACAATATTGTCGTGGAGAGTTTCAGCAATTATGGAGCGAATTATCACAAGATGTTTGGATCTTCCAAACGCCTATTAAACACTTTCCAAAAGATGATTTTAAACTAGGAACTATGCAATGTGATAGTTTTATAGCTTATCAAGCAACTATAAGCGGACTTACCGTTTTGAATCCATGCCTATCAATTCAATGCTGTCATCTACACCTATCAGGAATACGTAATTATAATCCATTAATCGACAACCAAGGCACAGGTAAAGCTACTCGATGGCAAGAACTATAGAGGATGAGTTGATAGGTATATAATTCCTTATTTTTATCAATAAATTATCAAAAGTTGCACATATAATTTTGAATTTACATAATTTAAATTCACGCCATATTATCTTTTTATCTTTAAAAACGTTAGATAAGCTTATGAAAACATTTTTCACCAAAAGCGCAACACTTATTATACTATTTGTTTTGTCGCTATATTCACCATGCTCATCGCAAGAATCATTATTAGCACCTGGGCAATCATCACCATCAACCTACACCAAGCCCAGGGTTTCAATTATCACTTCAATTTTTGATCCAAAAGATATGTTTATAGAACAATTCTTGATCGATATCACTCGTCAAACTATTTTTAATGAGTGCGAATTACTTCTCATCGAAGTGCCCGCCTCGCCAAATACACGCTCTATTATCGAGCCATATCTCGCAGCATACCCTAATATTCGCTATATCAAACTTGACAGCGATCCCGGTTTGTATGGGGTATGGAACCTTGGCGCACAACTTGCACAAGCAGACTTTCTCACCAATGCAAATATTGATGATCGACGCAACCCCTATTGCTTAGAGATGCATGCAAAAGCACTCGAAGAAAATCCACATATAGGCCTGGTCTACTCAGACTTTTATTGCACACGGTTTCCCAATACAACATTCGAGCATCCTCAAGCATGCACGCTCGCCAACATTCAAGAATTTTCACCAAAAACCATGTACATGTGCTTGGCAGGGCCTATGCCTATGTGGCGAAAAATGTTACATGAAGAATGTGGCTACTTTAGAAACGATCTGTCATCATCAGCTGATTGGGAATTCTGGTGTAGAATGGCAAGCATGGGGATAATTTTTAAAAAAATACCTGGCATCAGTGGCGTATATTATATTAACCCACAAGGTGCCTCAACAGATCAGACGCGCAAAAAAACTTTGGAGCGGGATGCAGCTAATAATAAAATTGCTCAGATGTACCTCTCTATGTGGCAAAAGTAAAAGCAGCTATAGTCGCTGTCGCTACTATAGTGAGACTCAATTAGCCTTTCGTTTTTTGCATAATCTAAAAGTACAGTTCAGTAGTAGTTTTAAAAACAGTGAATTTTGCAAAGCTAAGAGAAGCTAGTTATATATAACAAAATAACAAAAAAAATAAACTCTCTGCTGTAGTAAATCAAATACAGCAGAGAGTTTATAAAAAATAATTTTAAAATATACAGCTCTATTCAAAGCTACAATAATCTTTTCTTAATTTTATACAGATATCACAACGTTACAATATGCATCGATACAACCTGCTCACTTTTTTGCAGCAGCAATGCTATTGCGATACACACTCAGGTTATGCTGCAAGTATTCTTCGTTAGGCTTAACTTTGAGTGCCTGCAGTGTTGCCCATTCGCCTATCTCATATTCGCCAGCTGCCCATGCACATTTACCCAAAATATCATAGCGCGTAAAGTCGTATAACTGCTTCTCAAGCATATCGTCCTGCACAGGATAGGGCATCTTTGCCGCACGCACTGCAAATAAAAATGCCAAGCCGAGCTCTTTTTTGTTTAGATAATGGTTTGCAATACAAATGAGCGGTTCAGCTCTATGGGGTCGCATAGAAAAAGCTTTGAGAAAATATTTGATTGCCAGTGGACAGAGAGTATCTAGGTTATCTTTGCTATCTTTCAACTCACTCTTGCCTGCACTCGAATCAAGCTTTTCTGCTTTTGCTGCAATTTCACCTACTATAACCCCGAGGCGAATTATCGTTGAAAAATCTTCTTCGGATCCTGTCTGTATTTCTGCACGCTTACTATAAAACAGGTAGGCATTCTCCAGATCATCGTTACAGTGGTATGTTTGACCCAGATAAAAAAGCGTACGAGGATCGTTTGGATCTTTCTGATAACTTGTTAATAATAGTGCGACATCCTGCTTCCATCTCTGTGCAGATTTTTCTTGCCCTTTTGCAGAAGGCTTCCACTCAAAATACACATGCGCAGGCAGACATATTGCTGCGGGTTGATTAACACATTCATGCACAACACCACTATAATAAATATCGCCAGAGCAACGGAACAGTCTGGTTATATGAAAGGCAACACCACGACCCTCTATTGAAATTGCATACGAATCGTGTTGATCATTTTTATATTCATTACAAAATTTTAATAGCCCTTCTGCATGATGGGTATACCACTCTGCATCAAGCATTACCATAAATGTCGCATGCGGAAAGTGTTTTCTGGTTGACTCAAGAGCATGATTGCGAGATGTTGCAAAATCAATAAATGGCTCTTCAATAATATAACTTTTTATCTGTTTATATTGTTTAAAGAATTTTTTAGTAACTGCTTGTGTACCATCAGTAGAGCCGGTATCAAAAATCAAAAAATCTTTTATACCGCCATTAACCAACGGTTGCAGTGTTTCAACCATAACGGGCGCTTCGTTTTTAACCATAAGAACTGCTACAAGCAAGGGGTCGCTGTAGAGAGCACTGGTAATACATAACAAAGCAATTAATACCGCAGAGCGCATCTTCATATATTTTCCCACTTTTTATACATAATACATATAGGCATCCAGCAAACATAAATTCAATAGCATAAATTTATACGTATAGCTAGTGCGAATGTATGTTATATACTGTACGTTGATACTATTAAAATTATAGCTATTTATATAGCGACATAGGATATATTGGTATTACCTTTATCAATAAGCACCATAGAAATAAAAAAAATTATTATTGTAGAGAAAAATTATATGCAAAAGATTTTGCAATATCCTATTATTTTTTGCCTATTTACAGGACTTCCGCAAATAGATTAGAGATCTGATCTAGTCGAATTTTTAAAAAAAAGGTACTCTCTTAAACTGATCTAACCAATCTATTTAGGAGAGTACCATGTGTGATATCAACACTATTATAAAATATCCGTTGCTTAC
>CAIKXM010000017.1 GCA_903831405.1 uncultured bacterium
GCTGAAATACGCCGGCTCTGTTTTTTAACACATCATTACAAAATAACTCATAAATATCTTGTTATTACTACCCCTCGCGTATCATTACGCATCTCTTGCGTACCATAAAGTTACTCAGCAAAAAACATTTAGCAGCAAAAACTTGCAAATATATACAAATACGGTAATACTAGTTTCTGTATGTTTTTGTTATTTGTTAATTTTTTTGTCGAAAAGTAGTAAAAGTTGTTTTTTTTAAATTCGTATCCAATTATTTTTCGTTCAAACATTCCCCTCAAATTTGCAATCTCTTTCGTTTTTAGTGTTGTTCAATGTTAGTTTTATTCTTTTTTTTAGTGAGTTCATATGAAAATTTATGTAGGTAATCTGTCCTTTTCAGCTACCGAAGATGTTATCAAAGAAGCTTTTGCACAATTCGGAACCGTCATTACAGTTAATATTATTAAAGACAAATTCAGCGGCAATTCAAAAGGCTTCGCCTTTGTAGAAATGCAAGATGCACAAGAAGCACAACGTGCTATTGATGCTCTTAACAACAAAGACCTTATGGGCAGACCTCTTCGTGTAAACGAAGCTCGTCCACAAGAAGAAAATCGTGATCGTTACCCACGCAGCAACGGCGGTTCATCCGACCGTTCACGCGGTGGATTTGGTGGAAGCAGCAGCAGCAGCAATGGTGGTCGTTCACAAGGTGGATACCGTAGAAACGATTAGGCCTTAAAAACCCTATACCAACGCTACAAAACAAAGAGTAAAAGAACCCGTAATGAAAATTACGGGTTCTTTTTTTATGTGCATAATTACAAAAATCTATCAATCTAGAACAATCTTAGGATATCTTTGATATACATAGATTGTTTTACTGTTTTTCTTTAAAAAAGAGAGGTTTTTATTCATGAAAATACACATACTAATACTCGCCATTATCACAAGTGCCTGTATGGCAATAAGTAGCATACAAGCAGTATCAAAAGAACAAAAAAAAATAGACCGTATAGCACTTGATGAGCAAATTAAAGATATTAACAAAAAATTTACTACGCTATTACAAGAAAAAATCGATTACAAATTTAGAATGAAAATTGCGGATTTAGTCAAAGCCGCAACGGAAGAACAAAGAAAGCAAGAGTGGGCTTCAGATAAAATAATCACACCAGATCCAACTTTTATAAAAGACCCATTAACCATTCCATATGAAACCACCCTTGTATATTTTTTAAATGATTCATACGGTGAAAACGCTACAGAAGCAATACAATTATTAAAAAAAATAAATTATTTAACACGAAAAACTCTGAGAATGCCAGAAACAACAGACATTAATGGACAAAAAAGAAAAGCAGAAGGATTGGAAAATGCAAAAACAATTGCTCTCATAATAAAAAAATTATACAAAGACATTGATTCTATAAATAGCATTTTTTCACCAACGCCATATCAAAAACGCTACGCTCTTGAACTCACTGCTAGCTATGCTATAGGAATATTTAATACATTAAAAAGATTCCTTAATATGGCAGAAACAGTCAGTGCGGCTGCAAAAGGTATTGCCGATATCGCAACAAAAGAACGCAAAAGTCTTAAGATACCAACTGATGCTGAAATAAAAGTTGCTTCTGAAAAAGCTTTACAAAACATTAAATAACCAAGGGACATACAGTCAGGATGCAAAATGCTGTAAAAAGAATTGTTTATTTTAATTTTTGTTAAAAAGAGGATATACATATGAAAATACATGCTTTACTATTCACTTTTATTGCAAGTATGAGCATAACAATAAGTACTATAAATGCTGCGTCAAAAAATGAGAAAGCGCCAATGCGTATAAAACTTGATACGCAGCTCAGAGAGATTAATCAAAAAGTTCTTACTTTACTTGACCAAAAAACCAGTCCAGATTTTACCACAAGATTTCTTAATTTAGTCAAAGAATCATCATCAAAAGCTGTAATAGAAGCATACGAAACTACTCTTATGAAATTTTTAACGGCATATGACAAAAAAGATGCTAAAGATACTGCAGAAGCAATACAATCGATAAAAAAAATAAACGAATTAACACGAGCAAGCCTGAGTCTACCAGAAGAACCAGGAAATAAAACACAAAAGAAAATAGCAACAATATTTGATACTGCACGCGAAATATCAAAAATAATAAAATCATTAAGCAAAACAATCAATTCTGCATACAGCCCCGTTTCTCTTACACATTATCAAAAACGTTATGCACTCGAACTTGCTGCCACCTATGCTATTGGTATTTATGAATTGCTAAAAACAGTTGTTGATATATTAGAAAAAGGAAAACTTTTTTCAGACGATATAGCAGAGCCAGTTAACAAAGCTGCACAAGATATCGAAAAAGTAGCAGAGACAGAACGCAAAGATCTTAAAACACAGCCACTGGCTCCAATAGAAAGATCTACTCAAATAGATTCTGCACAAAAAGACTTGCGGATAGCTCTTGAAAACAGTATGCAACAAATCAACAAAGAATTTAAAGCAGCCCTCAACACATTAGTTTCCAGAAAGCCAACAAAAAATACTATTAAATCGAACCTTAACAATATTTCAACCAAACTTTTTTCATTAGCTAACGAAACATTAACAAAATTATACAACAATCAACCCGCAAGCAGCGTGTTTTCTTTTTCTAGCGCAAAAGAAGAGCTTAATAATATTAATAAAATTTTTAATCAATTTATAAACCCTGAAAATAGCTCTGACAAAGATATTTCAGCAGTTTATCTAGTAAACATTCTTGAATCTTTAAGCCTAACTATTACGAAGCTTGATCAATATTTTGCACGCTACGCTGTCGAACTACTATTCAACTATGGCATAAACTGTTTAAATGCCATGGCTAACACTAATTCCATAAGCACTGATTCAATGAGAGCATACTTTTCTATGGTAGCAAACAACCAATTCGCTGTACAAAAAGTCGCTGACGAAGAACGTAAAAATCTTAACCTGACACAATATTCCTCAGAAATATTTTAATTACCGTGCTATTTAAAAGACATAGAACCTATAAAATTTTATAGGTTCTATGTCTTTTTTTAATACTAAAAAGTAAAACCATGACAGCCTTATGTTCAATGAAAAAGCTATTACCACTGTTGCAAAACAATAGAGCTCCACGTCTCGAAGTTATTTACATGATCATCATTTACACATGCGCACATTTCTTTGCAAGTATCTATTGATGTAAAATAACCCGTTTTATGTTCATCACGAATAGCAATCTGATCTTTATTCTTGGTTACACAGACTGTATACACAACACCACAATGCACTCTTCCTACAGGATTGTTGTCATCATTAATAAAACCGATACAGCAACCATGCTCAATGTCACCAGAAGTCAGGCCTGCAATTTCTTCATCAATCTCACGCCGTGCCCATGCAAGATTCTCTACATCAAATGTACACATGCCAGTTGCATCAAAATCTTGATCTCGTATATGCCCACCAACCCCTATACTCTTTTTACAGCGCAAGCGTTGCTCACTTGCCTGTGCACAACGTTGCATAACAAATATATCCCTGCTATCACAGAGCACAACATAGGGTATAATTTGCTTATATCGCTCATCACACTCTGCAGCAGAGCGTAGCATAAACATTCCATGCTCACGTACACATTCTGTAAACACATTCATGCTATCAGTTCGCAATCCCTGCCATTCACCCATATGCTCCATAAGCTTTTCAACTGGTACTACCAAAATTGATTCATCTTTTTTTATCATATTTTTGCTCACTTTCCACAAAACACCATTTTTCTCATGTTCTTTTTTGCTTGTTATCATTTTGTGCATTATTTTTATAAGAGCAATAAAATCTATACGGTTGAGCAATATAAAAGTGAAAGTGAACTGCAAATGAAATACGACATTCACGACATTGAACAAAAGTGGCAAGAGCGTTGGGCGCAAAAAAATGATGCCGAATCAAAGCCAACAGGTAGCGGGAAAAAATACTACTGCCTTGATATGTTTCCCTATCCATCAGGATCAGGATTGCACGTAGGACACTGGAGAGGATATGTTCTCTCTGATGTATACGCTCGTATTAAATGGCTCGAGGGCTACAATATTTTGCATCCTATGGGTTGGGATGCTTTTGGGCTACCAGCCGAAAATGACGCTATTAAAAAAGGCATGCACCCGGCAACGACAACGGCGACCAATATTGCTAACTTTAAAAAACAGCTCACCAAGATTGGTGCTGTCTATGATTGGTCAAAAGAAGTTAACACTACTGATCCAAGCTACTACAAGTGGACGCAGTGGATATTTCTTAAAATGTATAAAGCAGGACTTGCCTATCAAAGCAATCTTCCAGTGAACTGGTGTCCTTCGTGTTTGACTGGTCTTGCAAATGAAGAAGTAGTTGATAATAAATGTGAGCGCTGCGGCAGCGTAGTCGAAACAAAAAACATTCGCCAATGGGTGCTCAAAATAACGTCCTATGCAGAAAAACTGCTCGATGGCCTCAATAAACTTAATTGGCCAGAAAAAGTAAAAACTATGCAACGCAACTGGATTGGTAAAAGCGAAGGAGTAATAATCACCTTCAAAATGATTACTGAGGATGGCGTAGCAGTTCCCCTGCCGGTGTTTACGACCCGTGCAGAAACAATCTATGGCGTCACCTACTTAGTTATCGCTCATAATCATGACCTCTTAAAGCAGTATATATCTGCAGACAAACAAGAAGAATTACGAATCTTTACACAAAATGCTTCTAATACCATTTCGGCAGAAAAAGAAAAAAATAAAGAAGGTTTTTTTACCGGGCTCTATGCGTTTCATCCGCTTACAAACGAAAAGCTACCTATATACGCAGCAACATATGTTCTCAAAGACTATGCAACAGGAACGGTTATGGCTGTTCCTGCACATGACAAACGAGATCATGCATTCGCAACACACTATAATTTGCCCATTCATTTTGTTATCCAAAATCCACTGGGCGACGATTTCGACCTATATGAGGGCGATGGCATACTAATGCATAGCAACAATTTTGATGGCCTCGTTGCATACTCTACTGCCCGAACTGCTATTAGCAATCATTTGATAAAACATGATCTCGCAAAAAAAGTAGTTACCTATAAACTACGTGATTGGATATTCTCACGCCAGCGCTATTGGGGAGAGCCTATACCGCTTATTCACTGTGCTAACTGCGGCGTTGTCCCCGTGGACGAGAAAGATCTTCCAATTGTTTTGCCACAAGTTGAAGCATATCAACCTACCGGCACTGGTGAATCGCCCCTTGCAGCAATTGACGAATGGGTCAATACTACCTGTCCAACCTGCGGTGGTGCGGCAAAAAGAGAAACTAATACTATGCCTCAATGGGCAGGATCGTGCTGGTACTTTTTACGCTATCCAAACCCACAGTTAGATAGCGCTGCTTTTAGTGAAAAAGATATGCGCTACTGGCTGCCCGTTGATCTATATGTTGGTGGCATTGAGCATGCTATTCTACATTTATTATACTCGCGCTTTTATATCAAAGTGCTCTATGATCTTGGCTATTTGCCCTTTGATGAGCCGTTTAGCGAGCTATTTAACCAGGGAATGGTATGCAAATACTCAGAAAAAAGTGGATTAGTTGAGAAGATGTCCAAGTCACAGGGTAATGTTGTCAACCCTGATGACATTGTTAAGCAGTATGGCTCAGATGCACTGCGCATGTATATTCTATTTATGGGACCACCAGAGCTTGATTGCGAATGGCAAGATAATGGCATGGAAGGTATAAAACGCTTTAATCAAAAGCTATGGAATTTTGTTATTGCACAAAGCGAAACCGGCGCAAAAACAGAGACACTGCAGGCAAAAAAACTGTTCAATAATTTCCTCAAAAAATATTATGAGCGTTTAAATCTCTACAAGCCGAATACCGCAATAGCGGCAATGATGGAATGGCTTAATGAGTCGATTGCATCAGAGCATCAATATAGCAGTGAAACCATACAGAATATTCTTATTGTTTTCTCTGCCCTTGCTCCACATATGGCAAGTGAGTTACTCGAAACATTGTACAAAAAAGAACTTGCAGTATGCAAATGGCCAGTTTTTGATCCAGAACTTGTCGGCGAAGATACTATGACTATAGCCATACAAATCAATGGCAAAACAAAAAAGACCATTACTTTGCCCATAGCTGCAACAGAATCAATAATTGTTGAAAGCGCAACACAGGCTGTACAAGAAAGTTTGCACAATAAGACTATTATTAAAACTATTGTTGTAGCCGGACGACTGGTTAATTTTGTAGTGCAATAAATTGCTGTTATACAACATAACAAGATTATTCATTATTTTTTGTAAGCACTATACACAGTAATCAAACATAAGAGAGTGCGTGAACAAAATCACGCACTCTCTTATGTTTGTAATAAAGTTATTTTTTTATCTTTTTACCACCAAACTTCTCATACGTTTCTTGCAAAATTTTTTTTAGCTCATTCTTTTGAGAAACATTTATATCTCTTGTATCCAATTTATCAATATAATCAAATACCGTCATTCCTTGCTTGTCTTTTGCATACATATCTGCACCTTTTGCAATGAGCAAAGATGCAATTTTTTTTGAATCAGAAATATTGTGAGATTTCCAAAACAATGCCATCAAAGGCGTAATCCCTCCTGCGCCAATCATATTACTATCAGCACCTTTTTCAAGCAAAAGGGTAACTAATTTTTCTGATAAAGAACTAGAGAAACGCATCATCATAATAGCAAAAAACAAAGGTTCTAAGAGATAAGGTGGAAGAGAATTAATTTGTACATTTTTTGCAAGCAATTGACGAACTATCTCTAAAAATGCTTCTTCATTGTCAATTTTGGTAAGATCTAAACGTGTATTATCCAAAAAAATCAATAATGCATTAGCCGGAACCTCAATACCTTTTACAATTAACAGCTTAACTATATCATTGAGAATCTCATATTTTTTAATCCTATAAAGTGCCCTTATCAATGAATTCCAACCAATAGAACCTGTAGCATTAATATCTACGCCTCTTGCAAGCAATTGAGAAACAATGTTTTTAAGGTCCAAACCAGGATTTCTTGAATAAGAATTTATTGCAGATATCAATGCATTGTCTCCATTAAAATCTTTGGCATTAACATCAGCACCCTTATCGAGCAATTTTTGAAACACTTGTTGCAAGATAACGCCATTTTCAATTAAAAAAGTCAGGAATAATGGTTGCATTTCTCCAGACTTGGCATTAACACCAACACCCGCATCGATCAGCATCTGTATAATAACAGCAAGAATATCGCTCTGTTTATCATTAAGATAAATTAAAGCATTTTCTAAAACAGTCCTTTCATAGTTATCTTTGGCATTAATGTCAGCACCTTTTGCAATTAACTGTTTTACCGTATCTTTGAGAATCGTATCATCGGTAATTAGATTTATTGCTATTATTAATGAATTTGATCCACCTGCGCTTTTCGCTTGTGGGTGTGCAAGCAATATTTGCTTTATTTCTTCGAACTTTTTATCTTTGGCCAATATTTCCAATTTATCAAAAGCTAATACAGAAGAACGATCATCAACATTTTTGGCCACACCGACTTGCCCTATTGCTCCCTGTGATACAGTTCCCGATGATGATACCCTCTGAGATGCTGCACTTTTTGGCGATACCACTGATGATGATACCGTCTTTGGTGGTACTGCATCTTTGACTTTGCCATGTATTACAGAACATAATAAAACACAACCCATAAACAAACATTTTTTCACCATCCCTGCTCCTTTTTTTTAAAAACATATCAATATGACGAAGCTCTCTCAAAAATAATAAGCAAAAGAAAATACTATATATTTTAATAAAATAGGCTGAGCAGCTACAGGTATTACTTACGCCCCTTTTTTATCACATAATAATTGTTATTTTTCACCTGCTATAAAACTTACTACTTTTGATTTGAAAAAATAAACAATTTCTACGAACAAAAAAAGAGCAGGTATCATCCTGCCCTTCCAAATTTTTTTGTACATTGGGTTGTAAAAAACGTCTTAATACAGCAATTAAAATTACTTCAAAGCTTGTACTATCGCTTTGTGCACAAATCCCGTTGTTCTTTTTTCTAAGTTTTTCAGAGCTTGTACAACTTCACCAGACTTATTATTTGCAAGAGCCTTTATAACAGCAACACGCAGTGCCCAATGTTCAGCTGGATTATTTGCAATAGCAAGCTTTTCTGCAATAAAATCATTAACAAATAACTTAGCAGCATAATAGCGCTCTAAGTACGGCGCATCCTGATTTGCCAGAATCGCCCGCACAGCGTTCTTGTCTTCTGCGCCTATATCGCTTATTTTTTTAGAGATTTCATTTATTGCTTCATCAAACTGCCATACACCTATTGCGGCATGTATTTCTTTTACTGCATCCTGGGGGAAAACTTTAATCACATCGTCAAAGGGAGGATTTGTAATAACAATCATTTTGAGCGGCGCATCGCCAACGTTTCTAAATTGAGTATGCGTATTAGCTGGGCTTGCAATATAATCACCTGCGCTAACCCTAAATGGCCCTCTTTCTTGTTCTGCATCTTTAGTCCAAAATTCACCCTCACCAGAGACTACAAAAAATTCTTCATCCATAGTGCGTCTAAAAATAGCCATTGCTCCTTTATTGTGCTCTGACATACGGACAGCTACATCAAAGCCCTTCTTGACGTTCTCTGCTACCTCATATACACCATATTGCTTTATCGTTACCAAACAACTACCTGCAAACATTGGCTTGGTACGATATTGATAGTTTTGCTCGTCAATTGCCTCAGACCATACTCTATACACATATGCATCAAGTTTTTTATCTTTACTCAAAAGACCTAGTACATACGAGGCTGCCGCTTTAATGTCATAATCTCTGTCCCAAACAAATCTCAACACATGATCAATAAACTCTTTATTTCTATATTTTTTTGCATCTGTATGTTCTAGCGCATTCACTATAGTAATACAGTCTGCCCTTTGCACAGCTTCTAAAAGCTCGCTTTGAGCAGGTGTTACAACTTTTGCTCTCTTTGTTTTTTGACGAGCAGATTTAGTAAAAACAGTATAATCAGCATTGTCATCAACAACCAGGCAATCATCTGCCGCTAGGCCTATTTTTGCATTTTCACCAATCGTTACTTTTGCAACAAAGTTTTTCCATGGTATGCCAAGAATATCTGGGCGCCCTTTTTGGATAAAGTACTGCTTTCCTGCAGACTCACACGTCCATTCGCGACCCTCTGGTGTTGTCTGAACAGGTATTGCCTGAACGGTTGATAGAGCACCAGGAAATAAATAACTCTTTTTCTGCAACGATTCAGTCAACTCGCTTTCAATCGATGCGAACAACACTGAACCAAAACAGCTCAGCAATGCTATTATGACAAAATTTTTATTCCACATACGCAATAGCTCCTCTCTTTATAATTATCATTTGGCATAAACACCATTGCATAAATTTTTATTTATTATTATTCATTTCAACCCAAGGTTTGCGCAAACTCTGCAAGCTCTGCACGCTCATCATTATTCAAAGATTCAAGAAATAACTCAAATTCTTCTACATCATCATTGGTAATATTAGGATCTTTATCAGCAAGGCCAATAAATTTTCTAAGTTCCTGATCAATCAGAGCATCGTTACCGCCTTTTTTTGCGCCAGAGCCAACTCTCTGAGGTGACGCTGTAACAGTATGTTGAGAGGAAACTATTCTTGAAGAAGGCCTCCTTTGCATAGTAGCAAGCACTTCTCGCAAATAGCCAAGAGTAAGAGGTTGCTGAAGATCTCTAGACGGACTGCTTGATGGAAGAATGGTCGGATCAAATAAATTATCACGCAACACCACAGGTCTTGGTACAGCCGAAAACTGGTTTGCTGCAGATGTACTTGAAGCCGCTGTTGCCGGCGGCTGTTGCATTGCCACCATGCCCGTACTACTCAAAAATAACAGGCAACTAAAAGCACTATATAATTTCATAATTACAACCTCCATTTTTTCACATAATTCTTATTATTAATACATACTATTAAAAACTATACTATATTCAATTTGAAAAAGTAAACAGATTTTTACAATTAAAAAAAACAGGCATCATCCTGCTATTCCAAAATTTTTTACACATTTGATTATAAAAAAACACCTAAATAGATATGCGTTAGCAAAAATGTATTAGTAAAAATTTATACTAATACAAGAATGTTTTCTGTTCTATTCAAAATATAAATCAAAAACCTTGGCTGGTCATCCAATTTTGCAGAAATTCAAAAAAACAATCTCTCAAAGAAAAAGATTGTTTTGGCTCAATCCTGACTACAGCAGCCTTAGGCTTACTTACACAAGGGGCCCCTGCAACAGAATACGGCTCAACTGCTTGTGATAGTGCATGAGGCAATGACGGGCAACCATGAATCTTTATAATTTGATCAGACAAGACCATAAACAACAAACTATCATCAGGGCTAAAATCAATATGGGTTACTGCATCAAAAACATGTATCGAATGATACGCTACTACATTATTATTGATAAAACCTTTAAACTGCACTAAGCCTTCTTGATTAGCTATGGCAAACATTTTCATATCGGTACTACATGCAGATACATACCCTATATTTTGCATATCGCCTGCATTAATATACGTACAAAAATCATATACAATATCCCAGAGTCGAACCTCACCATCAATTGAGCCTGACATAAGTATTGTATCTTGTTCACCAAAGCGTAATGCATTAACTGTATGTGTATGTCCCACCAACATTTTGACCAGCATACCATCAGCACAATTCCACAACCCAATCGTATTATCATTGTTTGCTATTGCAACTTTTGATCCATCAACGCTAAAGGTTATTATTCTATTTTGTTTTGATATAGGTGCTTGTGATGACTCAACAAGAATTTTGATACACTCGCCCCTTGCTATATCCCATAATCGAAGGGTGCCATCATCGCCCTCTGATACTAGTCGCTCGCCACTAGGACTGCATAAAACTTTTGTTACGCTGCCATTATGACCGGTCAATATACGCGATTGGCCAGTATGCATATTCCATAATCGAATCGTTGTGTCAGAAGATCCTGATGCGATAATTTCCCTGTTTTTACTGCAATCAATACAAAGCACTGGTGCACGATGCCCAACAAATACTCGTATAGTATCCTCAGCAATGCCCCACAAGCGTACAATGCCATCATCAGCGCATGAGAAAAGTATCGAACTATCTGGACTAAAGACAAGAGCGTTTACACCACCACAATGACCGAATAGCTCACGCACAATAGTACCTGAAGGGAGATCTATTAATTGAATATTTTTTTTATTTCCTAATACTGCAGCAATCATAGTGCTATTGGGACTACATGTGACCAATCTATTCATACATACATTTTTGGAACATGCTATAAACCCGCGCAACAGGTGATGGTATCGTGGTGGATGTTTAACTGAATATGCACCAAGCAGCATTCGTTCAATGTTTTTTAAAATCTTTTTTTGTTCTGGAAAATAATTCTCACCATCAATATGATTCGCTATCCCATTAAGAGCTGTCTGTATGTTTGCATACTGCATACATCCTGGATACAGCAGCGATCCAAGTAGCTGCCATAAGGCAACACTACCTATACACATACTATATCTTGGATCAAGGGAGGCGGTGCTCTTAGCTAAACGAGCAATCTTAAACAGCTGCCTATTATGCAGAATTTTTTCTTCTTTTGTTTGCGGAAGCAAGAAAGACTCTTGCATAGATATACAGGCATCAAAAGCAATAGGAATATCAAAAAAAAGAATTAACGTAAGAACCCGAGAAAAAGAAATATCTATAAAATCATGCGTGTCATTTTTAATAAAATCCATAATACAATGGTTATGCAATAATTGTTTATGTATATGGTTCTGTTGATTAATACACTCAAGCAAGCCAGCAATAAAATGAAGGTGCTTATCAGGAATATCTAGCTGCAGCGTTTGCTGAGGGTCGTCTTCTGATCCAGTCATAGATCGCAATACCGCAGAGAATTGAGCAGCATCAATACCAATTGGGTATGCTTGAAGGGCATCCTGTGACGAAAACACAGAAATAAATTTTCTCTGTTGTGATTCATCAGCAGGCATTGTAGGGATAGCATGCATCGAAACAATAAAAGAATCTGCATTTTGTTGTTGCTGCTGCATTGTATACATCTGATTAGCAAGCAATAAAAGAAATATAATTCCCATGCATAATTTCATGTGCTACTCTCTGCAGAAAAAAACAAAAAGCCCATCCATAGCCCCATATTTTAACAGCGATGCTATATTTATTTCACAGCAGTTTCGAAAAAACTTAGAACAGTATAGCCCGTGTTACCACGCAATAAATAAGTATGCCCACAATATCCATAACCGTTGCAAGAATAGGACCTGCTGAGTTTGCCGGATCAAGTTTTAATTTTTTTAACACAATAGGCATGCAGCTGCCAAGCATTATCGAAACCATAACGATAAGTGCAAGTGCGATACTTATTGCAATACTTCCTAATAAATACACACCAGCGGTAAAATACATACGAGCAAACGCAACAACGCCCAAAACACAGGCCAAACAAAATGCCATTATAATTTCGCGATATACAAATTTGCGCATATTCGCATCATGAATTTCACCAGTGGCAAGACCTTGAATAATAATTGCTGATGTTTGCGAACTCGTATTACCACCAGTAGATGTCGACATTGTTGCAAAAAATATCAAAAAGCCAACCAGAGAGGTTTCATATCGCTTCATAATTAAACTGGTAATGGACTGCATAAGCAGCAAAATTACCAATATAAAGCTGCGCTGATAAAAAATCTTAAAAAAAGATGTCTCAAAGTATGGACGATCCATAGGGGTCAAAGCAGACATTTTATAAATATCTTCTCCTGCCTCATCCTCAACAACATCAACCAATGTCTCTGCGGTAATTACACCCAAGAAGAAACCCTCGCGATCAACAACTGGTGCAAGCGATGTCTCATAGTGGGTCATCACATTAACCACTTCTTGCTGGTCCATATCATCAGGAATCGAAGTAAAATCTTTGCGTACAATTGCTGAGAGTCGTAACTTTGAATTTTTAAGAACTAAATCTTCGATACGAATATAGCCCTCAAGCCTATTTTCTTGATCGGTAATATAAATAGTTTGATAAAAAACATGCTCTGGTTGGAGGCGTTGCAGAATTTTAATTGCTTTTTCTATGGTAAAATCTTGCATAAGTGTAATGACATCGGTTTCCATAATGCCACCAGCAGTATCATCATCAAACTTAAGCAGAGAGAGAACCTTTTGACGGTCTTTTTTGTGCAGTAGCTTAAGGTATTCTTTGAGCGCTTCATCAGAAAGATCATCAAAAACATCGGTAAGCTCATCGATAGATAGCTTGCCAAGCAGTAAGCCTCGCTGGTGTTCATCCAAAAATGAAAGCACATATATTTTGAGAGAATCAAGCAATTTAATAAAAATTGAAACTCGTTTATCAAGCGGCAACGCTAAAAAAAGCTCCTGCACCTGATCATTATCAAGCATCGAAAAAAATTGCGCAGCATCAGCAGGATGCAAAGTCATAAATTCATTCCAAAGAAGAATTCCTACCGTTGATCCCTGCGAAACAAAATCATCAAAATATCGCAGCATTTGTTCAAATGTTTTTTGAACTACCATAGCTCACCCCGCAATCACAATCGCAACATATTTTTTTGACCCTTCTACACTCTCCTACATCAGCAAAAAAGGTGATGAAAAGTATACATTTTTAGTTAATATGATAACGTAAAAAATGTATACTAAAAGAATAAACTTATAGTAAAATGTATACTAAAAAAGAGAGATTTTTCCCTATGATTACCAAAACAATAACACCAGGAAGAGCGATTAATATAGTTGTTTCGCATCTAACAGAGCGCATGCGTATTGATATTTTTCTTGCTTCATATTTTACGTGTTATTCTCGTAGCTTTTTTAAAAACTGTATCAAAGATTCTCTTGTACAAAAAAATGATACTACTGTTACCAAAGACAGTATCATGATTCAACCCTATGATCGCATTACTATAACGTTTCCCAAAGAACGCAATCGAGAGAACATACAGCAAGAAGCCCAGCTGCTAGAGCCAGATATAGAAAAAATTGGCAAAAAAATAACAATAGTATATACCCATGACGATTTTTTTATTATCAACAAACCCGCACGACTTACCGTACATGCACCATCAGTAAAAAGTATGCTCTTTACACTCTCTGACTGGCTCACTCTTACGTTCAAAGAACTTACTACCGTTGGCTCACCGGACAGACCTGGCATTGTTCATAGGCTTGATAAAGACACCACAGGCTTGATGATCATACCGCGCAATAATAGCGCGCATGAAGAATTCTCGCGCATGTTCAAAAATCGTTGCATTACCAAAATATACACTGCTGTCGTTATGGGCAAGCCAAAAGAGCGTGATGATATTACTCTGCCTATTGCACGCCATCCTATGAACCGCAACCAAATGACTCATCTTATACCAACAGGGCGTCCTGCACATACAGCATATAGAGTATTGCAATACTTAGTCGATGCTGCACTACTAGAAATACAGCTCTTTACTGGTCGCACCCATCAGATACGCGTTCACTGCGCTGCAATAGAGCATCCTGTTTTTGGCGATCCTATCTATGGACATAAATCAAAAATTATTGCACGACAAGCGCTGCATGCATCAAAAATTAACTTTGAGTGGAAGTCTCAGCGATATACGTTCGAAGCACCCCTACCACAAGACATGCTCGATCTTATCAAACAATTAACACCACCAGATGAGCAATTATAATTAGCGCTACCAAAAAAAGCTCATACAAACATCACCACCTACAGACCAACTAACCTATAAACTTTGTGCTTACCAGCTCAGCATCAATATCTATTTACAACTTCCTCAGTGGCCAGGTATCCATAATGATTTTAAGAGTTGTAATTTTATTTTCAAAATCAAATTCAAAAATATCAACAGCTTCAAATTGAATTGCAAATTTTTCATATCGTATAGCTTCAAGATAAAGATACACTGCGACTGTTGTTTTACCTTCTGACTCAATAAACATATTTTTTACTACAACAGAAGTTCGTCGGCTTGTCCCAAATAAATTTTTATAAAATTCTGTTGCCGGCTGATCACCAGCAAGATATGAAAATACTTTAGCATCTTTTGCAAACAAACTGATCATTGCTTGATAATCATTTTCTTTTAATGCTTTACAGTAGGACCGTATAATACTTTTGCATAAAATCATTGATAACTCCTCATGACTAAAAAACAGTATAATTTACACAAAAAAAGCTGCTTTATTTTTTAAAGCAGCTTTAGAAATAATTACAGGTGTATTGTGCTTATTACTTAATGCGTCCAAGCTGCAAGCTTGCATTAAATAATAGTAGGCCAGCGGCAACAGAAGCATTGTACGAAATATCAACATCTCTTTGCGCAAGCATAACAGATTCGCCGTTCTTAATAAATTCAGATGCAACACCCATACCTTCATTACCAACAACGATACAACATGGCTGCTTAAATGTTACCTGTTGTATTGGGGTGCCACCAAGAGCGCCACTGTATATGTTATATCCAGCTTTTTTGAGCGACTCAACAGCAGTTGGAACGGTCGCAGCCTGGTACATATCACAATGCTCTACAAGACCTGCCGACGACTTAATTACCACGCTGGTTATATCAGCGCCACTTTTTTTAATAACCACAATACCATCAACTCCGGTGCAATACGCGGAGCGAATTATCGCGCCAAGATTGCGAGGATCCTGTATACGGTCAAGCAAAAGAATAAAGGGTGCTTTACCTGCATCAAAGAAATTCTTGCGATATGAGAATGGCGTTGTCACGCCAACCACACCCTGGTGATCTATGGTACCGGCAATGCGAGCAAGTTGGTCTTTGGCGACGAAGACAATACGCGTCTTTGGCGAAAGCAATTTTTGGATATCACGCCATGCCTTAATCGGCTCTTTGGTGGTATAGACTGTTTCAAAAAAACGTCTTTTAGCACGGGCAACTTCACATACGGGGTGAATGCCATAAACGACTGTTAACGAATTGTTTGTATCTCTTTCAGACATGTATATACCTATTTTTTTATTAATAATTATTTTTACTACTTTTGTATTTGTTGCCATTATTTATTGCATGCAACAATACTTATTGTCCGCATAATTACCCTTTTTAGCAAATATATGGCATGCGACACTACATTCTGCTTTTTTTATTTTTTTTCTTCGGGCAATGGCGCAGGCAATATAACTGGCTCATCGTCATCATTAGCGTCTTGTGCCGCTGCTGCACGTCGCGCTGTATCAGCAAAAGCCTTTTCTAAAAAACCAGGAGTAAACAATGGCTTTGTCTGTACTGGCGCTAATTTACTTGACATAGTATTTGCCGCTATTGTTTTTGCTGGCGCTTGAACTGCGACTGGGGCAATAGTAGCAATTGGTGCTCGCAGTGCTTCAAAAAGATCTCTATATCCCCACAACTGCACCAAGCAAAATTCAAGTAATTCGTCTCGACGATGGTCTGATACCGAAGCTATCATGGTACCATTAGGATTAACTGCACCTGTATGGATAAACCCATAATGGCCCACCTCGATCCTTCGCACCAACTTTTTATCAGTTATACTCCAAAATCGAATTGCATGATCGCTTAATCCTGAAATAATCGATCGACCATCAGGACTAAATGCAACTAAACTATATGAAACTGATTGAAAAAGGTTCGAAAACCTGTTAAAGATATGTAACAATTTTTTATCCGCAACACGCCACAGTTGAACTTTTTTATCTCCTGATGCTGAGGCAATCATAGAGCCATCAGGGCTATAAGCAACAGAAAAAATTATTGTATTGTCAGGACTTCTCAATTGACCTTTATCTGAACCATCAGCAACATTCCACAGTCGAATTCCTATATTATTTGACGCTGCAATACTTTGACCATCAGGACTAAACGCAACTGAGCAAGTAGAATAATTTGCACCTTTATTTTCAAACGTTCTTATTGGTAAGCCGGTAAGTATATTCCACAAGATTACCTCTCCACTACTATTACCCGAAACGAGCATAGTGCCGTCGCGACTAAATGCCACTGAATTAACAGTACAGCTACATATTCCAAATGAATTTTGTAACGTACCATTTATATCCCATATAGCAATAAGACCGTTATGAAATCCTGATGCAATCAATGTACCATCGGGGCTAAAAGCCAATGTCTTAATCGATAGTTCTTTAGAAGCTTTAATTTGCTTTCTAATCTGCCCAGAGCTACTTTCCCATAGGTTAATTTCTCCATCATCTGAGCCTGATGCAATCAGTTTACCGTTCTGGCTGAACGCTATTGTATTAATAGTAGATCCATTTCCTGCAAAAGTCTGTAATGGATGACTGTACAGCTCTGGATGGTGCTGCATATACTCACCAAGCACAATCTCATGCAACAATATCTTTGCAGCTTTCTCATCAAAGCGAGCTTTTATGCTATCAAACATTGTTTGTACTTCTGCATATCGCAAACAATCTGGATAAAGCATACGACCAAATAAGCGCCACAATTGCACGCTACCTATACGATCCAAACATTGCTCAGCCAATGGTGCGGCTGTCAATCTATCATCAGAAGGCCTTGATGGTGAAGCGGTTGAGATTGCCATATCAAATACTATCGCAAGCAACTTATTGTACTTTTCAGTTGCAGCCAGTATTATTGGCAGCGGCAATGACTTAACAGAAGTAATTGCATTAAATGCAAGAGGAATGTCAAAATAATTGATCAGATGCAGCACATCAAAAAATGTTAGATCAAAATGTTTACCTATATCTATAATGATTTCAGCAAGCTGTTCTTGTGTTTGCTGTTCTACAGAGGCTCTTGAGACACGGACAAGCACTGCCGCAACAAAAGCAATCTGATTATCAACAAAATCAAGCTTTATTGGAGCATTTGCATCTTGTTCAACAATCTCAAGCATCCTGCGCAAAACTTGTGATAACACTGCAGCATGTTTGTTCAGCTCGTATTCTCTACCACCATGACTTGATGTGATTTTTACCATATCTTGTTGCTGTGCATGATCTTGTTGTTGTGTATGTGCAGCTACGTACGCAGCAGTTGCCGGTCTGAATTGCTGTTGCTCCATTCCAAGTAGCCAAGAACTAGTTGCGAGCAGGGTACATACTGTACAAATTTGTTTCTTCACGGGCAAAATTTCTTTCTATTTTCTACATTTACGATCAAAAAAATTATCTTAAAAATAGTATAACATCCCAAGCAGCAAAAAACATGCAACTATTGGAACGACTCTGAAGTAAAAATCAAAACAGTTATACAAATAACAAAAAGCTTCTTTGCGTATAAACAAAGAAGCTTTTTGTTGAGATACAATCACTACTGCTATACGTTTATTTTTTTCTTCCAGGCAATGGTGCCGGCAATATTACTGGCTCATCGTCATCATTAATTTCTTGCGCTTCTGCTGCACGTCGCGCTGTATCAGCAAATGCCTTTTCTAAAAATCCAGGCATAAACAATGGCTTTGGCTGTACGGAGACCGGTTTGCTTGTCGCAACAGCTGCTCTTGCTGTTGTTGGCGGCTGAACTGCAGCAGCTATTTTCTTACGAGCATATTTATAACTGCTAGCAGCAAGCGGTGATTGCAATGCTTCAAACAATGACATATAACCTAACAATCGAATTCTACCCCCATTTTCTCCCGATGCAATCATTGTGCTGTCAGGACTAAATGCAAGCGAATGAACTCCCCCGCCATTTTCTACAAGTGCTTTTGATATACTCATACG
Organism: uncultured bacterium; assembly: GCA_903831405.1. GTDB lineage: Bacteria > Babelota > Babeliae > Babelales > Babelaceae > GWE2-41-16. Next base: position 18,924 of record CAIKXM010000017.1, read on the forward strand.
TACATCCCATAATTTAATTTCGCCATTACTTGATCCTGAAACAACTATTTGACCATTCGGACTAAAAGCTACCGATTTAACGCTCTCTGCATGTTTTGCAAATACTATTGATACACCTGTTTGTACATTCAACAGTCGAGCAGTATGATCCAAAGACCCTGATGCAATACTCTTACCATCTGGACTAAATACTATCGAATAAATAGCTCTTTTATTATGTTCCGCAAACATTCGTATAAGCGAACCATCAGCGGCATTCCATAGCCGAACAATTCCATCATCCGATCCCGTTGCAATCTTTGTGCCATCTGGACTAAATGCGACCGAATAAACATACCCTGCTTTTATAGATATTTTTTCTTCACCCGTTTGCACATCCCACAGTCGAAGAGTTTCATCAGCTCCTCCCGATACAATTGTTCTGCCATCTGGACTAAATACTATTGAATAAATAGATGCTGTATGCCCTGTAAATGTTTGTATAAGCGAACGACTTTCTACGTTCCACAACCGAATCTGCATATCCGAAGGGTAAAAGTCAGAAGCTGAAGCAACTTTTTGATAATCAGGACTAAAAGCAATGACAAGACTTGGACATGTATTTAGCGCCAAAGTTGTTGATGTCCCCATCTGCACATTCCATACTCGAATTTTGTTGTCAGCTGAGCCTGAAACAATTGTCTGATTATTCACACCAAAAGCAATTGAATTAATATACCCTATGCCTTCCGCAATATTTTTTAATGGATGACTATACAGCTCTGGATGCTGTTGCATATATTCACCAAGCATAATCTCGTGCAACAATAGCTTTGCTACATTTGCATCAAAGCAAGCTTTTATACCATCAAACATTCTCTGCACTTCTGCATATCGCATACAATCTGGATAGAGCATACGACCAAACAACTGCCAGAGTTGCACGCTACCTATACGATCCAAACGTTGTTGATGTAATGGTGCATCTGCAACCAGATCATCTGAAGGTCTTGATGGTGAAGCAGTTGAAATTGCCATATCAAAAACTATCGTGAGCAATGCATTGTACTCTCCAGCTGCAGCCGGTGTTCGTGGCAATGGCAATGGCTGTATCGAAGTAATTGCGTTAAATGCAACAGGTATATCAAAAAAATGCACCAGATGTAACATATCAACAAACGATAGACCAAATTGTCTACCAATACCCATAATGATCTCAGCAAGCTGTTCTTTTGTTTGACTCTCCAAAGAAGTTCTTGATAGATAGGTAAGCACTGCCGCAACAAAAGCGATCTGGTTATCAGCAAAATCAAATTCTATTGGATCATTATCTCTCTCAACAACCTCAAGCATATTGCGCAAAACCTGTGATTGTGCTGCAGCATGTTTGTTCAGCTCGTATTCTCTACCACCATGACTTGATACAATCTTTACTATATCTTGTTGCTGTGCATGTGCAGCTACGTCAGCAGCAGTTGCCGGGCGAGCTTGCTGTTGCTGCATTCCAAGTAGATATGAGCTACTTATACACAGGGCGCATAAAATATATATTTGTTTTTTCATTGGTAAAATTTCTTTCTACTTTTATATTAAGGTTTAAAAAAATTATCTTAAAAAACCAGTATAACATCCTAAGGCAGCAAAAAAATAGTTTCAAAAAAAATATTATTAGATGTTCTTCAAATTGAATAAAAAAATACTGTTGAAAGACCCAAATTTCATTAAAATGTATATGAAACTGCTTTTTAGCGAATGGCGTCAAAGCGTTTTTTAAACAGCTGCATGCCAATAAACAGAGAGCCTGTACTTGCACAAACAACCATGAGGCAACACAGCCAAAAATTGATGTACCCAGCCTGTCCAAATATCGCAGATCGCATACCCTCAAATACATAAAAGTACGGGTTGCATAGATCAAGCCACATGATAGTAGGAAATGCTGCATGCATCGTCATCCATGAGGCACGCAATCCACTCACGTTAAAAAACAATATTCCCCAGCGTGGCCAGATTTGCCACAAGCGCTCATTTGAGCGAAATATAACGGCAGAAAGCGTACACATAGTGGCAATAAATATCGTCATAAGAATAAAGAACAATACTGTTTTTGGTATCGAAAGATAGGTAACATCAAAGTCGGGCACAAACAGTATGGCAAAGGGTATAATAGCAACGTTTGCAAGTACTGATTTAAACGCATAGAGAATACAATACCTACAATATAATAATGCCGGAGAGAGTGAAAATTGTTGCATGTCCTGCTTGTATAGTGGTGCATACTTTGACGACAACATATGCAGCAAATCGTTGGCAAGCCCGAGCTGCGTATTATGCGTTGTAAGTACCAAGAAACCAATGAGCATAAAATGTGCGGTCGCTGTTTTCATGCCAAAGGCAGGCAGCACCTGTGTATATACAAGAACAAAGGCAATCGGCAATAATATTGAATTAAGGAACAAATTACCATAATTAGCAAACACATTTTTGATATCAAGCCATACAAGTGATACTAGATTGTTAAAGTAAGAATAGCGCATGGTAATACTCTTTTTTTAAATATAAAAAAAATAATAACAACTATAAGTATACCACAGACTATCCCCTGAGACGGTATAAAAAATAGTTTTTATATTTTTTCTAAAAGCAACACTTCCCTTAACAAGATTTTTTTTATTTTGTACAAATATCACAACGATACAACATGCTGATCAGAGTTACAATATTATTTTATATCTGTGTATTCTTTGTGCAGCCTGCTATGAATACACATGCTTTGGCAAAAATTGCTATAGCCTATAATCATTGCCCGAATCAAGAGCCTCGTTACAATATTAAAAACCAAAGCCAATCGGGCATAAATATCTCAAACTAAAAAAACTGTCGACTATTAGAAACAACATTTTATATAGTACAAACAATGGAATTAACCATGCATTTTTATATTATTTTTTTAAAGAACGGGAGAGAGTTAATGATACTATCTTCACTAATCCTAATCACAGCCCTCACACTGACGCAAACGCTGCAAGCTACAGAGAATTATATTGCAACTATCATTAACAATAGTGGCATGACCTATGAACTGCTTAGGGCAAGCCCATCACCAACTACATGCGATAACGGCATTCCGGTAAAATGCTCGCAAGATCTTGAAAAAATAATGCAAATAAAACCAGGCAACAATATTTTGCCAAAAATAATATTAGTATCCGACGCAACCTTTATTCTCACTCCAACAATGCCTCTTGCTTTTGAAGATGGAAAACAGGTGAAGATTAGTGAAGCATTTATACCAAATGCAACAATTATTTTCTCATTTGGTCAAAAGACATGTTCATATCACCGAGGAACTAGCGTTCAATTCAACAACAATACTAAAAACGCCTCTGTAACGTTTGTGCCTAGCGCTAGCCATCCTGATAAGAAAGTTTTGCCGTTAACCAACAAAAATAGTGAAGTAAATCTTATTATTAATCCAGATTATTCGATAGAAGAGAATTCAATTGCAACTACAGAGCCAGTAAGCCCAAGAAAACCTAGAAAAGTTCGCAATAGATTTACGGCTAATGGGGCCAAAAGGTGAAATAGTATCTACGCACGATTTCTATGCCGGAAAGCAATAGCAGCGCATTAAAACTAAAAAAGAAGAAGCAGCTGTAAAAACAAAAAATATTCTCTGTTTTTACAGCTGCTTCTTTAATTATTATCACTGGTCACTACAAGCATTATGTACTAATACACATACAAGTAGTGCTGTGTAATTATTTTATACCCACTCAAGACGAGCCATTTTGGCAGTATCTTGTAGACGATCGCCAAGAGGTATTATACGTGTATAACCACCAGGGCGATTTACGTAACGTGGAGCAATATCAAGGAACAAGCGTTTAAGAGCTTCTTCTTTGTATGGCAATATCGCTTTTGCACGACGGCGTGAATTAAAGTCATTGCCAACGCGAGCAAGGGTAACTAATTTCTCAACAAAACGACGAACTTCTTTGATCGTAGCTTTTGTTGATGTTAAATGGCCATGCTCAATCATTATAATCGCTTGGTTGCGTATCATAGCGAGACGATGTGCTGGCTTTAAATTTAGTTTTCTTCTATCTATTTGATGCTTCATCGATTATTCTCTTTCTAGATTAGACTTACAAATCTTCATCATTAATCTTCATTCCGAAGGTAAGCCCCAATACTGCTATGCGAGCTTTAACTTCATCAAAAGATTTACGACCAAAATTCTTTATCCTCATAACATTATCTTCATCCATACGTACCAGGTCAACAATACGCTTAATTTCAGCATTTTTTAAACAATTATGCGCACGGACTGAAAGTTCTAATGCTTCAATAGGACTTTTAAGCAAATCAAATTTTCCTTGGTTGGCTGTTGTAGAAACAGGAGCAACCACTTCTTTCTCAGTTTGAACAACTTCGCACTGAGAAATATCATTAAAGGGAATCTCGACCATTACTAAAAAGTGCTCTAATTGAGTACGTAGAACTGATACCGCATAATGCAATACTGAAACGGGAGTTTCGCTGCCATCAGTTTCGATCGTTAATATCATTTTGTCATAATCAATATCTTCACCAACACGAGTTTTAACAACATCAAGCGAAACTCGTTTGATAGGTGAAAACAATGAATCAAGATAAATTCTATTATCTTCTTGCAAGGCTTTATCAATAGGCCACTTTGCAACACGATATCCACGTCCAGGTTCAACAAAAAATTCGATATCAAGCGTGCCGCCTTTTGCAACATGCGCTAACACAAAATCAGTGTTTACAAGCTCAAGATGGCTGTCGGCAACAATATCACCTACCGTTGCTTCTGCAGCTCCACTTACTTGCAATCTCATACTTCCTGAAACACCAGTTTTGTTTCGTATGCGAATGTTTTTACAATTAAGCAAGACTTGCATGGTATCTTCTTCAACACCGGGCAGTGCTGAAAATTCATTATTAACACCATTGATAATCACATGGGTAACAGCCGCCCCTTCAATTCCACCAAGCAGGATGCGTCGTAATGCGTTGCCAATTGTTATACCGAAACCGGGTTCCAATGGTCCTGCAATCAGCTGTCCATAAGTTGATGAAAGCGTTTTTTTATCCCATTCCAATTTTGGAATTGTTAATGGCTGATAATCTCTCTTGACCATAAAAACTCCCAAAGCCTCAATGTTACCTTACTTAGAAAACAACTCGACAATCAATTGCTCTTCGATTGGAGTTTGGATGTCCTCGCGAACCGGTAAGCGTAAAATTGTTCCCTGACGATTTTTTTTATCACACTCAATCCACTCTGGTGAACGAACGCCACTATTCAAGCGTTTATCAACCACTTGTGAAAGTAGTCCCTCACGTTTAGCAGATGTTGGAGAAAGTGTAATTACATCACCAACAGAAACAAGGAACGATGGTGAGTGTACTTTTGTTCCGTTAACAAATATATGACCATGAACAATCATTTGACGTGATTGTGTACGCGTTGAAGTAAACTTCAAACGATATACAACGTTATCAAGACGGCGTTCAAGCAAGCTTAACAACAAAGAACCTGTTGCTTCTTGACTCTTGGCTGCTATCATATAAAAGCGCTTGAATTGACGTTCGCGCATGCCATATATTTTTTTTACTTTTTGTTTTTCCATTAATTGACGACCGTATTCGGTCATCTTTCGTGAAGGGCGTTTTACAACGCTTTGTTCACGTTCCTGGTTGTTGTTTGCGGCTACTGCCATAAATCAAATTCCCATTTTCTAAATTAAAAATATTCTATTTTTCGTCTTTATACACGACGTCTCTTTGGTGGACGGCAACCATTAAAAGGAAGTGGTGTTACATCGCGTAAAATAGTGATGTTAAATCCAGCACCTTGAAATGCACGCACAACAGAATCTCTTCCAGAGCCGGGGCCCTGAAGATTGATCTCAAGAGTACGTATACCCAGAGTGGTCATATCTTTCGATAATGATTGTGCAATCTGTGTTGCTGCAAAAGGTGTTCCTTTACGAGAACCCTTGTACCCCATTTTTCCAGAACTACCTCTCAAAATAACTTCACCTTCCATTGAGGTAATAGTTACCAGAGTATTATTAAAACTTGATTTAACGTGCACAACTGCACTGTCAACATGTCTTTTCTTGGCTTTCTTTTTATATGCCATTGCGTCCTAACCTCTAAGTTCTTTAAGAATTTACTTATTTTTTAGTAACCTTACGCTTCAATGCAACAGCTGAACCCGCTTTACGTGGACCCTTGCGTGTACGTGCATTAGTACGTGTACGCTGGCCACGAACAGGAAGACTTCTTTTATGACGACTTCCGCGGTAGCTTCCAATTTCTTGCAAACGCTTGATATCCATTTTTATACGCTTGTGCAATTCGCCTTCAGCAACATAATTTGTCGAAACTTCCTTTTGAATTGCTGCCACTTCTTCATCAGACAAATCTCTGACGCGCTTGTCAAAGCTTATTTGAAGCTTTGTTAAAATATCCTGAGATAATTTAAGCCCTAATCCAAATACGTAAGGCAAAGCATATTCGATACGCTTATTGCGGGGAAGTTCAACGCCCTCGATCCTTGCCATATAATCCTCTTACGAAAAAAAATTACTTATAATTTGTTTCAACTAACCTTGACGCTGTTTATGGCGTGGATTTTTTTTGCAAATAACTCTTATCACGCCATTACGCTTGATTATTTTGCAATCTCGACACATAACTTTAACTGATGTCCGTACTTTCATATTTTTATTCCACTTGCTACTATGTAATACCTATACAATTATCTTTAATCTCTGTTGCTATTTTTATAACTTACTTGGAATACCATTTTTGTGCCGTAAAACAATTCTGCCTCGCTTCAAATCATAGGGCGAAAGTTCTACAACAACACGATCTCCTGCCAAAATACGTATGTAATTCATACGCATTTTACCAGAAACATGTCCCAGTATTACATGACCGCCTTCAATCTCTACACGAAACATAGCATTTGGCAACGTTTCTTTTATTATTCCATCAACGCGAATTACTTCTTCTTTGCTCTTATTATCCATATCTTCAATCCAATTACAAGTAAAAAAAATGATTACACACGGGTAATAACTTCAGGCCCATGCTCAGTAGCAATAACCGTATCTTCAACATGTGCTGCCAATCCACCATTACATGCTACAGCTGTCCAACCATCAGATAGAATCTTTACTGCGCAATTTCTTTGCGTAATCATTGGCTCAATAGCTATTGCCATCCCTTCCTTAATTCTTGAACCCGTACCAGCCGCACCGTAGTTCAAAACTTCAGGATCTTCATGCATAGCTGCGCCAATACCATGACCTGCAAACTCGCGCACAACACTGCAACCAGCGGATTCTACAACACGTTGAATAGCTGCTGAAACATCTCCCAAACGTTTGCCTATGACAACATTTTTTATGCCCGCATCAAGAGATTGGTACGCTACTTCAACAAATTTTCGCAACTCATCGTTCATTGTACCAACAACAAAACAACGTGCCATATCAGCACAAAAGCCTGCTCGTCTCGCACATATGTCAATTTTCACCAGGTCGCCCTGATGCAAAAAACGCTTTGCATCAGGAACCCCATGAACTATTTCTTCATTTATCGAAATGCATGTCGCATATAGATAACCCATATATCCTTTTGACTGAGATATAAGACCTCTTGCAACAAGCATTTTTTCTATTTGCTCATCCAAAGATTTCGTAGACACTCCCTCAATAACAAGTGGTGCAAATTCTGCAAACACATCTGCCAACAAGTGGCCTGTTGCTCGCATGTATGCAATTTCTTGTTTATTTTTCGGGATAATCACTGTTCAATGTTCCTTTGGTGCGTTTTTTTATTTTTTAAACTTTATAGTATATTGTAGCTCTTTTTTAACTATTTTTCTATTCATTGCTTAGCGAATTATCCGCTCTTTCATCTTGCCAACACTTAAAAAGCCTTCATATCGATGCTCAAGCAAATATGATTCGACTTGTGCAGAGAATTCAAGCCCCACACCAACCATAATCAAGAAGGAGGTGCCGCTAAAAGTAAAGGGAAGACCCACAAAACCGTTAAAAAGATTTGGCCCAATAGCAAGAAGACCTAAGTATACTGCTCCAACCAACCCTATACGATCAAGCAAGTAATTAAAGAAGTCTGCTGTTTGTTTACCAGGACGAAGCCCTGGAATAAAACCACCATTTTTCTTGAGGTTTTGCGAAAGCTCAAGCGGATTGTATACCATTGCTGTATAGAAAAAGGTAAAGAATACAATCAGTGCAAGATCAAGCATATTATACAAATATCCATTCATGCTCAATGCTTGAGAGATTACTTTTGCTATCATAAATTTGCCCGCGAGAAGCGTTGCAAACAAAATTGGTATTTGCATTGCAGATTGCGCAAAAATCACTGGCATAACACCTACCGGATTGATCTTAAAGGGTATGAAGCTTGTCTGTCCACCATATACTTTTTGACCAACAACACGACGTGGGTATTGTACGGGTATCTTGCGATCACCTTTTTCAAGAAACACAATACATGCCGTTACACAAACAAAAAAGGCAATAATAATAAGCACAGTAAAAAATGCCATATCGCCCTCAGTTACCTGATGCGCGATACGAATAATATCATTTGGAAAACGTGCAATAATACCAGCAAAAATTATCATCGAGCTACCATTACCTATGCCCATAAGCGATATTTGCTCGCCAAGCCACATAACAAAGGTTGCTCCAATGGTTAATGATAGTATAAAAAGGATTCTAAATCCAAAACCTGGATTTAAAATTAAATTTGCACGCTCAAGAAAGGTTATATATGCCGATGCATAAAATACACTCAATGTTATCGCGAGATAGCGTGTGTATTGATTAATTACCTTACGTCCAAACTCACCTTCTTTATTAAGCTGCTCAAAGTAGGGTACAGCCATCGATAACATCTGCATCATGATAGATGCCGAAATATACGGACTGATACCCAGAGCAAATAATGTTGCAGCGTGCAGATTGCCACCGGTGAACATATCAATATATGAAAGAATTCCACCAGCAACACTTGCATCGCTCATATACTTACTCAACATGGCAACGTTTATACCAATAACTGGTATAAACGTACCAAGACGGAATACGATCATTACACCTAGAGTAAACAAAAGCTTTTTTACCAACTCAGGAATTGCAAAAATATTGCGAATCTTTGTTATCAAAGCCATGATCTTAACTCTCCTTTATAAGATGTACCTCTCCACCCTGCGCTTTGATTGCATTTTGTGCTGATTCACTCATTGCATGCGCATGCACAATAAGCTTCTTTGTCAGCTCACCATTAGAAAGAATCTTGATTCTTTGTTTACCCTTAATAAGCCCTCTTTCGAAAAGCAATTCAGGATTAATAATCATATCCGAATCAAAATGTTTCTCTAATGACTCAAGTGATACCAAGTCATAACTGATTTTAAAATTAGCATTATTAAAACCACGTTTTGGCAATCGACGAGTTAAAGGCATTTGACCGCCTTCAAACAAGACGCTTTTTCTGCCACCAGAACGGGCTGTCTGACCCTTGCCACCACGACCTGATGTACCGCCACGACTTCCACCACGACCAATAACTTTACGTTTTTTCTTTAGTGGAACTAACGTATGTAAGTCAAACATAACTATCCCCTTACTACTTCTTCAATATTTTTATCACGCAAATAAGCTATACGACTTGCTGTTCTTAATTTTGCAAGAGCATTAAGCGTTGCTTTAACAAAGTTCTGTCCACAACGAGATGGTCCTATTGATTTTACGAGGACATCCTTAATACCAAGAGCTTTCATTACAGCTCGAGCTGCACCACCAGCAATAACGCCGGTACCTTGATATGCTGAACAAACAACAACTTTTGATGCTCCATGAGATCCTGTTACCGTATAGGGAACTGTTGATCCACGTAAATCAATAGTAATTAGATTTTTACGAGCACTTGCCGTTGCTTTTGCTATAGCTGTTGAAGCTTCGCGACTTTTGCCAAGACCCATACCTATACTACCAACTTGATCACCGGAAACAACGAATGCTGCGAATTGAAAACGCTTGCCACCCTTTGTTACCTTTGTTACACGATTGACGCTTACAACAACGTCAACAAATTTTTTCTCTGCCATTGATATCTTCCTAGCAAACATTTAAAACTGCAATCCACCTTCTCTAAGACCATCTGCAAGGGCTTTAACGCGTCCATGATACAGGTATGACCCACGATCAAAAACAACGCTTGATACACCTTTTTCTAAAGCTTGACGTGCAAGCTCTCGTCCTACAGCAAATGCTACTTCTGTTTTATCGCCAGTTCTTGTTTCTAACTGTGCTGATGAAAACCCAATAAGCGTTTTATGTTGCTGATCATCAATAATTTGAGCAGAAATATTTTTTAAGCTTCGAAAAACGCTAACTCGAGGCCTATCCGATAATAACAACAAACTACGTACACGATTGGCACGTCTTTTTGTTCTTTGTCTTATTTTTCTTTTTAATGACACAATAAACTCCACTAGAGCAAAACATTACGATATGTATTTATTTCGTTTTACCAGCTTTTCTCAAAATCACTTCATCGGCATATTGTATACCTGTACCTTTGTAAGGCTCAGCTGGACGCAATGCACGAATTTTTGAACAGATAAGACCAAGCATAGCCTTATCATGAGAACGACAGGTTAACAGCTGTCCTGTTTTATCAATTTCCACAAGAACTTCTGCTGGTAATGGAAAATCTATTTTATGGCTAAAGCCTAAACTAAATTGCATTCCAATAGCTGATTTTATTGCTTTAAAACCAAGTCCTACTATTTTAATCTGACGCTCAAATCCTGCGTCTGATCCAATTATAGCATTGGCAAGTAATGCGCGATGCATTCCCCATAAACGATTTACATCGTCAACAGGTCTTTTTGGAAGAACTATAAGCTTTGTACCATCAAAAGATATATCCATCCACTCAGGCAAAATATATTCACCAGAATTCTTTTTACCTTCATAGGAAATCTTTTGATCGTCGATTGTAATTTTAGCCGCGCCGACTAAAATTGGTTTTTTACCCATTTTTGACATAATATCCTCACCACACTGTACAAATAATTTCACCACCAATACCAAGTTTTTTCGCTTGTTTGTTGGTGATTATACCATGATTGGACGTCAAAATAGTAACGCCAAGACCACCAATAACTGGTTTGATTTCATCACATCCACAATATGCACGGCGGCCGGGACGGCTTACGCGAACAATTTCATGAATAACTGATTCAGAGTCTTTGTATTTTAATACGACTACTAATTGTTTATGAACATCTTCACCATCGATTCTATAATCAACAATAAAGCCTTCTTCTTTTAGAATATGCGCTATCTGCTCTTTGAGTTGAGAATGCGGCACTTCTATTGTACGCTTTGCTACAGCTATCGCGTTGCGAATAACTGTAAGAAAATTTCCTACTATATCAACTGACATATTTTTTCCTTACCAGCTTGCTTTTTTGACACCAGGGAGCATTCCATTTGATGCCAATTTTCTAAAACAAATTCTACATGTTTCAAAATACCGAATAAACGCGCGCGGACGTCCGCATAAAGTACAACGGTTGTGCTTGCGCGTAGAAAATTTCGGCTCTCTTTTGCTTTTTTCTATTAAAGCTTTTCTTGCCATCGTTTTTTCCTATTCTATTTTCTAAACGGAATGCCAAAACTTTTTAACAACTCAAAAGCATGTGCATCAACATTAGTAGAGGTATGAAATGAAATATTCAAACCATACATACGTTCGCCGGCAACAGCTTCTGTTTCTGGGAAAATAGTCCATTCCTTGATACCCATATTGTAATTTCCACGTCCATCTAGACGAGTAGTTACGCCTTGGAAATCACGAACTTTTGGTAGAGATACATTTATCAATTTATCTAAAAATGCATACATGTTCTCTCTGCGTAATGTAACGCATGTACCTATTTTCATTCCAGCACGAATCTTAAAACCTGCGATAGATTTACGCGCTAACGTTTTAACCGGTAATTGACCTGCTATAGCAGCTAACACATCACACGTTGCTTGCAACGCTTTACTGTCAGTCACTGCTTCCTTGACGCCAATATTCAAAACAATTTTCTCAAGACGAGGAACTTCCATAATATTCTTGAGATTTAATTTTTTTTGCAATTCGCTACGCAAGGTCGTGGTATATAATTCTGCTAAACGAAGCTTTTTATTTTCTTCTACTACAGTTACTGGGCTACTTCTTTTTGCCATAATAATCCTTATGCTCAATCAAAAACGGTTAAAAAGCTTCATTCGCTATACTGCTTACTCGCACATGTTTACCAGAAGCAAGTACTTTTGTACGCACACGACATGGCTTTTTCGTCGAAGGGCAAAGCGGCATTACATTTGAAATATCAATATATGCTTCCTCTTTGCGAATCGCCGACTGCTCACCCTCACGACGAGCTTTTACATGATGAGTTGCTAGTGCAACATCCTTAACTTTCACTTTACCTTTTTTGTGCGAAATAGCAATAACAGCACCGACGCTACCTTTGTGTTTTCCTGTTATTACTTGCACCATATCGTTCTTTTTTATTCGTTCCATGTACAAATCCTGCTTTATAATACTTCTGGGGCCAAAGAAATAATTTTTGAATACCCTCTTGCACGAAGTTCACGTGCCACAGGTCCAAATATACGGGTTGCAACGGGAGTTGCATCACCAACTTCTTTGATAAGCACTGCTGCGTTTTCACCAAATCTAATATATGAACCATCTACTCGACGATATGCCATTCTTGTGCGAACGATGACCGCAGTCACTACGTCGCTCTTTTTTACGCGGCCGCCAGGAATAGCTTTCTTTACAGCGCATTTTATTACATCACCTATAGAAGCATTATCTTTACCGGTGCTTCCATAAATATGTATACATTGTAAATCAATAGCTCCTGAATTATCAGCTGCTTTTAAATACGTTTCTTTCAAAATAGCCATTGCATCACCATTTACGCAGTATGAGATTTAATAATTTTGGATAGATACATATACTTCGTTTTTGAAATAGGACGTCCTTCAAAAATTTCAACTATATCGCCAACTTGAGCCAAGCCCTCTTCATCATGCACTTTGTACGTTTTCATGCGACGAACAACTTTTTGATATTGTTTGTGCATACACGTACGCTCTATTTCGACAACAACAGTTTTTTCCATCTTATCGGAAACAACCTTGCCTACAAAAACAGTACGTTTCGTAGCTTTTATTTCTTTTTGCTCTTCCATATACCTTTATCCTATCTAGAATATCATTTAACTTTATTTATATATGTTAATCCGCGAGCCACTTCTTTTTTTAGTGCTCGTTGATCTGAGGAAAATGAAGGACTATGGTTAAAACGCACATTCAAGCGAACCTGAAACAGCTTTTGACGTAATTCATCAACCTTTTCTTCAGCTTGTAACAATGACAATTCACTCCAAACTGTCATCCATTGTTTTTTTTGATTTTGTTCACTCATGACTATTGCATAACCTCATTTTCTTCAACTGTTTTTTTAATAAAACGTGTTTTGATAGGTAGCTTGTACGAAACCTTTTGCAAAATATCTCGAGCTTCCAATTCGGTAACTCCAGACACTTCACAAATTATACGTTCACGCTTAACAACGGCAACCCATCCTTCAACGCCGCCTTTACCTTTACCCATACGTGTTTCTGCAGGTTTTTTTGTAATAGGCTTATCGGGGAATACGCGAATGAAAAATGAACCAGCTTTTTTCATTTGTCGAGAAATAGTAACGCGCATTGCTTCAATTTGTTGAGCGGTTAACCAAACTGATTCAACAGCTTGCAAACCAAAATCACCAAAATATATATCGCGAGCGCCCTTTGAGAGGCCTCTGCGCCTACCCTTTTGCACTTTTCTAAATTTAGTTTTCTTCGGCATCAACATAACATATCTCTTCTCTGTTTATCGATTTGATCTCTTGTATTCACCTTTACAAATCCACACCTTGACACCAATGATGCCAAAGGTTGTTAATGATTCAGCGAATCCATAATCTATTTCAGCACGCAATGTATGGAGAGGCGCGCGACCGACACGAAACCATTCTTCTCGTGCAATTTCAGCTCCACCAAGACGTCCTGCTACACGAATCTTTACACCACTAGCGCCAGCTTTCATTGCTTTAGCAGCTGCATCTTTCATAGCTTTTTTGAAGCTACCACGATGTTCAAGCTGGTCAGCAATGCTTTTTGCAGCAAGAGGTGCTGATAATTCTGAGCTTTTAATTTCTTGCACTGAAACGTCAACTATAGCTCTATTCAAAAGTGTTGAGAATCTCTTACGCAATTGGTCTATTTCTTGACCCTTTTTGCCAATTACAACACCAGGACGAGCCGAATGCAAAATAATTTTGACTGAGTCAGCTGTTTTTTCTATCTCAATACGACCTATTTCAGCCCCTGAAAGATTTTTTTTAACAAAATCATGAATCATCAAATCTTCGCGCATATTTTTTGCATATGAATCACGTGCAAACCAACGACTATCCCAATCACGATAAACGCCAATACGAAAAGATATTGGATTAACTTTTTGTCCCATCGTTAACCTCTTTTATTTAAGCTATGCTTTTCAATTTTATACAAATATGACAAAAACGCTTACGCTGCATGCTTGCGCGACCTTGAGCACCCGGCTTGAAATACTTATGTATTGGGCCTTGGTCAACGCGAACTTCTTGCACTATCAGATCTTTTGCCGAAACATTTTCTAAAGACTTAGCATTTGCTATTGCAGAAGCTAGTACTTTTTTTATTGGCTCTGATCTCTGAGTTTTATACGTAGCAAGCCAATTTATAGCTGCTAACGCATTCTTCCCTCTTATTACATCCACAACGGGACGCAATTTATAAGGGGAATAATCCACATAACGAGCTTTTGCAACAAATTCCATTATCAACCTCTAAAACCAGATAATTATTTTTTACCACTATCTTCTTGTCCGCCTTTACGCTGACCACTATGTAAACGACTGGTCCTTGTGAGCGCAAATTCGCCAAGCTTATGTCCAACCATGTTTTCTGTAATAAAAACGTTTGCAAATTTTCTACCATCATGAACAGAAAACGTTAATCCCACAAAGTCAGGAGTTACTGTACTTCTGCGTGACCATGTTTTAATAGCTTCACGTTTACCAGAATTACGCACCTTTTCTACTTTTATAGCTAGGTGCTCATCAACGAATGGACCCTTTTTTAAGGAACGAGTCATAAGTATGTGCCTTTTACCGTTTAAATCTTATTCTACTGTTTTCTTCTCTTAATAATAAGAGCATTTTTACGCGTACGAGTTCTTGTACCCTTACAACCTTTACCCCAAGGAGTAACCGGATGCTTACCTGATTTAGAACGGCCTTCACCACCACCATGTGGGTGATCAATTGGGTTCATAGCCATACCACGAACCGTTGGCCGAATACCAAGGTGTCGACGACGACCAGCTTTACCCCAACTAATATTTTTGTGATCAGCGTTTCCAAGGACTCCAATTGTTGCCCAACAAGTAAGACGAACCATGCGAATTTCACCAGAAGGCATTCTCAGTGTCGCATGAGTTTCGTTCTTTGCAACGATTTGTATAGAAGATCCGGCACTACGAGCAAATTTTCCACCAGATGATGGATAAATTTCAACGTTGTGAACCATAAATCCAGAAGGAATTTTTGCAAGAGGCAAGCAATTTCCAACACGTGCCTCAACATCTTCTCCAGCTAAAATTTCTGAACCTACTACCAAACCCTCAGGTTGTAATACATAACGCTTTACACCATTAAGAAAATGGACCAAAGAAATACGTACGTTACGGTTTGGGTCATATTCAATCGAAACGACTTTTCCAATTATATCGCGTTCTACTCGATGAAAATCGATGATACGATACATTTTCTTTTCACCACCACCCTGATGACGCACGGTAATTCTTCCATACGCATTGCGACCACCATTACGCTTAATACGTGTTACCAAACTTTTTTCTGGATAGTTTCTTGTAATATCATCCGAACTAACAAAAGTTTGAAAACGAAGCGAGGCGTTACGAGGTTTTCTACTTACAATCGCCATAATCTTTTTCCTCTATGCTGCTTTTATATTTTCTGTGCTTTTTTGTGCACTATCATAAATAGGCACGCTCAAACCAGAAAGATTAAGATCTTGTCCAGGTTTAAGAGTCACAATAGCTTTCTTACGCTTTTTGCCTTGGAAGACATTTTTGCGCGTTTTTTTCATTTTCCCTTTAACAACAATCGTATGTACATCTTCAACGTCTGCATTAAAGATCTTTTTAAGAGCTTCAGCGATCATTGATTTGTTTGCGTGTACATGAACCTCTAAAACCAATTTTTTATCTTGATTTAAGCGATATGCTTTTGTTGTTACCCATGGACCTTTAATAATTTCATAAATGCTTAAATCCATTTGTTCACCATTTCTTTAAATGCGTTCATATCTTTTTCTGCAAAGACCCAATAATCAGCATTTACCAACGTGTACACATTTGGTTGATCAAACAACATCATATGTACCGATGGGATATTTGTAAAAATACGTTGTCCTGCAAAATCTTCTGGCTGAACAAACATACATACTTTTTTATTATGCAAATTTTGATTCTTCAAAAATGCAGCTGCTTGAACGGTTTTTGTCATATCATCAAGAATAAATGACAATATTCTTTGTCTCTCAAGACGTTCCATTAAAATACGCTGTAAAACCCTACGTCTAATTTCACGAGGCATTTTAAGTGTACGTGTACGTTCTTGGGGTCCAAAAGTTACACCGCCGCCACGCCACAATGGTGAACGTGCAGAACCTGCACGAGCGCGACCAGTACCTTTTTGCTTCCATGGTTTACGGTTGCTACGTGAAACAACTTGGCCACGATCTTTACAAGCAACTGTTCCCTGACGCCAATTTTGAAGCAATACACGAACACACTGTGCTAATGCTTCCGGAGCAACATCTACCACGATATCTTTAAGAAAATCAAAAGACTCTGCTGATATTGGATGAGCTTCTGCTTTATTCATTTTGACCTATCCTCTCTACTTGTTAGCGTTTTCTCATAAAGACCAGCGATCCTGTACGACCAGGAACAGAGCCTTTTACCAAAACGATATGTGATTCAGGCGCAACTTTGATAATCTTAAGATTTTTCATCATTCGCTGTTGAACACCCATATGTCCAGGCAATTTCTTACCTTTAATAACACGACCCTGACTACGCATAAAACTCAAAGAACCGGGTCTGCGACCAACTTTATCACCATGGCTAGCTTTACCACCAGAAAAACTATGGCGCTTAACGCAACCCTGAAATCCTCTTCCTGTAGTCATACCCATAATATCAAGAGCTTCGCCCTCTTGAAGCAGTGAAAGTCCATCAAAGGAGGTACCAACTTCAAATGACATTATTTCGTCATTTTTACTGAGAATTTCCTTGGTTTCGATAAAGTATTTCGTAAGCTCTTTTAACCATGCAAGGTCAAAAGGCTTATCACAATAACGATCCCTAAGATTGCTTACCTGCAATGCAGCGTAACCATCATTCTCTTTTGTTTTAATTTGTGTAACCATCCAATGTGAAGTATCAATCACTGTTACCGGAACGACACTTCGATTTTCTGCAAATACCTGGGTCATACCTATTTTTCTACCCCAAAGACCGTCCATCATGCTATATGACCTTTCATTTAATTTCCACATCCACGCCAGACGATATACTCAACTTCATAAGCGCATCCATAGTTTGGTCAGTAGGCGTTATGATATCCAAAATTCTTTTGTGTGTCGTCAGACCAAATTGCTCACGCGATTTTTTGTCAATATGCGGCGATCTTAAAACAGTAAAAATCTTCTCACGATTGGGAAGAGGTACTGGTCCAACAATAGCTGAACCAGTACGTTTTACTGTTTGCGCAACTTGACGAACTGCTTTATCTAACAAACGATGATCGTAAGATTTAAAGATCAAGCGTATTTTTTGCTTTTTCATCAATGCATCCAGCTAAAGGTTACTCAATTATTTCTGTAACAACACCAGAACCAACCGTTCTGCCACCCTCACGAATTGCAAAGCGTCCGTCTTTTTCCATTGCAATTGGAGTAATTAATTCAACAGTCAATCCAACGTTATCACCAGGCATTACCATTTCGCGACCTTCAGGCAATGCGACAATACCGGTAACGTCTGTTGTTCTGAAGTAAAACTGTGGACGATATCCACCAAAGAAAGGACTGTGACGACCGCCTTCATCTTTGCTCAAAATGTATACTTCACATTTGAACTTATGATGAGGTTTAACCGTTCCTGGCTTTGCGATAACCATACCACGTTCAATATCATCTTTCTTTGTACCGCGTAACAATAATCCAACGTTATCGCCAGCCATACCTTCGTCCAAAAGTTTCTTGAACATTTCAATGCCGGTAATAGTCGTTTTGTAATTTGCACCAAGGCCAAGAACTTCGACTTCTTCACCAACTTTTATACGACCGCGTTCAATACGACCTGTTGCAACGGTACCACGACCTGAAATAGAGAAAACACCTTCGCAAGCCATTAAAAACGGCTTATCTACTTCACGAAGAGGTGTTGGGATACCTTCATCAACAGCATCCATCAATCTCATGATTGATCCAGCACCAATATCACTTGTGTCGCCTTGTAATGCCTTAAGAGCTGATCCACGTACGAATGGTATCTTATCTCCAGGGAAACCATATTTGGTCAACAATTCTCTGATTTCTTCTTCAACCATATCGATCATTTCTGGATCATCAACCATGTCAACTTTATTCAAGTATACAACCATAGCTGGAACACCAACGTTACGTGCAAGCAAAATGTGCTCACGCGTTTGAGGCATTGCACCATCAGATGCAGAAACAACTAATATTGCACCATCCATTTGAGCTGCGCCAGTGATCATGTTTTTGACATAATCAGCGTGACCAGGACAATCGATGTGTGCATAGTGACGCTTGTCAGTTTCATATTCAACGTGCGCAATTGCAATGGTAATACCACGTGCTTTTTCTTCTGGTGCTTTATCGATTTGATCAAAACGTTGTGCTTCTGCATAACCTTTTTTAGCCAAAACAGTTGTAATTGCCGCTGTCAATGTTGTTTTACCATGATCAACGTGTCCAATTGTACCAATGTTCAAATGTGGCTTATTACGTTCGAACGTACCCTTTGCCATATATAACTCCTACTAACTAAACATAATTAAAAAAATCATTTTTGTGAACTAGCTATTTGTTCTTGAACATGCTTTGGAGCTTCGCGATAACACTCAAATTCCATAGTATAACTTGCTCGACCCTTGGACATACTACGCAACTCCGTTGAATATCCAAACATTTCTGCAAGCGGAACTTCTGCTGCAATAATTTGAGCTCCCAATCGGTCTTCCATTCCTAAAATTCTTCCGCGACGTGAATTCAAGTCACCCATCACATCACCCATATAATCTTCAGGCGTTTCAACTTCAACCTTCATAATAGGCTCAAGCAAAACTGGATCAGCTTTTGCAATACCTTCTTTAAATGCAAGCGAAGCTGCAACCTGGAAGGCTATTTCTGAAGAGTCAACATCATGGTAAGAACCATCAGTGAGAGAAGCTTTAACGTCTACCACAGGGTAGCCAGCTATAACACCGTTATTAATAGCCTCTAACAATCCTTTTTCTACACCAGGAATATATTCTCTTGGAACCGTACCACCAACAATCTTATTTTCGAATATAAACCCTTTGCCACGTTCAAGTGGTTCAAAGGTAATCCATACGTGTCCATACTGACCACGTCCACCAGATTGGCGAATAAATTTACCTTCAGCTTCAACAGTCTTACGAATGGTTTCTTTATATGCTACCTGAAGACGGCCCTGAGAAACTTCAACTTTATGTTCACGCTTGAGACGATCAACCATGATTTCAAGATGTAATTCACCCATACCTTTAATAACGGTCTGACCTGTTTCTTTATCAAAGGTAAAGTGGAACGATGGATCTTCTTGAATTAATTTACGTAAACCAATACACATTTTCTCATAATCAGCTTTGCTTTTTGGCTCAACCGAAGATGAAATAACTGGTACTGGAACGTCAATTTTTTCAAGCAAAATAGGACGACTTTCATCACAAATCGTATCACCAGTCATTGGGTCTTTAAGACCAACAATACCACCAATATCACCAGCTTTTAACTCTGAAACATCATCACGCTTATTTGCATGAAAACGAACAAGACGACTAACGCGTTCTTTTATACATTTTGTTGAATTGTATACATATGAGCCAGCTTTTAGTGTACCTGAATATACGCGTACAAAAGCAAGAATACCAACGAATGGATCGGTCATAACCTTAAACACCAATCCTGAGAGAGGTGCATTTGGATCTGCAGCACGAGTTTCCATCAAATGCGTTGTTAAACTTTCGCCCTCTATTGGCGGTACATCAAGCGGGGAAGGTAAATAATCAATGACTGCATCAAGAAGTGGCTGAATACCTTTATTTTTAAAAGCGCTACCGCAGAATGCTGGCATAATTTTACGCTCAACAGTACCTTTGCGAACAGCAGCTTTTATTTCTTCTACCGTAATTTCTTGTTCATTCAAAAACTTGTCGGCAAGCTTTTCATCAACATCACATGCTTTTTCGACAATTTTTGCATACAACTCTGCAACTTTTTCTTTGTATTCTTCTGGAACTTCATCAAATGTTACTACAGAACCCTTGTCGCCTTCACTGAAAGTTGCCATCTTGTTGCTTAACACATCAATGATGGATTTAAAATCTTCAGAGGAACCAACAGGAATTTGCATAGCAACAGCATTTGCACCAGAAAGCTTTTTATTGATATCATCAACAGCTTTAAAATAATCAGCGCCAATACGATCAAGCTTATTAACAAAAATAATACGTGGCACTTTATAACGATTTGTTTGACGCCATACTGTTTCTGACTGAGGTTGCACGCAACCAACACCACAGAAAACAGCAACAACGCCATCTAAAACGCGCAGTGAACGACCAACTTCAATAGTAAAGTCAACGTGACCAGGAGTGTCGATAACATTTATTTGATGATCGTTCCACTGACAAGAAACAGCAGCTGAAGTGATAGTTATACCACGCTCACGCTCTTGTTCCATCCAGTCAGTAACTGTTTCACCTTCATGTACTTCACCAATTTTATGAGATACACCAGTATAAAATAAAATACGCTCAGTAACTGTTGTCTTGCCTGAATCAATATGAGCAGCTATACCGATATTTCGAAATCGCCGCAAAGGAATGTTACTCATAATAAACCTTTAAAAAAACAATAGTTACCATGAAAAATGAGAAAATGCTCTATTTGATTCTGCCATTTTATGCATATCAAGTTTTTTCTTAACTGCATTTCCACGACCTTCTGCCGCTTCGATTAATTCGTATCCTAAGCGTATTCCCATTGTTTTGTCTGAACGTGCAACTGCTGCTGCAATAAGCCAGCGAAGCGCAAGAGCGCGTCCACGATTTGGAGCAACTTCAATAGGCACTTGATACACGCTTCCACCAACGCGACGACCTTTAACTTCTACCACTGGCTTTACTTGCTCAATAGCTTTGTTAAACATTTCTAAAGCTTTGACCGTGTCGCCACTTGTTTTCTTAAGAAGCATGTCCATTGATTCATACATAATTTTGCGTGCGACATTTTTTTTGCCACGCCACATAATAACGTTAATGAATTTTTGAATGGTTTCTGATTGAAAACGGGGATCAACGCCCACGTCTCGAACCAAACTAACCGAATTACGTCTTGCCATAGTAGCAACCCTTTACGCTGTTTTATTTAGTTTTCTTAATAAGTTTTGCACCATATTTTGAACGGCCCTGACGACGCTTTTCAACGCCAGCTGTATCAAGTGTACCGCGAACGATATGATACTTGACACCTGGTAGATCAGGTACTCTGCCACCACGAACGAGAACAACGGAGTGTTCCTGAAGGTTATGGCCTTCTCCACCAATGTACGCTGTTACTTCGATACCCGTTGAGAGTTTTACACGAGCAACTTTACGTAATGCTGAGTTTGGCTTTTTAGGTGTTGTGGTAAAAACACGTGTACAAACACCACGTACTTGTGGGTTCGCTTTAAGCGCTGGACTTTTTGATTTATATTTTGGCTTGGTTCGACCACTTCGAACAAGCTGATTAATAGTGGGCATTGCACCTAATTCCTGTAGAAAAAATTGTTACAATCGATAAAGTCTCATTTACAACTGACGTTTTTACTGATCAATTCAGAACATTGTCGTAAAATATTTTCTTTTATATACGCATCGACAAACCTATAAAAACTCTTGTAAGTGTAACTTTTTTACCATTTTTTGCAAATAAATCATCCCGCATACAATATCGTTGCAGAACAGAATGCATTTCTATAGTCTGTTAAACACTTGTTCTTTTATTAAAACCTCTTATTATGGAGTTTGCTCATGTTTTTTTTACATAGTATGCATTTGATAGCTGGAATCATTATAGGGCTTCTTGGCTTTTCCCTTCTTGTAGGCATTCATGAGCTTGGCCATTTTATTTTTTGTAAATTATTCGGTATACATACCCCTTCTTTCTCTATCGGGTTTGGACCAAAAATTGTATCAAAAAAAATAGGCGATACACTTTTTTCTCTTTCACTTATACCATTTGGTGGCTATGTAGAAATAGCAGGCAATGAAGAGATTGGCCAAGGTGAACAAAAGCATTCCCATCAAGATGATGCTGCTTCTTTTAAAAATAAACCACTGTATCAAAAGATTCTTGTTATGAGTGGTGGTATTATTTGCAATATTCTTCTTTGCTGGGTTATTTTATTTTTCTTATTTTTTAAAGGTGCGCCGCCCTCACCCCTGCTTGCCCCCTATACCATTTCGACCACCGTTGAAAAAGCTAATGCAAGCGGAACACATATCGACAGCCCGCTGCAAGATAAAGACGTTATTATTGCCATAGATCAAACAAACGTACTCAATAATTATGAATTATTCTCAAGCATCATACAGGCCTCTGCAAATAAAACGGTAGTGCTAGAGATTGAACGTAATGGCACAATCATCAAGCAGCCAGTTGCTGTATATCTTTGCCCACAAACTAATAAAGGTTTTCTTGATATTGCACCCGCTACTCACTCTGCACCATCACTATCTATCATATCTTCTATAATAGCTGCCTCAACCATGCTGCCTAAACTTGCCATACTCTTTTTTGATAGCCTAAAAACACTGTGCGCGCAAAGGTCCCTACAGGGCGTTGGCGGACCGCTCATGATCATGTCAATAATTACCCAGACGGCACAAAAAGATTTTTCACTATTTTTACTGTTTATAGCGTTTATTAGCATTCAACTTGCAGCCTTGAATATTTTGCCGCTCCCCATTTTTGATGGCGGACAAATTATGACACTATCAATTGAAAAACTTATTGGAAGAGCTATACCAGAAAAAATTTCATATTTTATACAAATAGGGTCATGGATAGCAGTATTAACACTTATGATCTATTTATCATACACAGATATTCTTAGAATCTTTCCTGCATTAAAAAATATTTTTTAGTTTTTAAAAAGACATAGCAGACTTCGCTAAGACATGCATATATAAAAATAGTATTAAGATCTTCTAGTAGAATGTTTACACTTTTAACATTGCATACAACTAAGCGAATCTTGCCACCGTTAAAATACGCCTGAGAATGAGTACATAATGAGCTCACTCTTCAGGCGTATTTGTATATCCATCTTATACAACAAGAACTACTAAGTTGTGCAAATTTTTGCTCAATAAGCTATGTGCCAGGGCAAACTATTTTCATACATATTTTTTTGCACATCTAAAAGAATCAAACTATATAAATCTTGAAAAATTATTTTTAAAAATTATTTAAAATTTTTTAAAAATTGTTTGTACATAGCTCCAACAAGAAAATCAGAAAACATTAACATATGCTGATGACCTTTGTCACAAAACTCTATGTCAGCCTTCCAGTCTTGTTTGAGACGGGACACAACTTCGCCCGTTGTATACTCTAAGTGTTTATATAACATATCCTTCAGCGAATCATTGGCTACTTTTTGTGTTTCTTTTGATGTAGTTGAGATAGCACTGCTCAAGAATAATGCTATATCATCGGCATTTGCATACCACTTCTTTGAAGACACTTCAAAAGCCTTAGAATCGTTTGCTTTTGCAGCAATCACTACCTCAACAGCGATAAGAATATGTTGCTTTAGCAATGCCGCCAGCTTTGCTCCAGCCTCATCCCCATACAGTGGAACAATTGCGCTGCCTATATCATCTTGATTCTTTAACAATCGAGCTAAAACATCAGCTTTATCACCAAGACCTGCTATATCGCTAATAATATAATTACGTGTCCATACAAGATGATCTTCCCATAGCGTTCGCATGTTAGCAGCAAAAACATATGCTTTTTTCGTTGGATGTCCCTCAAATGAACATGAATTTCGACTGCACTGGTACATTATAGTCGAAAGAACCACAACACCTACAAGTAATATGATACTTATCCACATAGTAGGTATAGATATTTTTTGACCATTATTTCTGCCACGAGAATAACTCTTTCCATTCTCTCTCATTGCAAATCTCCTTCAGTAATAAAAAAACGTATAAAAATCGTTAAAACATTTTATTCTTGTGTCCATATCTCTGCAGCATTGAACAAACACGTACCTATTTGAGAAAAACAAAATTTAGACAAAAACTAAAACAACCTAACAATTTGTCAAGAAATACTCTTTTGAACAAAGAACAAAAAAAGAGCATGAACTTTATTAGGTTCATGCTCTTTTTTTAAAATACGTAGTATACGTTTTTACTTAGTTTTTTGCTTCTGTTGTGCTTATTTGTGCAATATGAGGATGCTGGGCACCAACATATACCTTTAAGCGACGTATTTGCTGACGTGCAAGCTTATTTTTAGGAAGCATACGCTTTACCGCAAGGGTAATGATATCTTCTGGGTGACGTGCAAGCATTTGCTTTGCAGTCATTGTTTTTTGACCACCCATCCAACCGGTGTAGCGTGTGTACTCTTTTTGCTCTAACTTGTTGCCCGTGAAAACAAGTTTTTCTGCGTTTATTATAACAACATAATCACCGCTGTCGGTGTGTGGTGTATAAAAAACTTCATCTTTGCCGCGCAGTATATCAGCTACACGTGTTGCAAGACGACCAACAATGAGGTCTTTGGCATCAATAAGAATCCAGCGAGGATCTCTTTGTTCAGTTTTAAGACAAAACGATTTGTTCATATCCATGATTTAATACTTTCGAAGTGGAACTGCTAACAAAATTGCGTGAGTTTTTTTAAAAATCAAATGTAAAAACATTTTACCATTATTATAGCGAATATATAGTAAAACATAAAAAAAAAAGCGTAATCAGTCAAATAATATAGTATTTTAACCCCATTATATATATAATATTTTTCACTGCTGTATATACATTATATACGTTTTTTTATTCATACAAAGGTTTTATTTTATGGTTATTCTCATTCTTCTAGCAGCCTGCTCATTATTACTAGCAACCTCTATAACCATTATAGCAAAAGTTATTACAAAAAACCGTATGCATTCTAAACAGGTCCATGCCATAAACATAAAACGGCACCATCGGGCTCTTTAATATTTTCGCAAAATCGTAACAATATTTATCGCCGTAGCATTATTTGCAAAAAAAATTCGAGCAAAATTCGAGCAAAATTCGAGCAAAATTATTGTTTAAAAAAATAAAAAAATTATTGTTAAAAAATTATTGTTGTAATAAAAAAAATTGTGCCACTTGTACACCGTAATCGCAAAAATACTTTTTTTTGTTTTTTACAACAACCAAGTGACTCCCAAAGCAATTCACCTACAAAACAATAATTTTATTAATACATGTATATCAATATGTTCATATAAAAATTAAAAAGGCTTTTATTTATGTTTACTCAATCGTTCCTCGCCATTATTCCACCAGTCCTTGTTATCCTTGTTGCAATGTTTACCAGGCGTGTACGTCTTGCATTAATCACCGGCATTGTTTCGGCAAGCATTATCGCAACCCAGTTGACGGTGATGCCAACAATAACTCTAATTGCCCAAACACTATACAAGGTTACTATAGGCGATCCTTCACACTTATATACCTTTTTCTTTCTTATTTTACTTGGCATTCTCATTCGCCTGATAACACACTCGGGAGGTATTGCGGCGTACACTCAAAAAATATTAAAATATCTTACATCAATTAAACTCGTACAAAGTATGACACTGCTTGTTTCATGGTTATTTCCTCTTGATGAATACCTCAGCAACCTTACTGTTGGCTGCATTATGAACCCATTGTTTGACAAATTCCATACTAGCCGCGCAAAGCTTGCTTACTTATTAAATGCAACAGCCGCACCACTCTGCGTTTTAATTCCACTGTCAAGCTGGACTGCATTGCTTATTTCGCTCTTTGAAGCATCAGGAATTAACCAGGGCAACAATGCAACAATAACTGCGTCAGCATTTTCTCTCTATATCAAAACAATTCCATTTATGTTCTACCCCATGCTAAGCATTGCAGCAACCTGGATTATCGTACAATCGACACTGTCATTTAGCGCAATGAAAAAAGTAGAACAGACAAATAATAACGAAGCAGCAAAAGATTGCCCATCAAAAACAGTAACCGGTTCAATCACCAGCTTTTTCCTACCTATGATCGTATTTATCGCATCACTGCTTATACTGCTCATATATACGGGAGTACGTGCCGCCCAAGTAACAGGCACTGTTGATATCATCACCATAGTACAAAATATGAAGCCACTGATATCACTGTTCACCGCAAGTTTGATTGCTTGTATTGTTACCAGTATTTATTTGAGTTCACATGCCATTATGTCAATTAAAAATATTGCAAACCAAGCCCTCTGTGGTTTTTGCGAAATGCTTGCACCAATAAGCGTATTACTCCTTGCTTGGATATTTAGCGATATCATTAATGTACAATTACACACGGGCGATGTTGTTGCCGCAGCGCTTTTGAAAGGTTTACCGCTATTCTTAATCCCAGCAATACTATTTTTGATAGCACTGATCATATCAGCATCAACAGGTACTTCATGGGGAACTCTTATGATTCTCACCCCACTCGCAATACCCCTTGTTATTCAAACAGCGCACATTGCACTTATTGCAAACTTTAATGCATTATTACTTCCCGCGCTTGGTAGCATTATATCGGGCTCAGTTGCCGGCGGACACCTCTCGCCGTTCCATGACCTAGTTATCCTTGCCTCTACCAGCACCAAGATCGATCCCTTGCTGCACATCAAAACCATGATTCCGTATGCAGCTGCACCTATTGTTGGCGCGCTATCAGGATTCTTATGTGCTGGATATCTTGCACTGCACAATTTCACCACACCAAATATATGCATGCTATCAATATCTATTGGATTAGTAGTTACCGCAGGATTGCTTGCACTCTTTAACAAGATTTTATAAATATTCTCAAGTATATAGCAGCAAAAGAGGGCTTAGATTGTTTCTAAGCCCTCTTTTTTATTACTCACATAATAATTTATAAATCTTTAATATACTCGTCGCTCAACCAATGCTTTGTGCAACGTCAATCGATCCATATATTCCAGAGAAGATCCAACCGGCAAACCACGTGCAAGACAGCTCAATGTAACACTCTCTCTGCTCTTGAGCATATGTGATACATACGCACCGGTAGCTTCGCCCTCGGGCGTTTGATTAAAGGCCAAAATAATTTCGATTCTACCCTCTATGCTGCCAACACGCTCAACAAGCTGTCGCAGATAAATATCCTCGGGCCCAATACCATCAAGTGGTGAGAGTAGTCCGCCAAGCACATGATAGACTCCACGATATGCTGAACTACGCTCTATCGCACACACATCACCCCAACTCTCAATCACACAGATAATATTCTTATGCCGTGTCGCATCCTGACATAGTGCACAACCCTCGCTCTTCTCCTTCCAACAATAACACTCTCGGCACAGTTCAACTTGCGCACAGGTGCCCTGTAGTGCAGCCAAGAACGCCTCACGCTTGTCTGTAGACATCGTAAGGAGAAACTCTGCAACCTTGTGCACATTGCGTGATGCAAGGTACGGTATTTGTTGGAGCAAGCGCGTCAGGCGCTGCATGCTTGGTATTCTGATATCCACGAATGAAAAAATCCTACTTAATGCTGCAATATTTTTTTACAAAGAACGACTGTATTGTCTGTATTCCCTGGTATACCACCAAGAACAATAATGCACCTGCAGAGAACTTTGCAAGCAGGCCCATTGATAGCAGTCCGGCAAAAATCAAGAAAAGGCGCATTCTATTGCTTTTGATAGTAAACGCATTAACAAGAACAAACAATCCCATCATCATAGGCAGAACATAATAAGGATCTGCTGCTGACAAATCGGTATAAAATAGCAAGAATGGCGCTTTGTACAAATACGGAGAATATGAGAGAACTTTTTGCAATGTCGTAAATACCACAAGCATAATAATATTCGGCAACATACCAACAAGCATGTCTGATCCAGCACCAAACTCTTGATATGCTTCGTTCTTAGCTTTTGCAAGAGCTTCGCGATCATCACGATATTTTTCTGACAAGTATTTTACTTTGCGTTCAAGATCTGCTTGACGCTTTTGATTGCGCAGCTGTACCCGGTCGCCCTTAATAGTAAGCGGCAAAAGAATCAAGCGTAATAACAATGCAAAGAAGATAATCGCCCAACCAAAATTACCAAAAATATCGTAGAAACTTTTTAGAACATATACAAGTCCACGTGACAACCAGGCAAACCAACCATACTTGAGCAACTGCTCAAGACGAGCGTCAACCATTACCATGCTATGCTGCTCTTTTGGTCCACAATAAAATGACATTTTCCACGTTGTTTTTTCGTGTACCAGCGGACCTTCTATCACCGCTGTGATTGATTTTGCAGCTTGCGCTATAAAGAAACCACGCGTTGCAAATTTATTGGTATCAGCAATCAATGTGTGTACGCCATAACGACTTTCGACGCCAAATAGCGTTGGCTGAGCCCATGCCTGATCATTCAACTCATCGATAGTTTTTTTTACCACTGATCCATTATCTGAATAAACAAAGCCGCTCATAACCATATCATCAATTGTACCATTTGCAGCATCTTCAAAAAGTAGTCCTGGCAAAAAGATACGAGGACGTAGACCGTTCTGTGCACCTTCACGAGGATCTATGGTAAGGGTAAGATCGATACGGTTTTGATCTTTGTATATCAAAAACTCTTTCTCGATCACTGCCTGCGGAGAAGCTGATCGATATACAAGGGTTGTTCCACTGTCGTGTTCACTGTTTTTTATTTGTTCAAAAGCCAATGGTGTCTGCTTATCAATTGCTACCAAAAATGCACGCTGTTCTTGTGGTTGTTTTTCATCTACCGTCGTAAATGAAAGAGTATTGATAAGTTTTCCCTTGGGCGAGCGTACCAGGTCTTTATGTGACTGCAGTGTTGCTCCATACGCTGAGAATGATGCACTGCCTTGTGCATAATTTGTCACTGTTGTTTGATACGCTAAAGCGTCTTTACCAACCTGTACATCATAAAAATCAACATCACCATTCAACGGTCTTGTTAAGTCCTGCATAGCAACTTGTACTGATTGGCCAGACTTGATATCAGTTGGCAGCTTTTTATATGTACCAGGGAAAAAAGAATGCATAAAATACTGTACAACGACTGTTGCAAAAAGTACCAGCAAAAAAGCCGATATAAAATCACGAAAATTCATAAAAACCCTCTAAAAAAATTGAAAATTACTTTGTTTTAAAAAAAAATATTTTACTCCGTAAAAATACGCTTCCCCTGCTTCTAACTAAAAAAGCTCGAGCGCCTTAATATATTCATCTATCTTGCCAGCGCCCAAAAATAGTACAACGTCTTTTTCTGCCACCATGGTATCAATACAGGTATGCATCTGCTCATCAAACTCTGCAAATGGAATATAAAAGCAACAACCATCGTTTCGCTTTTTCTTAATTTCTTCTACTAGATTGCGAGCGTTTATATTCTCTATCGGCTCCTCGCTTGCAGCATAAATATCAGTTATTGCGACGCAAATTGATGGGGGCAATTTTGCAAATACCTCTACAAAATCATTCCACAAATACGCCGTTCGTGTATATCGATGCGGCTGAAAAAACACCAGCACTCGATGGCCAATACCTGCAAACTTTGCCACAGTTTCGAGCGCTGCAGCTATCTCGGTTGGATGATGGCCATAATCATCTACAATAGCTACTCCATGATAACTGCCACGAATGGTAAAACGCCTGTCGACTGTCTCAAAACTCTTAAGAGATTCTCGTAATTGCTCAACGCTTACCCCAATTTGCAGGCATACTGCACACGCAACAACAACATTGTTGAGCATATGCTCGCCAAAGATACGAATCGAAAATTTATCATATTGCTTACCTGTTGCATGATCAATCAGATCAAAGCGCCATTGCAAGCCATCCCAGCGTGCATTAACAAGCTCTATATCTGGAACTCTGCAACAACTCTTGTAGCCAAACCAGACAATCTTTTTATGCCCTGTTTGGTCACTATTTTCAACCCATTTTTGGACACCGCTATCAGCAGCATTCAAAAACAGTGTGCCATCTGGCGCCATTGCATGTACAAAGTTATCAAAAGCTTGATAGGCAATTTCTTCTGTTGTATACACATCAACGTGTTCTCTATCAATATTAGTAACAACTGCATACTGCGATGTTAATCGCTCAAAAGAACGATCACTCTCGTCAGCCTCGCTAACAAACAAATCACTTTTTCCATGCAGCACATTAGAACTAAAAGATGGTACTAGTCCACCAATCATAGCACTAGGGTCAAAATTACTTTTCCACAATATATGTGCTATAAGCGCAGAGGTTGTCGTCTTACCATGAGATCCGCTTACCGCTATCGTTTTGTGCTCACGGGTTAATTGTGCAAGAAGCTCGGATCTATGAATACAGGGAATATTTTTTTTGGTAAAAAAAGCTATCTCGGGCGAATCTTTTGCTATAGCCGTTGAATACACCACAATATCAGGAGACTCGCTGTAACATTGCTCTCCTCCATTGCCCTGATATACTCGACCACCAGCATTGCGTACAAGATCGCATGCTTGTGTATCAATAGTGGTATCGCAACCAGATATATCATACCCCTTATGAGCATAGAGCTGAGCAAGAGCGCTCATACCAATACCGCCAATTCCAATAAAATGAATGCTTTTTATACCAGGCATCGGTACCTCATATAAACAAAATAGTGTTTACAAAAATTTTTATACAACCGTCTTTTTTATTTTTTACACAACCATTTTTACTACTTTTGTGTATATTTTTCACAAACAATATATATGCAACAAAACAACCTACTACTGCATCTATACATGTCCATACAAAATAGACAACAAGAAAGAGTTGGTTGTATTTTTTATCAAACTCTTGCTTTTTATTATTTACTACCTGTAAATTAATATTAGTACTAATAATAAAAAGATGTTTACTGCTTCTCAGTGTACTGACTTTAGCATAAAACGTAAAACAGTGAGACAGCTGAGTTTAAAAAGAAAAGAAATCGCTGAGATTATGAAAATCAAGAAATTAAAGAAGAAATATAAAAAAAGAGATAGTTAAAAAAGAAAGACAAAGAATAAATATGAAGAGAGATATAGAGAAAGTAGAGAAATATAAAGAAAAAGACGTGTAGAGAAAAAATAATAAAAAGAATTGAGTGTGTTGAGCGTATATAAACAAAACGAAAGAGGAGATGAGTATGAAAAGTCTAAAGATTCTAAGCATTAGTTTGCTTGCTGTATTGTGTATGAGCCAAAGCCAGCTACAAGCAGGCCTTGGTGACTTGGTAGGTGATGTTGTTGGCGGAACTATTGGCACCGCTGCCAATGTCGTAGATGACGTAGTAGACCCATTTGATGTCTATTCCAACAGGTATTATGACGGATATTACCCTTATGGTTATTACGATTCTGGATCTTATCGTGACAGTTATTATCGCGATGGATACGAGCGTGATGGATATTATCCAAGAGAGTATCGACGCCCTGATTACCGCCACCATAGCAATGTACGCCATGTATAATTGCTGAGAAATAACCTGCAATAAATCTGTTAATTAAAAGAGGGGAAAAATATGAATAAATATATAACAGCATTGAGCTTGCTCTTTTGTGTATCTTTTGCATCAATGCAAGCAGCACAGCTTACAGTGCAATACAAAGAATTTTTTACACAAATACCAAAATATGTATATGTAAGTGGAGGCGTTCCATATCGAGACAAAATTGGTTCTTTAGATATATACGCAAAAGATCCATCATGGGTATGTTCAGATGTAAAAAACTTACCAATAAAATCTAGCCTGGAAGCTAAGATAAATACAAAACCTGATAACTCAGGCGATATCTTTATGAAATTATACGATTCAAGTTGGGGCCTATGCGATGTTAAACAAGTCGATTTTGATATAGACATTACAAAACCTATTAAGGGAACTGTCGCAATACCTCAAGGCAATGATCATATTATCGTAACAATATATGGCGATGGAAGAGAGACAAGCGTAGAGCGTAAATAAAGAATAATTTTATTTTAACCAAAACGAAAAAGGAGATGTGTATGAAAAGTCTAAAAATTCTAAGCATTAGCTTATTAACCCTGCTATGCATAGGTCAGAGCAATCTACAAGCTAGACATGGCGGCGCCATAGCCGGCGGCATTTTGGGCGGCCTTGCCCTGGGTTCAGTTGTCAGTGCTGCAAATCGTCATAACTATTACGATGATGGTTATTACTATGGTCGTCATTACCCTCGCTATTATAGAGATGATTATTACTATAGCGATAATTATGATGAAAGTGATGAGCGTAGAACTGCTCTCGAAGAAGAGAATGCGCTTTTGAGAAGGCAAGTACGTGCAAGCAAAGAAAAACAACACGAAAAATCTGTACGTAAAACAATGCCAGAACACAAAACAACACAAGAAATAACAAAAAAATAACTATTTTTTTAACATTCAACAAAAAGGAGATCCGTATGAATCGTTATATGATTATTGCAATCACTCTTTTATTAACCATATTTGGTAGCGCCCAAATCCTCGCCCGTGGCGGCGGTGGACATGGTGGCGGTCATGGCGGCGGTGGTCGCGGTGGACACGGTGGTGGTGGACACGGTGGTCATGGTGGTCACGGCGGCCATTATGGTCGTGGTGGTTATGGTGGATGGGGATATGGTGCAGCAGGTCTTGGCCTTGGCCTCGGTCTAGGATACCCATATTATAGCAACTCAACAACGGTGTATGAATCTGACAATGATTACACAACACCAGATTATGATGATGAAGTATACGTAGAATAACACTGTTTTACTGTGCTTTAATTGCATAAAAATAGATTGCTATCACAGATTAAAATTGGAAAAAAAATACCAATAACCTGTGATAGCAATCAAAAGATGATCGTCTCTTTATGTACAATCTTAAGAGGTAAAACAAAGTAGAGTTAATTACAATAAAAAAAATGAAAAAGGGAAAAATTATGAACATAAAATATCTTATGATAACACTGTGCATACTCAGCCTGCCATCAATGCAATTATTAGGAGTATCTAGAGCAGACAAATCACTGCGTGCTGCTGTAAAAAATAAAGATATAGCAGCCGCAAAGCAAGCTATTAATGAAGGTGCTGACATCAATACTAAAGCCGACTTTGGTAGCACCGCATTAATGGATGCCATCATGTTTAACAACATAGGAATGGTTACATTATTACTAGACAATGGTGTTAATGTTAATGCTAAAGATGAAACTTTTAACGGTGGGACAGCATTAATATTCGCAGCCGCTAATGGACATGTAGAAATAGCAAAATTACTACTCAATAAGGGCGCTGACATAACCGCTAAAGATAACAGTGGTCGTACCGTATTAAGGGCAGCAGTAGGTGGAGGAAATCCAGAATTAGTAAAATTACTATTAGCTAAAGGTGCTAAATAATAAAGACGCTAGCTATCCATGCGATAGAAATTACAATGGCAGCACATAATACAAAGAAAATGTGATTACTATTAAAAATTATAATGAAAGAAAAAAACAATATGAAAACATATATAAAATATATAGCAATAATGCTTATCCTCAGTATATCCATAACAACCATACACGCAGTTAGAAAACTCGACAGACCAGATAATTCACTGATAATCGCTGCATGACAAGGAGACAAAGAATCAGTAGCAAACCTTGTTGAACAAAGAACTACTAATATAAACGCTACAAACAGTTTTGGAAGAACCGCATTAATGCTCGCTGCATATAAGGGCGAAAGAGATATCGTTAAAATACTCATCAATAAACATGCCGATCTCAACATAAGAGATAGATATGGCAGAACAGCATTAATGCTTGCCGCATGGGAAAATAAAAGAGATATCGTACAAATTCTTATTGAAAGTGGTGCTGATACTACTGTTAGAGACAATTACGGCAGAACAGCTCTCGAAATAGCACAAGATCAAGAAATAAAAGATTTGATCCTGCAAGCTCGTGCAAGATAGCCCAAAGCACATCAACAATAAGATTAAAAGGGGGAAAATTATGAACATTAAAAATAAAATTTTTATAACACTGTGTATGTTTTGTTTCGCTGCAACACCAGTACAAGCAATGAGGGAAAGCAACAACTTTTTCAATGCAACCGTTACCCAAAATCTTTTATTGCATAAAAAATTACTTGGCGCTGTCAAAGCAGGCAATATAGCCGAAGCAATAGCAGCAATTAATCAAGGTGCTGAAATCAATACAACAAACATTGAAGGCGATACGCCTCTTATGCTTGCAGTAACAAGCCATAAGCCTCAATCGATGGAAATATTAAAATATCTATTAAGCAGACACCCTGCAATTAATCAAAAAAATAAAGACGGCGAAACTGCCTTAATGCAAGCGGCAATAGTTGAAGACGTATATAAAGCAGCAGAAAGAAGGCTGGATGAACCCCTTCCACCGTTAATCGAAAAAATGAAATTACTTATCGCTCATGGCGCTGATATTTCTATGAAAGCTGATGATGGCGAAACTGCATTAATGCTTGCGATCGGCAACCAGTCTTTAGGTGTAACAAAATTTTTACTCGATAATGGCGCCGATATCAACACTCAAGATAATGATGGTTATACACCATTAATAAAAGCAATCTATGCAGGACTACCAAATAAGGTAGCGTTACTGCTTGCCCGTAATGCTAATCTTGCTCAGCAACCCAGAGGGAAAACGGCATTAATATTAGCAAGGGAGCTTAATACAA